>JAESRB010000057.1 GCA_016764855.1 Emcibacter sp.
TGAAGACCTAGCAATTTCGATGATGATGGATGGTTGGGGCGATCTTGTCCCAACGGAACGATAATAGAAAGTAAAATAAATGCCAAATTATAAAGAACAATTACGCTCAGTTTGGGCCAAGTATCGTAAAGAAGTTTCCCACGATCCAGTTGATTTGAAAACAGTCGCCGCTTGGGCGATTGATAAAAACTTATGGTCCCCTAGGCCAGTGGATTTAAGTACAAGCTTGGCCAATGATCTGGCACAAGCACTCCGAGAAGAAAAGCGCGTAGACAAGTCTGGTCGTGAATACCGTGCTAATATTCCAGTCCGACAAAAAGCGAAAACAGGCGAAACCTTGTTTGAATGGGCTGATATTGACGATGCACCAAGATTACACGTTGTAAAGAGTGTGCAGCAAGAACGGCGGTCCATTACAAGTGATTGTTATGCATTGGTGATGAAGGTAGATCATTATAATGATGTTCACCCACACGAAGAGCCTATTCAAATAATAATGGATTTCGAAGATGATATTGAAGAAATGAAGATAGCCAATGGTGTTGGTGAGGATTCTGAAGCGGCTTAATTGGTTTTTTTCCAACGTGCAGTCGCGGCGGTTTTTGCTATTTCTGACCTTTGTTCAGGAGTTAGCGATGTTGCCCGTCCTTTTCCGCCCTTAAGGCCACCTTTCCGTGCGCTTTCTAACGGCGTGTTTTCTTCAACCTCACCAATGGCTATTTGTGCTACCATAACAGCAGCACCTATAACATCGGCTGGGCGTTTCTGTCCTTTTGGTCCTTTAGGCATATTGACTCCTTAAATGCTTACCAATAAGCATACAGGATATGATGAATAGATGCTAGTGTTGTCAATAGGTTCTAAATTTCAAACTGAGACACTACCGAAGCTTTGCTAAACTACATCCATCTTCATGAAGGGCTCATTGGCGAATTGAAAGTAGATGGCCATTTGGTCGGAAACAAGGATGATGAGCTCATTCTCAAACCCCTTGTTCAAAATTATTGTCGGCGCAAAATGCCTGATAAGATCAAAACCCTTACCCAAAAATATGATCTCAAATATATCTGCAATTAAAAAGACACGCCTCGCCCGATCGTCCAGTTGATATTTCCCCGACTGATCACACCAAATATCACTTGCCCCTTGGCACGATCCATCACAGATCGCCACGGCACGAGCGTGAACTCTTTGGATTTCTCCAGAACTGCATATTGGCCGCTTCTGAGATTGAGTTTTCGGATATAGGTTCCACTCACCTCTCCCTTGTTCTGCATGGGTGAATATTGTTGACCTGTTTGGCTGGAAATTGTTGCCGCAATCTTTGTCAGTTCCCGTCTAGTCAATTGGCTCTGAAAATTCTTCGGGTAAATAAACTGATCCCCCTTTTGTTGGATTAGTTCTTGCCGTAATAGCCAGTTCCGCCTTTGTATGGTCGCTTGATTTATTTTATTGCCAAAGCCACCTGCTGAAAGCGGGATCTTCTCCGTACCATCAAGATGACGATCCAACATTGTGTAGCCCTCACCTTCGGTAAGCTGATCCAAGCCGCAAGCTGAATTAATGGTCAGTGCCACAGGAGCTTTTCGTGCAAATTGCTTTTGCAGCTTCTCCACCTGACCTGTAAAGTCAGGGGGGATTTGCCACATGCCATCTTGACTCCGTTTTCCTATGTTATATCGGCGCAAACTCTCTAACCTGCGAACATGACTTTGGACAAATACAGGCGTGGCTTTTGGATCAAATTGTTGGTGGATTTCAGGACTGTATGTATTTCCATTCTGGGCAGCTATGTCGGATATACGGTGATCCACTTGAGAAGCCTTTTTGTGTGCTTCTGTGACAGATATGATCATGCCTTGACTTAATTCACTCACTTGCTCCAATTCCCCCATATCCACATACCAATGGTTCCCGTCTGTGGCGTCCAGAATAACATAACGCCTATCATTCAGTTCATCGGACAGACCCACGTTTAATACTTCGCCAGTGATTTGTTTTTGAGGGGTTTCATCTATGCCAAAGATCAGGGCTTTTTGTTTCAGATGATCTTTGCCTGCTCCGTAGAGATTACGGTGTAAAGTTTTGATGATATCGCCCTTCTCTCCCATGAGGGTCAGGGTTTCTTTTATCCTAGGGGACAGTTGCCAATAATTGCTGCCCTGATGATGGGCCAGTCCCATTTTGGAAAGTTTCTTCAAACGGGCTGTGACCAAATTGGCGGAATAGGTGCCGCCATCGGGATGCATCATATTGTCTCGACTGTATTTGATGATGTCACGATCAATATCCGTTAGCCGGTCTTGATCCACCTGTCGTCTGACCTGCTGCAGGATTTCCATTTCCGTGCGGGGGCCGAGTTCTTGTGTCAGAATTTCTGAGGCAGCATTTCTCATACCATAGCTCATATAGGATTTGGCAATGACCAGATCCTTACCCCTATCATCCACGCCCCTCAGCACAAGATGTGTGTGAGGGTGGTCCGTATCGAAGTGATCTACCGCCACCCAATCAAGTTTGCTCTGTAAATCCTGTTCCATCTTCATCATTACATCACGCGTAAAAGATTTGTGATCTTCAATGTCAACACCATCCTCTGCGGAGATAATAAAACGGAACTGATGACGATCACCGTCACTTTGATTCTGAAAATCTTTCAGCTCAATATCATCACCGTATTTGTCATAGGTTTGTGCGTCTTTTCCGTCCTGCCCAACACCGTCCCGTTCAATATATTTGAGGTGTGACATTGCTCTCCCATATCCTGATCCCGCAAGTTTGATAACCCTGCTTTTAATAATGACCTGCCGTGCCCCTGCAGGAACAGTGGAACGGCTATATGTGCCTGCCCAGTGGCCTCGGCCAATGCGCTCCCCTGTAAAACCATTCCTGCCCGCTGGCATGTCGATGGATGGTTTACCTACCGACAGGCCATGGGACAGGTTTCTAACCTTTTTCAGCACCCGTTTACTGAACTGGCCACCCCTGTTTCCGGGTTTGCCAAGCTTGGGTTTAAAGGGGTTCTCTGGGGCATTAGGCATAGTATTTTTCCTATGGTGTAACATCTTGATTTGATTGACTATAAAAAATACAGCAGGGGTATTATCTCTTTCCTTCAAGGGTTTAACAAAAA
>JAESRB010000058.1 GCA_016764855.1 Emcibacter sp.
ACCCAATAACAACGAATGAGCGTGGCTGCCACAGAAATTTATGGCTTAAGCCTTTTGCACGGACGTGTCCCACATGATTTCTGATACACTGAACCCTTTGCCGATGGCGTCCAGAACATCGAACAGAACTTCCTCAATGTCATCCCGGTTCAGGAAATCCCGGATCAATTGCGCGTTAGCTTCATCATTTGCATCATCACTGGCGGGTTCGACTGTGATTTCCAACTGGCTGACGGCCCGTTTCCGGGTTCCCATGATCGCCTGATAATGCAAGTCTTTTTCTTCAATTTCCTCGGCCATGCCCAAATAGTCATGGGGATCACCCACCTCAGAACTGCGCAGTATCTGCGCCAACCGTCCCGGCGTCAGGCCATGGGTCACATGATCCGTGAAATGTTGCCGCACACTGGTCAGAGATGGCGCCGCAATTTCTTCTTCAAGTTTTTCTGTTCTGACAGCATTGCCATATTGATCTAAAATAGGTCCGGCCATATCAATAGGCTCCTCTTATTGAAGCGACAGACCCACGGACAAATTCCCCTGTCAGATCGTCGTCATCGTCATCATTATTGGATTTTGTACTTTCATAGTCATAGACCACCACAACGCCATAGGTTGCCGCATGAAAATTCAAAAGGGCAACTGCGGTATCGCCGTGGCGTTTCTCGCCGCCAACGCCTTTCGTACGGACGTCACGGGGGATTTTGCCGACACCATTGATAATTTCAAACAGGCGCAGATCGTCCCGGATATCCACATCTTGCGATATTTCTATGGTTCTGTCCTGAAAGGCCGCTACTAATTTTGGAGTATATTCCCGGAGCCAGTTATCATTTGGCATCAATTCTTCAATGGCGGGTTCGCCGTATTTTTGCCGGGCTTCCTGTGCCAGCACCATGCCGTTACCATTGGCATCAAGAATGCCTTTGGCAAATCGTGGCAACCTGTCGACAATAAAAAACAACGCCTGCTTCTGTTGATCATAGGGACATTGGTGCAATTCAACGACCAAGGCCGCAATACGGTCCATATTTTGCGCGACGAACCCGGCCACAATGGCAGTTTGGTCATTGCGCATGGCAAAATCTTCACCGAAATAATGCTGTAAATTTTTTGGCAGTTTTGCCAAAATAGGCGTAACCGTTTTCTCCAGCCAGAGTTGCATTTCAGCCCGGCGCGTTTTCTCCGGCCAATCAACGAAATCATCAGACGGCGGCTTCCAGCGCAGAACCACATGCTCCGGTTTCATACAGCCTTCAATCCAAGTCAGTTTAAGCATCTGGCCTTCACCATCGGACGGGATCGCATCCAGTTCCTGCTTCATGGACGCTGTCCGGGTGCCGTATGATCCCCGGATAAGATCATACCATTTCTTCTTACCTTCTGGCGATGGTGTCCAGCCCCGGATTAAGCAAACCCGTTCATACAGGCCATTGGCCACCGCGTCGTCAAACGTACATCTATGTAAACTATACGGCCACTTACCCTCTTTAATTTCTTTAATCAGTTCATTAAAGGGATTTGTCGCACCGTTATGGGTTGATATAAGGCGAATTTTCCCGCCCCAAATCAACAGCGCGTTACAGGCATCGATGACAAGACCGGGGTTTAAATGAAAGGCCACTTCATCAATCACAACAACCCCCTGTAGCCCGCGAATAGATGCGGGGCGGGAACTGAGGGCAACAATTTTATAACCACTGGAACAGATAATCCGATAGGCGGCTATCCGTTCTATTATTGTATTCCCCATCTTATCTTGATAAGCAATTTCTTCTAAATATTCTTCTATTTGAGATGCATGCTCGTCAATGAATTTTAGAAAATGCCTGCAATAACCGATAAACTCCAGACCCTTTTCCTTCACATCTGGGATGTAATACACATTATCGCCGCCTGCCGACCTACTGGCGGCGGCAACCAAACTATCATCGTGGGCCTCGGCCCATGTAATCCCGGTACGACGGCCTTTTTCGTGCAATTTCAATGGACTTTTATCAGCGATCCATTCCTTTTGGTGCTTCATTAAAATCCCGTCAGCCAGCGGGTTCATATCCTCTGGAATACTCAGCACTCTAGGGGGCAATTCTTCATTAGGAACAGCGCGGACTTCACCAATCTGTAACGGGGGCCGGGTCGCCATGGGTCAAGTTTCTTTCGGTTTTGGTTTCACGCCAAGGAAATCTTCACGCCAGAACCGTATCTGTTCTGCGGACAGCCCGGCCTCTTTCATGGTCGATGCCGCGTCTTTTGCCGCAGCTTGGCGGGCAAGAATACGTTCTTTTTCCTGAATGACCTGACGGTCCTTGACCGACCCCATCAGGTTTTTGATCGATGCGGACAGCATCATCAAGTCTTTAGGCGTGATCGTCGGTTTATCATTTTCCAGTTCAGCCATACCGGTTCGCATAAGCATGGTATGAAGCATCTGAACGATGACTTGGTGCGCGTCGCTTTCCACGGCTGTCCCCAGATCATTTGCGAAGGCTTTGGACATTTCTTTGAACTGTTTGATTTTGGCCGCGACTTGTTTGTAATTCTGGGTATATCGTCCCACGGCAGACCGAGACAGGTCAGCCCCCAACTGGGCAAGATGCTCGACCAGTTGATCAATGGTCATATCGTCCAACGCCAAAAGCCGATCAAGAGCGGCTTTGATTTCAGGCGGCAAACTTTTTACAGTGGAACGTGGTGGCATTAAACCTCCTGTCGACCGGGATATTTAATGCCGTCCGCCCGGATCAGGCCGCGCACGACTTTAATCCCGTGCGGCGTGATGGCCACAACGCATATGCCGCCGGACAATTCCTGAACCGTGACCACTTCAAGGTTCTTCATCAGCTTCACATCCTCCGCCAGAACAGACTTGTGAACGCCAAAACCGACCTCGGCCAAGCCATCCAGCAAAACGGATGTATTCAGGCTGGCGTCGTCCTGATCATTCAGCATACGCAAAATGGTCAGGCGGCGATGTTCCGCTACTTTCTCAGCATAAATCATATTATTTTCCCTTACTGGCGTTTAAAAGATGTTCTTCTTGACGAGCGATAGTTGACGACATGGACTTGGAGAACTTTTCCATGCCAGATACTATGGCAGACATTACATTTATTGTTCCATTCATGCGCTCAATTGATAATGATAATTCGTGCATAGTATCTGTTCGGGGAACATTTTCGAGTGCTGTTTCAGCAGCTATTAACCGCTCTTTAATCATCGCCACTTTGGCTTCCAGCTTCTCATGGTCTTTCTTCGAAACAAACTTGTCACGCGCCATCAACATCAGGACAAAAACGGCAAATAACAACACGCCGCTGGCGACAAGCCATACACTTCTCAATATCTCAAGGACACCCATATTCAACTTCCCTCAATTTCATTTTGGCAGGCAACACATCGCGCACAGCCCGGCAATGCCGCCATCCGATCCATCGGGATCATGCCATCACAATCGACACATGCCCCCGTCTGGTTATTCCCCTGAAGGCGGCGTTGACTTTTCGCAATCATGCAATCCATTTCCTTTTCAATAACGACTTCCGCCCGATCCGCCGCATCCATTATTTGCCACGAACCAATTGACTGATCCCCTGTAAAATTCCGCTGGCCGCCCCGCCCCCCGCGACCACTTTATCCTGTGATCTTTTGACAACATTGATGCCAAGAACTGACAGGGCAATGCTCCATAACACCGATGTTGAGCCATTAAAGGTTGCGACCATATTTATGATGTTTCCTGCGGTCGCAGGGTCTTTCCAAACCGCATAAATTAATGTTGCCGTTGATCCCGTAATCTGAACTGCCCACGCCCCGGAAACCACATACCCGAAAGTTGGACGCCACCGCCGCACATACTCATCGGTACTGTTGATTTCGGCCCGCATGGTTTTATTGATTTCGGCGATCTTTTGGGTCTCTGCCTGAATGGCCAACGTTTCCAGATGGGCCTTGTTGTTCAGTTCCAGTTCGCGCAATTTAGCCAACTGCGCCGGGTCTTGGATCGCCAGATGTACCGCGTCGGCATCTGTGCCATCCACACCAAGAGCCGACCCGATTAAGCCCCCTACAAGCGTGCCTGCCGGGCCACCTACGATAGTGCCAAGGAGCGGGGCAACCCCACCAATGGTTTTACTTATGGTTTTCCAAATGCTCATAGATACGCCCTCCGAAGCCAGCCTTTAAGGTATTTTTTCGATGTGGGGTTAACGGCAACCAGCAAGCGATAAAAGCCAGCGGCTTCGGATCGCATGGCGGGAATAAGCTGTTCCTGTAATGTTGAATTGACCAAGGCGCGAGTGATGTTACCAAGGAGACCATCATCCATCAGGCGATGACCATTGGCCAGCAGCGCACGTTGCAGGATCAAAGCCGCTTGATGCGGCCCCATATTGACGGCGAAATCAAATGTCTTGATCGCCACGTTGTTGGGCAAGGCACCATAATCATATTTATGCCAGAATTCATGATAATAGAAAAGGCGAATGGACGCGTCATCCATACCGCGAATATCATCCGCATCAATAGCGCCATCACCATTAAAATCATAATCGGACAGGCCGTCATGATTGTTGTCCACAGCATTAAGTCGTGACAGGGTCCGCAGAGAAATTCCACATTTGGTAATTTGCCCCGGATCATCCGGGTCATCCACTAACCCGCCTTCATTTGCCCGTAAAGGGACCATAGCGCGGAGAAATTTTTTATAATCATCTTTGTTTTCCATGGGGAGAAAGACTAAATCTCAAGCCATGGTTAAAAGCCCCGGAAGGCCTTCCGGTCTTTGTTTATTTTGCGGAAGGGGGAGCGACGCGAGGAGCGGGGGAACTCAAGTAGTGAGGTGACGAACGATAGTTCCCCCATCACTTGAGACAACGCAATATGACACAGGATTAAAATTCAGTCAAACAGGCCATGTTGTTTTTTGTCGGGTGTCCGGTTTTTATGGTTTCGGACGGTACGTGTGGTGCAACCCACAGACCGGGCAACTTGCACGTCATTCTGTCCATCGGCCAGACCTTGATCAATTTTCATGGCCTGCCCCCGAATGAACTGGTTATAGCTGGCGGTGGGGCCGAGGGGGATTCCCATCCGCCCGGTGCCATAATGGGCCGTTAATTTCTTCGTGGCCGCAAGACCAATACATTCGACAAGCTGCTGTCCGGGCCGGGGCTATTTTGGGATTTTAACCTCATGGCCCCCAAAGTCATGCGCCAGCCGCAGGACCGCCCCAAAGCCGATAATCTCAGCTATGGCCGCCAGTTCGCCGGAAAGTGTGACTTTATGAGGGATCATGGGTTTTCCTCTACCAAATTCTAATTTTAATGATAGGAAATTCTTCACTAATTACAGGGGAATTATTTTTATCATATCCCACCACGCCGTCCGCCGGACTTTGCCCATAGAAGCTGTCTGAAATCACAACTTCTTGATCACCAAAATCTTCAATGGCTTGTTCAAGCACTTTTATAAATTGGGTAGCTTTCATTTCTTCTCTTCCCCCATAGCCTTTACATCCGCATGATAGCGCAAATGCGACGTATCCCATTTAATCTCCGCATCGTTCCACGGCGCGGCTGGTGCGTGTTTCAAGACTGAAATGCATTCTGCTTGGGTAATATCATCATCCCATATCAGCCGTTCAATCCATTTCCATGCAAAGCTATCAACGACACGGCCCGTCAATTCGATGCACCCGAAATCTATTGTCGCCATTTCTTGATGCGATGGTAACGGGCCATGCTTGGGTTTATTGGCCTGTTTGAAGCGGATTTTTTCAATGGTGCTATTATCATTGATCCGGCTTAATTCCGCCCTCGCGCTTCTGTCCAGATCAATATCTTGCGCATTGCAGAGTGCGGCCAATGTCACCATCACGCCGCCGACCTCTTGCCGCTTTTCACCAACGGGGCGCAAGAAAACATATTCAACCAATTGCCGCGCCTCGGCGGCACTACAGCCGCAGGCCTGCACAAGTTCTAAGGCTTCTTCCAGAAAGCGGTGATTGCGCTCCACGGTATCCGAGGATACCTCAGAGCCAAAGCATTTTTCAGTCCAAACTCTAACGTCACTCTGAAACCAGCGTGTGGTGTCATTTTGGACGTCATAGCCTTCCTGTTCACAGCTTGTGCAATGGTGGCAACATTCACATTTTTCCTCTGCCCCGCAGGCATCACAGAATTCTCTTGTCATCGTCTTTGTTCCTTTCTTCCAGATTGACCAGTAAGCCTCAATGTGTAAAACTGCCTTTTTAACAGCAAAAGGGGATTGTCATGAGTGAAGAAAACAGCGAACAAACTGAAGTTTCGGATTTTATGGTTTTTGTGTGGGTAACGCTGGCTGTGGCCGTCTTGATTGGGCTTTATATCGGGGGAACGAATATTCAGGAGCGTATGGCCCACAAAAAAGAAGAACAAAATTACTTGAATAGTGAAGACTATAAACTGTTCGCGGCCTGTGAAGCTGGCCTTAAAGCTAATCTGAAATCGCCCAGTTCCTATGTTTTTGTTAAAAAGATTGTGGCCACCTATGAAAACCCACCCGAAATTTATATCGAATATGATGCTGATAACAGTTATGGTACTTCTCTCAGAGGAAATTTCTGGTGTAAATTCAAAAGGAACGGTTCGGACCATTTTGAGTTGATCGAAGCCAAGGATGACTTCAAACCTCTGGCTGACCTTCAACTCTTTAAGGCGAAGCTTGCGGTGATTAAGAGTAATTAACATCATATCTTTTTTCCTTTAATCCCTATCAGCCTTGGGATGGGTTTCTTCCTGATTATTCATCAGGTACTTCACACCATCCTCGGATATGCCTTTTGATTTCAACACCTCCGGCGTATCAATTTTGACCGGAACGGCTTCTATAGGTGTTTCTGGCTCAACATGCTTATGCGGCGCCACCTTTTTACGCCCCGCCGTCAGACCTTTTTTTTTAGGAACCAGCTTCGGAATTGTAATCACCAACCCGTCCTTGGTTTTTTTATATTCGGCGTCCATGACATTGCAAATATTGCGGGGGACGCCATCTGGCAAGGGGACATCAACACGGCCCACGTCCTTTGAATGTCGGGCGATGGCGAAATCCAGCCCCTTGCGAATAAGCAACGTTCCGGCGTCATCACCTTCGCCTTGCAGGCAATCGACCTTGCCGCCACCGACCCCAGCACCGATGGCCTTCATGATGTCTGTGCAAAAAAGTATACGTAATTTTAAATTTGTGCCGCAATAGGTCACGCTTAATCCAATAGTTTTCCACACGCCTGTTCTGATAATTGGGTTTAATTTTACAAATGACATTATAATTTCTTCTCTCTCTTCTTCATGGCTTTTAAAGCCTCAATAACGGCGGATGCGTCAGGTCCTTGAAGCCATTCAGGATTATCTATTCCGGTCAAATTCTGCACAAATTTTTGTAGGGCGCTGCGCACTTGGGATTTCGCACAATCCAGCTTCCCACTATCGAACAAATCCCACCACAGCGCATAGACCATACGGACCTCCGCGTGCTTTGACTTTTTGCGCTTTTTCGGTTTCCAGCCTTTCGACTTGAAGTGATCCAGAATTTTGGCCAATTGCCTATCCGACATATCGGCGCAACTATTCCGGCCCGTCACCGTTTCCAGTGTGAAACGATAATCATCATCGGAAAGACCCAAATCCTTCTTGGCGATATGTATTTTCTGAAACATACTTTTACGGTTGCTCATGAGGGACCGCCGATCTGCTTATGTGCAGGCGTGGCCACAGCATCATTTAGGGCAAAATCCTGCCCTGCCTTATAGCCGCTGTATGTAACGCCACTAATCCGGTTATCAACCTTGGTCAATTCTCTTGTTTTCTTGAAAGTCAGCCCCCCGCCTGCGGCTTGCGCTTTTGCGATGTCGTACGCCTTCCATGCGTCCAGCGGGGCTTTTTCTATTAATTTGGCCGACAGTGCCATGGCAAAACCATCTTTAAAGGCTTTGATATGCTGTCCCCGCGTTCGGCGGTTGCGACGGCTTTTATATGCTAAGGTTTCCTTCTCGTCCTCCACGGCGGTGGCCAATGCCCGGAAACAAACATCATGGACATATTCCGCTAATGTGGGGGATGGTTCCTTTCCGAAATAAACGACTTCAAGTGTTTTCTTTCCAGCCGAATTATATGTGCGGCACTTCCATAAATAACATCCACAATATATGGCAATAACAGAACACATCTTGTCCGCGATATCCTGTGTAGAACGTCCGAAATCAACCCTGACTTCCTCAAAATTCAGCGCATCGTCATCAATATTATATTCTGACAACAGGGAGCGGGCCTTCTCGGCGGCACGCAGGGCTTCTTCCTGTGTGCAACCATTTTCAACGGTCATTTTCTTTAAGCTGCGGATTTTACGTTTTATTTCTTCAATCCTATTCATATGATTTTATCCTGCTGTTTAAGCCAATCCTCGGCCTGTCCGATCGCATCCTTCAAACTCATCGGCGCATGGTAAAACCGGGCGTTTACAATCGGCCTCTTGATCTCCTTGGGAAGCTGCCGCCAGTGATAGCGGCAAGCATGTTTTCCCTTGGGGATTTCTTCATGACAATCGGGATGCAGACAAACGGGCATTAGGGGTTCCTTTACAATGCGGTTACAGGTGAATTTTTTGCCCGGATCAGATATTCTGCGACCGCGACCATGATGGCGACATCTTCTTTGTATTCCCCATATGAGGGCGAGGAGTTTTTTATTGCCGACAAGAATGCTTCCCGGTCCCGGACCTCTTCCTGAGCGCAGGCAATCAATTGATCAAGGGTGTATTTCATACCAATTCCCCGTCAACAGCGGCGATGGCTTCTTCCGGCGTGGCATATTGACCCCCATTCTAACGAACGGTTGAATTATTTTCAAAACTCATCATTCTAACAAATCTCACTGGATAAAAATCACAGTATTGAGATTTAGGATTTAAACGGTGGATTAAAGCTTTGCATCTTTTCCAATGCCCACAATCGCCACAAGTTAAACCGTCATATTCTATTTTCATTAAAGGGTCACACACTGGAACCACCTTTCTGAGCGCAGGCAATCAATTGATCAATGCTGTATTCTTTTGTCATTATCTCTACCTTTCTGTTTGGTTTGCCCGGATCGGCCCCGCCGGGTTATGGCGGCGATCAAATCCTGCCATTCCCCGCCTTGTTCAACATATCGGGCGACCATATCCACCGGATCGGGCCGCCCCGACACTGCCGGGGTTTCTGTTTTAAGAGGGGCTTTAAGGGATTTTAAAGCCCGCACAAGAACAAGTCTCAGACGGGCGCGGTTTGCCTTGCTTGGCGCGGCCTTCATGCATCCAGACGACGCGAAACACAGTTCCTGAAGAACTTGTTTCAAGTCCTCTGTTCTGATCGTATCTGGGTGCATCCGCGCCATCATTTATGTCCTTGTAACTTTGGCGAGATCAATCGTTACAGGCTGCCATTTATCTTCGGGGTTATCCCTGCGGTGGAAACGAATATAGGCTTTACTGCCGACTGTGCGGATGCTGTCATTAATGGCTTCAACCGCACTGCGCCATTGGGGATCATCTATTTCAAGGCGGCGCAGGGAAAACAGTCCTTCACGGTTGACCTGTCCCGGTTTATCCACATTGAATGCATGATTAACCAAGGCGCTGATTTTATCGCTCATATCACTTGACCATGCGGCGATGCATTCATCAATTAACTGTTTCGCCACCTGAAGCTCTGGCCCGAATTCAAGATGATCCTGTATGGCAATTTGAATTTTCATACAGCCATCAAAGCTACTGAAGGTTACATTGCCCTTGCGGCCGCCTCGTGTTAGATCATATTTTTCTTCCAATAGGTCCATGAATGCGGCCATGTCACTAAATGTATGAGCCTGAAACCGCGCAATTTGATCATTAAGATCGGCGGCATATCCCATGATTTTGCGCACCATGTCATCTTCCATTTTGACATGGTCCTTGATCATACTTTCCGGCACCATTCGGCCTTTGCTGTCCATCAAGTAGCCGGACGGAAATTTATTTTCTTCGGGTGTTTCGATATTCATTTTTTGGGCCTTTTAAAGAAGGTTAAAATTGGGGTTAATGCTGATTTTCGGCGATATGTTTTAATGGTGCCGCCCGCCGCCAAAAGCCGCGCATCCAGTTTGATTACGTTGTTGGGTGCGGGGATCGGTCGGGCCTCTGACACAATGATCTGACGATGAATGGCGAATAGTTTGTCCAACACCTTATCGGCAGGCCCCGCCATTAACTGGCCGCCATGTTTGGTGCGCTCCGTTGCGACAAAGTCATATAGATTTTGAATGTCTTCACTTATTTCCATTTTTATTCTCCCGATTAAAGTCACATGTTGGACAGTTTTTCCTGAAAAGCCGCGCCATGCTGCCGCTGGTGAAGCGTTTGCCTGTTTGATAATCGTTGCAATCTTTAAGATTAAGCAAACCGAACACAGGGCAAATCGCGGTCTCTTTCAGCAACGCGCCCCTGATCATTTTCTCGACCTGAGTATAGTCTGTGGGGTATTTATTCATCAGAACTTGGCTCACCGTGGTGTTGGAATAGCCAATGATTTGCGCGGCCTTATTCTGGCTCTGATGCAAGTCGCAACATTCGGCAAGGGCGATGACCCAATCTGGCGCTTCGCCGCCCCACGCCTCATTCGCTGTGACAACACTGCTTATACGAATATTCATGATTTTTCCCCTTGATCGACAGGCCAGACAACTTTGTTAAGATTTGGATCAAATACTTGTTTGACCCGTTGGATCATCGGGGCCAGCGGCCCGGTGCGTTTGCAGATTGGAAGCGTCCAGAGGGAGGGCTTATCTGAAATTTTTCTTAAATATCCGGCGCGGGTCAACATACCGACATATCCCTTTGCCGCTTCTATACTCACCGTCACTTCGTCGGTGCTGGCCGCCCTAGCAAGGTCCGGCAGCGTAAACTTCCCGGCCATTTTCATCGTGCGCCACATGTTATTTTGACCTGAGCCTTGTGTTACGCGGCTGCCGTCTTTGCGAACACGGGGGGCCGTCATTGGGCCTTTGATAAATTTATAAGAAACGGGTTGGGCCGCATTTCTTGGCAGGTCGACTACCTCAATAAAGCCAGCTTTTACAAGTGATTTTAAATAGGTGCGGCTTTGCAATAAATTGATCTTCAATTCATTGGATATATCAATGGTCGTAAAGGTGTCCTTCCGGCCCCGAATAAATTTCCATATACTCTGACGGGGCGGCAATACATTTCCCTTGGTGGTCTGATCAATCGGCTTAGAAGACATTAGCGACGCCCCCCGGTTGACGCCCGCATCGGAGCTTTCCCCACATATACCGGGCGGTTGCCCCATTCTTTCAAGCTGATCTTGCTCAGGCCCTGTTGTTGGGCATATTCATTGATCCGGGAAATATTGACGCAGGCGCGGCGGGCGCGGCCCTCAATAACTCGAAAAGCATGATCCAGAAGATCATCGGCAATTTCTACATCCTCAGCATAAAACCGGGTGAGAATTCTCATCTCTGTTTCCAACAAAGGTTCCGCTGGCACCCAGTCCAGTATCCGGTTATGAAACCGTTCCCATTTTTGCAATTTAATGGGAAGGCGTTCTTCGCCAATCAGAACCATGGGGGCATGTGTCCGGTTATAAATTTCCCGGACCAGTTCGACATAGTTTTTCTTCACCACATAATCGAATTCGTCAATGATAATAGGGCGGTCGATACCGCATAGAATATCTTCGATCTGACCCACCATATTTGGGATTGAGCCGCAAGGCGTGTCGCCCATTTCTGTGATCAGTTTTTCCAAAAAAGTTTTCCGGGTCCAGCTATCTCCAACTTCGATATAATGGGCGTTATGCTTGTGCGCCCCATAGGTCGAGGAAAATGTCTTGCCATACCCACTTGGGCCATGAAAGGTGGCCAAGCCGGGCAAATGGGCTTTACGGTTCATCACCCGGTCCAGCAATTCATTAAACAGCGCCACATTCTGTAGCGGCGCGATCATGCCCTTGTTTTGGATAATATTTTCTGTCATAATCTTGGTCTCACAAATATTGTTAATATTTGACCTGCCCTTGGCTCCAACCTCTGGGCGGGTCATTTAGTTTTGGAGATAACTCTCTCCAAAATCTTCGAACATGCTCTGTTGAGAGCGGTATTCAGGGGTCGTTTGATAGCGGCCAAGCCATAGTGCATCATCCTGCGCTATTTCATTTTCCATCTTGATGGCAATCTCCAACGCATGGGCCTTGGCAAACCGTTGTTTGGCAGTTTCCGGCAACATCACAACATTCTCGGCGGCTTCAAATTCCGCGTTCATCGCCTCAATTTCGGCCTGCTGACGGTCGGTTAATGCGGCGGCGGTCGGGGTGTTGGCCTTCAAGGCTTCCATCGCATCCACAACCTTCCGATCAGCGGCTTTGTCGCCGAATATCGGCTTAACGACTTTGCTATCCAGTTTGGTGGCATCGGGCGCGGGCGGCGGGGCCATATAACCGATGACTTCATCCAGCCCCATGGTCCGTTCGGCTGCTAAAATCATCTTGTCGGCCTTGAGCATTTGTTTCCGTGCGCGGCCATGCTCTTGGGCTTTGCTTATGTCGTTAAATCCGGCGGCATCCCATATCTCCGCAAAGCCGAGATATTCACCGTCGAGCCGATAAACATGAAGCCCGGCATGCATATTCTGTGGGTCGTACCGGATGACCAAATTTTGACCCTTGTGATCCCGCAGGAAATCCGCCCAATATCGGTTTTCCATTAACCGTAAGGCACCGTCTCGGCTAGATACTTTCACGCCTTCGGCAGCAAGCAAATAAAGCCGCCGCTGAACCTCGGTCGCCTTGCGGATCGGGGCGATGGCGTAGCTTTCCTGAAACGTCACATCAAACGACCGCCCTTGGCAGACTTTGGCCCGCCGCCCGATACGGGCGTTATGAAGGATGATGCCTTCTTCGACCACCCTAATAAACTCATCAATAGGGATCGCTTTTGATCCGTAGTTTTCCGGCTTATTAGCTACATGATTTCCGGTCCAAGCACCCCGCAATCGCGGGTCTTTGGCAATGTCATCACACATATCCCGAAAGGCCCGCTCAATGGGCTTGGATTGCCCGGCATAGGGCAATGTCCAGTGAACTTTTACGTCCATACTGGTCATAATGCCTGCCGGGTCTTCATCTTTTATTTTAAACCGGAACCGGTTCGGCGTCCGGCCAGTTAGCCATTTACTGGCGAACGCCCGGCCATTATCCAGATAACAATGTTCCGGGATGCCAAATTCATCAACCACATCGCCAAAAGCCAGCCGCACGGCCTCTTTGTTTTCGGTCTGATCAATGCGCCATGACAGGATTTTACCGCTATATAAATCTTGGAAAGCGACCATCATGGCCCGACCCGGTTTTTCGACGCCCGGCCATTGCACAAACACATCGAATTTATGACCGTCGGCATTAACCGCTTCCAGCGCGTGAAACACGCTCCGGTCCCGTTCTTGGGCCGGATATGAGTTTTGTTTCCAATGCTCTGTACCGTACCGCGCCAGATTAATGACCGTGAGGCCAATGCTTTTATAAAAACGGCGGTATAGCGTCCGTTCGGCGGGAATATCCCACCCATGGGCGGCGGCGGATCGCTCAAGGCGACGGTAACAACTATTGAACGTTGGACGTTCCTCACAAAGGTAATCTGTCTTGATCATCGCCCAAGCGTCCGGGTGACATTCGGCGGTGACAGTACGCCCTGAGTTATGAGGTACTAGGGCGGCCAACCAATCCACTTTGGCATAGCCTTCGACCAGATTAAACCAGTTATATATTGACCGGAGACTGACCCCTTCTTCATGGGCCACAATGGTCACGCAGACATTCTTTTGGGAGCCGCCTTTTTCCAAAGCTATCACGTCCATTAAAATATCTAATCGGGATTTTGCCTTGGTCTTTTTTTTGTCCGAAAGGCCATCATAAAAGGCCCATAATCCAGACTGCGATATTCGTTCTTTTTTGATGGTGCGGGGGGACTTCATCGCCGCTTTCTGCCGAGCAATCAGCACAAGCTTTCTCTGTGACCAAACGGGCAACAGGGTAAAATGATATTCATATCCACCACCCTGACCGCTACGCTTGCGGGCCAGCAACGCACCAGCCATGTTTTTACGAGCGTACCAGTCTTCCTTTTTTGCCTTTAACTGGATGGCGCGTTCTGTTCCCGGTAGACCCGGCAAAGCCATTTGAGCGATATCCGCAGCCGTATAAAATTCAGCCATATCAAGGGATGAATTTTTAATGGTTTCGTTCATTTCAATTGTCTGGCTCATTTTGCGGTCTCTAAATAATCTTTGAACTGTTTTTTCACAGGGTCAGAGGCGCGAGAGTAGCTATCCATCAACTTGTTAAAGTGCTTTTCATCATCGGTTAATGGCGCGGGGCCATCGCCTGACAGGCTACTCGCAGCGGCTTTGATATTGACGGCTGGTTTCTTCGGATCAAGCACCAGATCAAGAATTTTTTCCTGTTCGTCGGGCGCGAATTTCGTCAGGTTATAAAGCTCGCCTTCTTTGATATATCCATCATCATTTAACCGTTTACGCAGTTCGGGGCTGATCTTTGTGGCGATCCGTACCGCCCGCTCAATGGCTCGCTTGCCAAGCCCTAATTTTTCCGCCGTATCTTCCGAAAACGAAAATATTACGTTTTGCTTTTTACGGTCGCCGCCTTGCTTGGCTTCCGGGTATATTTCTTCATATATTCGTTTTCTTTCCGCTAGGAAAACGGCGCGATCCAGCGGATTAAGGTCATAACGGATCAGGTTCTCATCAATTTCAAACAGCTTTGCGTTTTCATCTGACATGCTAGAGTAAATCTTGCAATCGACCGCCTTGCCCTTCAATAGTTTCATGGCACAAATACGGTTCCATCCGGCAAGCAATTGAAAACCCTTTTCGGTCTTGCGGACCGCAACCGGGTTTTGTAGACCATGCGCCTCAATGCTGTCAGCAATAGCCTCCACATGGGTCTTGCTAGACTGGCGAAGACGATTACCACAGTCAATTTCAGATATCAGAAGGGGTTTATATTCAAACTTGCTCATACTAATTCTCCCTCTTTTTTCTTGCGGCGGGCCGCGAGGCGTTTAATAATCTCGTCGTTAAAGGCGAGCATGGCTTCCATGGCTTCAACGTCATTTTCAGCTTCGGGGACGCCGGGAACAAATAGATCGTTATTATGCCTGCTGTGCCGGGCAATCACTTCAATGATTGACTTCCGGCCAGACCATAAAGGCAAGGCACCTTTAGGGATGTATCGTCCAAATTCGATAAGTCCTGTTCTCCATACATATGCACTCATTATCCGGCCCTCCGCATCAAGGGCAGATCGTTTATCGCCTGTTCAATCTGCTGTTCGGCGACCTGTTGCATTATGAAAAATTGACCTATTCGGGCCAGTTGCATTTCGCGCCGTTCGGCTAAAGTGCATCCGGCATCTTCGGCAATTACCTTCAGAATGGATGGTCCCAAAACGATTGACATGGGGGCTAGAAGATCACTCGGCACCTGATGCGTTGTGCGGCTCTGTGAGGTATAGGCATTCAACATGGCGACGGTCACTTCCCGCCCGGCCAGTTCGCTGATCTGGCGGCATATCTCTGCTCTGTCAAAATGGCTATGTTTTATCGCCCCTGATATGGCCAGCTTGATTTTGTTCGGATTGATCGGGGCTTTGCCCGGCTCCGCAGGAATGTGAATGTCGTTGGTAGCATCAAGGGCATTGAAAAAATTGATTTGATTTGGATCATACTTTCTTTTTCTACGGGTCATAATAGGTTCCTTGGATTTGATTTTTTGATTATCGTTTGCGGAAAAGACCTGCGGGGTGTTTTCCCCCCGCAGGCAAGTTTCCATAGGAAGCGGATATCTCCGCTTTTCGCACCAAATCCCGTACTGGTTAGTGCGAAACTTTACTCGGCCAATAGAATTTTCCGGCCCGTGATTTGTGATTAAACATTGGATTGATTTTTTCATGTCTACGCCGCCACCGTTTTTTGGTCTTTGCGGAGCGCACAAAATTCTTTATAGTTATGGGAAGGTTGCGGTTTAAGACGTGTCCCATCCTTTGAATATCGGGTGGGCCATATGTTTTCGGGTCTTTTACCAAGTACATGGGCAATGGCTTTTTCGGCTTCCATATGAGGATAGCGTGTAGCTTTGCCAGCGGTGTTATAGGCAAGGCCAAATTGACGATCAATGTCAAGAAAGCAATAGCCCTTAATGGATAGCATGTACTTGATACGATTTGGGGACATATTGCGGGAACGACGCGCCATAAATTTTAACCTTGTTACCGGGCTGCAACCCGGATTTTTTTGAATGTCTAATATCTCAATTGAGATAAACATGGCGGAAAATGGCCGATCAATCAAGCGGTTTTTTTCATTTCGGAGTTAAATTTATGCCAAAAATTGCAATAATGCTGCAAGTTATTGAAATATTTGGCTTTTTAGAACTCCGAAATATGAAATTATTTTCCTGTCATACTTCGGAGTTATCGGCATGAAGACCGAAAAAGGAAATTTATTTCCTGAAAGATTAAAGGAAGCTGCTCAGTTAGTCGGCGGGCCTGACGCTTTGGCTAAAAAGTCAGGCGTTCCTAGAAGAACGTTGGGAAATTATATCTCTGGCGACACCGAACCAAAGCTAGGTGGTTTAACGGCAATTTCTGAGGCTACAGGGACGTCATTAGAATGGCTGGCCCGTGGCGAAGGCCCAATCATGCGCGATCATTTGCTGGCAGGCGATAAGGACGGCGAGGCCACTTCTACGCTTGCTCACAGCGCAATGGCGGTCTATATGGCGCTTCATGAAGCGGGCAATCTGATCACACCGGAGAAGTTCGAACAATTGACGATTGCTATGTGGGAATTGGATCAGCAATATGGCAGTGAAGGCGATCAAAACCCCGACGACCCTATGGTTCAGGCCGCACAGAAGCTTTTAATGGCGGCTTTGAAAACCGATTAAAAACAGCACTTTACGAAATTTTAACAACTACCTAGGATAGTAGCGCGGCTTGATCGAGCAACTTTTGATCACGGCCCCGCTTTAAATCGGGCGGGATGATCGTTCAGGGGGAACGATCAGAGCCACGAGGCATACTGGTACCTCATCGGTATTAACCGCGCCCTCACTGCCGACAGTGTGAGCGCACAGTAAAAGTGTCTCATTAAAATGTTGTTAAAAAGCACTTTTGTTCAACGGATTTTTTGGAATATAAAAATAATAACCAAATAATCTAGGGGAGCAATATATCCAATTGAAAAGCCGCGCTCGGCGGAAATCGCTCAGGGGCGTTGATGGGGGGTGCGGCTTTTTACCCACTGCAATTTCAAGTGACAAAAACCCCCAAATGACAACACCACTGCAAAAACGAAAATTTTTTACTGACCTTTAACGACCATTAAAAAACCTTTTAAAATCAATCTCATCCCACCATATCCCGTTATATCCCTCAATATCCCGGTACTGCAATAACTAGTGATCCCCTACAGCCAAACTGCAATATGAAATCCGCGACAACCGGATCGGCGGCTTCTCCATCATCATTGGCCAAAGAACAAAAAGCTTCGCCATTCAGGGCGATTTCAGGAAAGATGGCAAACGTGTCAGAATAATACGCCGCACCATCGGCCGCTTCGGTAATATCACCACCCGCAGAGCACGCATCATTGCGCAACAGGACCTCATCTCTATCAGTCAGGGGATCATACCGCCCCACCGGGATCGGTTTGGCACCCCCCGTTCAACTCCCTACCAAACCCCCGTCAACAACAATGAAGCCGCAAATAAAGAAATCACCCTGAAGCACGCATGGGAAAAATACAAAGTTAATCATATGGAGCGCAAAAACAGGTCGCACAAAACCATTCAGGGCTACCAGAATTACATATATAATAATATTTCCGACTGGCTAGACCGCCCTCTTTCAAGCTTCGCATCCTCCACCGATGAAGTTGTTGAACGTTATAATCACATGGTCAAAAATAACGGTATCGCGACGGCCAATAATGTCATGCGTATCTTCCGCGCTGTCTACCGCTATGCCGCTGACAAACTTGACCGCAGTTTGCCGGACAAACACCCTGTAACGGCCATCGATTTTTATCAACTCGAACGACGCAACACAGCTATGGGCCCTGAAGACCTGGCGAAATGGAACAAACAACGTAAAGCACTTGATAACCCAATTAGGCAAGAGTTCCACCTGTTCACTCTGCTCAGCGGCCATAGGCCCGACGCCCTGAAAAAGGCCAAGCGCAGCCACTTGAGCATCCGAAAATCCGTATTGCATATTCCTGAGCCAAAGGGAGGAAAAGACAGAGCCTTCGATATCCCACTCTCCCGCCCCATGCGACGCTGCCTTATCAGAGCCATTAAAACCGGGAACAAATTACACCCGGGAACAGAATGGCTATTCCCGGCAAATAATAGTGAAACCGGCCACATGTCTGTACAGACGGAAGATCGCAAGAAACTTTCCCACTGGGGCAATGACCTTCGACAGACGTACAGAACCATGGCTGAATATGCCGACATCACAGAACTACAAATAAAAATACTCATGAACCACAAAATCGATCGGGACGTAAATACAGGATATATCACGGTCAGAAAATTGCGGGGAAAACTTCTGGAAGCACAATCATCAATATCAGAACTTATAGTACAATATTTGAAAAACCCGCCCTACACTACAACAAATCGCTACGGTAAAAATGTATGAAGTTCTATAAATTTACACTAAAGATTAACTAAACTGTATATTCCATTCGATCCTTATGCTCACTAAATGAGAGCCCCACTAAGCATTGGAAATTTACATGAGAATACACTTTGATAATCGGCATCTCATACATCCTTTTATCTTAATGATGGGCCAAAATGAGTAAAATCAACCTTAGTGATTTCTCAAATTTCAAAATTTATTGAAGCCAGTAATGGACGTTTGGAACTGGTGGCAACACTCTCAAATCATGCCCCTGTAAAACTTACCCTTCATAAGGGTGCTGCTTCGTAACCTTCCTTAAGGTCAGAGGTTAAACTCAATCTATACTCTGAACTTTTATGATTCCCAAATAAAGCCAGGATAGAATTTTAACCTACGACTTACACTCGTGAGTCTGGGGCCAAGCGCTGCAACGCTCTGGCTTCTATTGAGAATATTCAGCGAAAGTTAGGATTGAGGTAAACTTGAATATCATAACTTGGTGAAATAAACCTTTAACTATCTTTATGATTGCATTCTCATTGCTTTTAATCATTATAGATTATCCATTTCATTAAAGGGGAGCACGGTAACATGGATATTTCAACATATTGTAGACAGGTCTCTTTTTCAGACAGAACTTCAAGCAATACAAATTCTAATCGAATTGTGTTCCTTGGCCTTATTGGTGAAATTGGCTCCATACTTACTGAATGCAAGAAAACGCTTAGAGAAGGCAAGAATAATAGATCGAAAATAATGGAGAAGTTGAGGCAAGAAATGGGAGATAGCCTCTGGTATATCACAGCCATAACTTTACGCTATGACCTTGAGCTAAGAAGAGATGTATCAAAGCAAATATAGACTATATAAGAACCCTTGATATATGCCCTGAAGAAGTAAAAAATTCTGTGAACACTCAGTTAGATACCATGCCCAACCGTTTGCCTATGGATTTTGATGAATACCAAAATATAGCATGGCAAACTGCGGATCCAATATTACGCGATAATGAAGATGAACAGAGGTGGTCCCAGAAGATAGGACAGTGTGTTAAGCTTTTATTTTGATCATGAAAAAACCACTTAATGACTATATTTTTTCAAGTTGGTGACTTCCTGATGACTTGGCGCGTTTTGACACTTTTTTGGTGACTTGAAAATCATGGAAAAATAAAAGTAGAGAAAAATATTATCTCCGTCTCGGGAGGCCAAAAAGTGCTATTTATGAGAATTGTTCTTA
>JAESRB010000059.1 GCA_016764855.1 Emcibacter sp.
ACATCCGTATAGATATCACAACGGTCCGCCTTAAGCGCCGCCGCAAGGGCCACCGCCGAGGTATCCGATCCACCCCGGCCCAATGTGGTAATCCGGTTATCATCGGAAATCCCCTGAAATCCGGCCATAACACAGACAATATTATCTTCCATCCGTTCAACCATCTGACGGGTGTCAATTTCTTCTATCCGGGCAGAACCATGTACACCACTGGTCTTCAGCGGCAGTTGCCAGCCCAACCATGACCGGGCGGAAACACCCAAATTCTGTAAGGCCAAGGCCAAAAGACCTGCGGTCACTTGCTCGCCGGAAGATACAATCACATCATATTCCCGTGCATCATGCAGGGGAGAGGCCTCTGTGGCCCACTCCACCAATTGATCCGTGGTCCCGGACATCGCCGAAACAACAACGGCAATCTGATGCCCCGCATCCGCTTCCCGCTTAACCCGTTCGGCAACCGCCCGTATACGTTCCATATTGGCGACGGACGTTCCGCCAAATTTCATTACTATTCGTGCCATATTTAACTCTTTATGCTTTAATCTATGCTCTTTAAACAGACTGAATGCGCGCTATACATATACGTTTAAACGGCCCTCACGCAAGTAGCCAATTAAATATAATATGATTTTTGCTGGAATATAATGAAACTTTGGCTAAATTAAGGACATAATTCTGTTGGTCAAAATACAAGTCCGCATGAAGGTCAAAATAAATGTTAAAGATAAGATCATGACAGTTAATAAAAACAAACCGGATTCTGAGCCAAATTCTGGACCCGTTTCTGCGTCCGTTGACCCAGAAGAAATCGCGCATTTTTCTGCTATGGCGGCCACATGGTGGGACCCAAATGGCCCGTTCAAGCCCTTGCATAAGCTCAATCCGACCCGCATAGGCTATGCCAAGGACAGCCTATGTCGCCATTTTGACCGCGACCCTCATGACGATTTACCTCTGAAAGGTCTGAGAATTCTGGATATTGGATGTGGCGGAGGTCTATTATCCGAACCCATGTGTCGTCTAGGCGCCACAATAGTCGGGGCGGATGCCTCGGAAAAAAACATCAAAACCGCACAGGCCCACGCCAATGATATGGCGCTTGATATTGATTACCGTCATCTGACCGCCGAGGCACTGGCCGAGCAAGGGGAAAAATTTGACGCGATCCTGAATATGGAAGTCATTGAGCATGTGGCCGATATTCCTTCTTTCCTCAATGCCTGTCACAGCCTGCTCAAAGATGAAGGCTGCATGGTACTGTCAACCTTGAACCGGACGGCAAAATCATGGGCCATGGCCATTGCCGGAGCAGAATATATCATGCGCTGGCTGCCCAAAGGAACCCATGACTGGCATAAATTTCTTAAACCCTCTGAATTGGTCCGGGCATTGGGCAACTGTCATTTTGAGACAACAGACCTGAAAGGCATGGTCTATCACCCCTTTTCTGCGGAATGGTCATTGGATAATAAAGATTTTTCTGTCAATTATCTTGTTCTTGCCCAAAAACTCAAAGAGGCTCAAAAAACATAGACTACCCCCAAGAATACATAAAAATTCCCCTGATAATCCCCATTGCAGGATAGCCAACATACACCATGAACAAACCCACAAAAACATATCATCCCCGCATTTGGCGACCGGAAAAATCATGGGTTGAGGAACGGCAGGTGGCCTGTGAAATTCCACTGGCGCTAGAATATAATTGTATCAGCCATGCGGTGATGATGATCTCGCCCGATGATATTAAGGATTTCACCATTGGCTTCAGCCTGACCGAGGGCATCATCGACGGGATTGATGATATCATGGATATCGCCATTTCCACCGCCGAAAAAGGTCATATCGCGGCATTGGAAATCAACCCCTCATGCTTTAAACGCCTAGATAAATTCAAAAGAACACTGGCCGGACGAACTGGTTGCGGTCTATGTGGTATTGACCGACTTGACCATGCCATTCGGCCTTTGACTGCCATAAAAAGCCAACTTTATGTTTCTGCCAAAGTTGTCTATGAAAGCATGCAGAATCTTTCCACCTTACAAATTCAGAATAAGAAAACCGGGGCGTTACATGCCGCTGCCTTTGTCTCCGCCACCGGGAAAATCCTGTGCGTCAGAGAGGATATTGGCCGTCATAATGCCCTTGATAAATTAATCGGACATATGATGCGGGAGCAAATCAACCCCGCGAATGGTTTTGCCCTGATCACCAGCCGCTGTAGTTTTGAGATGGTCCATAAATGCGCAACCTTTGGCATTCCGGTGCTTGCGGCGGTTTCTGCCACCACGGATTTGGCCATGACACTGGCGGAACAGGCCGGGTTAAGCCTGATTGCCTTTACCCGGCGGGAAGGCATGAACATCTATTGCGATCCACAAAACAGAATTTTACTTGATTGAAAATGGGCAATGACGGAGGAATTTAACAGCCGACTGGCGACCACAGCAGACATGCCAGCGTTGACCATCTTAATGCAGGAATCGATCTCAAGTCTGTTGCAGCCCTTCCTCAAACCGGAACAGGTCACGGCATCTTTTGATATTATGGGGCTTGATACCAAGCTGATTGAAGATCAAAGCTATTATGTCATCCTGCGGGGACAAACCATTGTCGGTTGCGGCGGATGGAGCAAGCGGGCCACATTATTCGGTGGCAACCATACCAAGGGCCGGGATGATGCCTTGCTTGACCCAAAGACAGAGGCTGCCCGTATCCGCGCCATGTATACCCATCCAAACTGGACCAGAAAGGGCATTGGTCGCCGCATTCTTGCGCTTTGCGAAGCAGCCGCCCAGCGGGAAGGTTTCCGGCGTTTTGAGCTGGCCGCTACACTTTCGGGCCAACCCCTTTACCGGGCCGCAGGATATGAGGCCATTAAATTTTTCACCGCACAAACATCCAACAATATTGATATCCCCCTCGTCAGAATGGCCAAAAATATCTAGGATTCTGGGCTATTGCTCAAATATACCAGTACTCAAATATTTCCGGGCGTTTTCCAGATCTTCTTGCCGATTGATATTAAAAAACGGATCTGGTGTTTTCTTGTCCCAGACAACTTTACTATGAGGGTGCCTTTTGACCCAGGCCATGACCCGCCGTTCTCCGCTGTCAATATAGCTCTTGAGGTCATCATATAAAGACACCTCGAAAATCCCCATCACCGGATGGCACTGACCGCCGGATTCTGCAATGACAATCCTGCGGCCCTTTACCCCAACGAGCCGGGCCACATAGTCATCGGGGAAAAACGGGCTATCCCCGGCGAATGTAATGATATGGCGATGATCCCGCGCTTTTGCCGCCTTCATAGCCGCCAAAATACCGCCTAGCGGCCCCTCATCAGGCCTGTCATCCCCAATGACATCAAGACCGCATGACATTACACGCGCCACATCGCCGTTCACATTTAAAATCAGGTTGGAAATTTGTTGTCTGGCCCGGTGGATAATATGGTCCAGAAGCGTTGTCTGACCAAAGGGCATCAGGAATTTATCAATCGGATCGCCAGATTCCTGTCCCTCCGACAAGGACGGCGGGGGCTGAAATCGGCGGGACTGTCCCCCGGCAATAATCACGCCAAGGGGATCAGAATTCAACTGTCTAGCTTGCCAAGGCCCGGCACCGGAAGAATATCAACACCATCATTCAGAAGCTCTTCGGTTTCTTCCAACGTAGCTTCACCATAAATGCCCCGAGTTTCTGCATCACCATCATGTATGGCGCGGGCTTCTTTGGCAAATTCCGTTCCCACATACTCACATTCTTTTTTCACGTGATTGCGGTATTTTTTCATGGTGTCATGCATATGTTCCAACGCACGTTTTACGTCCTCTGCACTGGCTTCCATGGTTTCCGGCACATTGGCACTGGCGGCAACCA
>JAESRB010000060.1 GCA_016764855.1 Emcibacter sp.
CATCGGCATTGTTTGGTCGTGTTGATCCTGATCCCATTACGCTACCTTCTCTGTTATATGTTGCTTACTAAGTTTAAAAGTATTTTTACCCTAGACAACTAACCCGCTTATTAGGCAAGGTTTTGTTAGGAAACTTAACACTTATTATTATAAATTATCCGCCTGCAGAAAGCTAGATGTCATGCCAATAAAATCAATGGGTTGTGTTTTCAAGTATGGTATAATTTATAAAAATAGCAAAATAAAGGCGGGATGGCTAGGGGTGTTATTAATCAAGATTCAGGCACCCAGCCTCTATTATATAACGGTTAACGTGTTGCTATAATATTTTATCTATTTTACAGTGAATTTCTTTAGGTATTTGCAAATATTAGGGGGTTGTGAAGATGCCGTATATTATTTTCCCATGTCTGTTAATTCTGTCTATATGTATGTCTCTGGAAAGTTCAAAAGCCGGTTCAGAACTGGCTGCTGGATTAAGTAATGAATTGGAGTCTTCGGCAATTGAACCTGCTCCAGTGAGCGCGTCTTTTGTGCCGCAATATTATTCAGAGATATTGAAAATTGATGGTCAATCACTGCGACTAAATTCACAATCGAAAGAAGGGCAGACACAACAACTCGAATATACTGACGCAGACGGTAATGTCAGAATAATAATTCAGCATACGCCGTGCGACCGTGTCCAATGTGATGCTCTGTTTAACGAGACTTTTCAAAAACAAAACCTATGGCTATCTCCAAAACAAACACAAGCTATAATGGATAAGTCTACTGGACATGGGAAATTCCTGTCGGTTTTATCAAATGAATTTGTTTCAATCTGGCAAGAGAATGCTTTCGCAAAAGCAGATTTTGCATCAAACCTTGCGGTTTTCTCTAAACTTCCCAATGGAATTCTCATCTGGACCCGTTTTTCAGAGCAAGCGCAGAAATTGGAGCATGAACCTTATCTTACTAATCTTCGTGCGGCATTAAACAGACAGCGTTATGAAGAAGCCATGAAGCTCGGCAATGTAGAAAAAGGCCGTTGGGCGGATTCTAGCTATCAGTATGCTCGCCACCTGTTATCGCATGGTCAAATTTCAGAAGCATTAAAGGTGCTAAAACATGTGATCGTTTGGGCACCATTTCACCTTAACGCTCATCTTGATTTTGCAGAAAATTCTCCAAACGAGAGGGGGCGTGCCAGTGCGCTGGCCGTATGGGAAAATACGGAAAACCCGCAGATGAGAGCACGGGCCGCTATCATTTTGGACCGCAAAGAGATGCCGCTGGCTTCTTTTCCGTTACTGAGTCATGAAATGCGCGGGCTTCAGGTGGTGTTAGTGCCGTTGCCGCCTTGTGATATTCAACTGCTTGAGGAGGCTGGACGATTATATACCAAGAGTTTTCAAGTGCCGGTACAGATAGCCCGGCTTCCGAAAGAATGGGTTTGGAACAGACCAGACCGAATTTATGGGCAGCGCGATCTGCAACGGACGATTTTAGGGGCAACAGGCCGCACGATAGATTTCGCAGGCTGGAGCAAAGAACGATACGCTAAAGAATTACGTGCGGTGACGGCTACTGGCGATGCCGCAACGCAATATAGCATAGAATCATTTTTGGAAGAGGCTTCTGATAAAATGGGTCAGTATCAGTCAGAGCCTTACGTTGATCAGATGATCGAAATCCTAAAGGCTTTGCACGTTAATGATGCGCGCACGATGGTTGTTGGGGTTACTTCGGCGAATATTTATATGGGAGACACCAATTTTGTATTCAGCGTTGCAGGAGGGGGGGATGGTATTTGGGGCAGTATTCTTTCTTATGCGCTCATGCAGGCAGATACATTGGGTGAATCCTATCATTCCCGGGGACGTCTTGTGGAACGGCTTACCAAGGAACTGGTGCCTGCCAGCTTGAAGCAGCTCAACATTCCGCGTCCTGCTGATCCTAGGGATCCCTTTTCCTATTCGGGCGGAGTTGCGCGTTTGGATCAGAAGACATTGACATTATCAACGCCAACGCGTGAGTTTCTTGATCGTTACAGAAGTCCGTGAGAGGAAATTAATACGGCTCTAACGTTGTGTATCTGGTTTATTTGTATCGTGACGGGGCCTGTTAAATAAAGGCGAATAAAATGATCACCAAAACAAAGGCACCGCCCAATAACCAGATCGCGCGCTTATCTTGACCGGCGTTTTTTTTCTTTTTGTTTCGGTGAAATTTGCTCATTTTAGTCTCTTTTTTATTTTGCTGTCCAACCACCTTCTACCGGTAGGCTGATGCCATTGATGGAGCAGGCCGCCGGAGAACATAAGAATAGCGCAACTTGACCCAACTCTTCAACCTCTACAAATCTTTTGGTGGGCTGTGCCACCAGAAAAATGTCATTTATCACTTGTTCCCGAGACATGTTGTGGGCTTTCATCTGTTCCTCTATCTGGCCCTCCACAAGGGGTGTGCGCACATAACCGGGGCAAATGGCGTTGCAGGTGATTTGTTGTTCGGCGATTTCCAGCGCCACGGTCTTGGTCAATCCCAATACCCCATGTTTTGCGGCGACATAGGCGCTTTTATAGGGGGAGGCCACAAGCCCATGGGCAGAGGCTAGGTTAATGATTCGGCCCCAATTTTGTTTTTTCATGGCCGGCAGAGCCGCTTTGATGGTGTGAAAGTTGGAAACCAGATTAATATTGATGATGGCCTGCCAACGATCGCCGGGGAAGTCCTCAACGGGAGAAACATATTGAATTCCGGCGTTATTGACCAGAATATCCACAACACCGAATTTTTCTTCGGCTGTTTTGACCATGGTGGAAATTTCCTCAGGATTCAGCATGTTCGCGCTGTCATAAAGCACCTCAACGTCATGTTCATCGGACATTTTGCGGGCCAGAGTCTGGATTTCTTGAATATCGCCCAGACCGTTCAGAACAATGTTAGCCCCAGCAGAGGCCAATGCTTGTGCCATGCCCAGACCAATGCCGCTGGTGGAGCCAGTAATCAGAGCGGTGCGGCCTGTTAAGGGACGTGTTTCCATGGTGTTTCTCCGTATGTTTATATCAATAACTATTAATTTTACATATTTTATGTTGCAGTGCAACTAAGCTTATGTCTACTATCGCAATGGGTGAAATTATTCCTAAAATTCGTGGAAACGCGGGATTATGACGTAATAGTAAGGCAAAAGGGACATATTATGCTGTACCATATGTATGAGCTTCAACACAGTTTATTCGCACCTGCAAGATATATGGTTGATATGACGCAACAGGCGTTATCCGATCCGTTAAATCCAATGTCACATGTGCCGGGAGCAAAACAAATTTCTGCGGCTTGTGATGTGATGGAGCAGGTGACCCGGCGGTATGGCAAACCTAAATTTGGTTTGAATGAAACCCTTATTGACGGTGAAATGGTCTCGATTAAGGAGCAAAATATTCTTGAACTGCCCTTCTGTAATTTGAAATATTTTAAGCGGGACATCAAAAATGATGACCCGAAGCTTTTGATCGTGGCTCCTATGTCCGGTCATTATGCGACCCTGCTTAGAGGGACAGTTGAGGCTATGTTGCCCGATCAGAAAGTCTATATCACCGACTGGAAGGATGCCCGTGATGTTCCGCTTTATAAGGGTAAGTTCGATCTGGATGATTATATCGATTATGTGATAGAGATGATTGAGGCTTTGGGGCCTAATGTTCATATTCTGGCCGTATGCCAACCCTCGGTTCCGGTGCTTGCGGCCATAGCCATCATGTCGGCGGAGGATAATCCTTGTGTTCCGGCCTCTATGACCTTGATGGGTGGCCCTATTGATACGCGGGAATGCCCGACAGAGGTTAACCGGTTGAGTGCAGAGCGCAGTCTTAGCTGGTTCAAGCAAAATGTGACGTATCATGTGCCTTGGCCGAATAAGGGATGCATGCGGATCGTGTATCCGGGGTTCCTTCAATTGTCTGCCTTCCTGAATATGAATATGGAGGACCATGTTGAGGCCCATAAGAATATGTTCAGTCATCTGGTGGAAGGTGATGATGAAAGTGCGGAGAAACATCGGGTCTTTTACGAGGAATATCTGTCCGTGATGGATTTAACGGCGGAATATTTTCTGCAAACCGTGGATGTGGTCTTTCAGCAGCATCTTTTACCAAAGGGCGAATGGGTTTCCAATGGTCGGCCTGTAGATACGTCGCTGATCACCAAATGTGCGTTGATGACGGTGGAAGGCGAATTGGATGATATCTCGGGCATTGGCCAAACCAAGGCGGCCCATGTGATATGCTCTAATATCCCGAAAGCCATGAAGGGGCATTATGAGCAGAAAAAAGTTGGCCATTACGGGATATTTAATGGCAGCAAATGGCGTAAAAAAATCGCGCCTAAAGTAAAAGAGTTTATTCGTAAGCATAATTAAGCTATTCATTGGCTTATGAAAAAACTCAATTGCTTTAAAGCCTATGATATTCGGGGCCAACTGGGGACCGAATTGAATGAAGATATCGCGTACCGGATTGGTCGTGCCTTTGGACAATTCCTGAAGCCGGAAAATATTGTGGTTGGCGGGGATATTCGTCTGACATCGGAAAGCCTCAAGGTCGCCTTGACCGAGGGTTTGCGGGATAGTGGCGTTAATGTCACCGACATCGGTATGACCGGGACCGAGGAAATTTACTTTGCGACCGCTTATCTGAATATGGATGGCGGGGTGGAAGTTACCGCAAGTCATAATCCCATGGATTACAACGGGATGAAATTGGTGCGGGAACAAGCCAAGCCGATCAGCGGCGATACCGGATTGTTTGATATTCAAAAATTAGCAGAAGAAAATGACTTTCCGCCTGTGGGTAAACGGGGGACTTTGAAGAGTCTCTCGATCCTTGAGCCCTATGTAGATCATTTGATGACCTATATTGAGCCAGAAAATATCACTCCGTTAAAGCTGGTGGTAAATTCCGGTAATGGGGCCGCGGGTCATGTTGTTGATGCGATAGAGGCGGCTTTTGCGCGGAAAAATATCCCTATTGAATTGATTAAGCTACATCATGAGCCGGACGGTAATTTTCCCAATGGCATTCCCAATCCTCTGTTGGTGGAAAACCGGCAGGATACCAGAGATGCGGTCCTGAAACATGGGGCGCATATGGGTATTGCATGGGATGGGGATTTTGACCGTTGCTTCCTGTTTGATGAGAAGGGGCAGTTTATTGAGGGCTATTATATTGTGGGCCTGTTGGGCGAAGCCTTTTTGCAAAAAAATGCTGGCGAGAAGATTATCCATGATCCGCGAATGACGTGGAATACGATTGATTTGGTGACGGAAGCGGGCGGTACGCCGGTGCTGTCGAAAACCGGACATGCTTTCATGAAGGAAAAAATGCGGGCTGTGGACGGTATTTATGGTGGCGAAATGAGCGCGCACCATTATTTCCGCGATTTTTTCTATTGTGATAGTGGTATGATTCCGTGGTTGCTGGTTGCGGAAATGCTGTGTGTGAAGAAAATGCCCTTGTCGGAAATGGTCGCCGAACGTATTGAAAAATTCCCGGCCTCGGGAGAGATCAATAGCAAGCTGGTGGACCCCAAAGCCGCGATCGAACGGGTGTTGGCTGCCTATCAGGATGATGCCGAGGTCATTGATTATACGGATGGTATCAGTCTTGAATTTGCGGCATGGCGGTTTAACCTGCGCTCTTCGAACACGGAGCCGGTCGTTCGCCTGAATGTAGAAAGCCGTGGTGACGAAACCTTAATGCGGACAAAAACAAACGCAATTTTGAAATTGCTACGCGAGTAAAGAAACCCACCCGAAGCCTTAAAGGCTGAGGCAAGCGCAAGTGCGCGCCCGAGTTAATACGAGGATAAGCCTAAGCGGAGCGCCGGCGCCTGAGGC
>JAESRB010000061.1 GCA_016764855.1 Emcibacter sp.
CCGATAATGGGGCGATGATCGCCTGGGTCGGGGTTGAACGGCTGAGGCTGGGGCTGGTCGATGGGTTGGATATTGCCGCCCGGGCGCGGTGGCCTTTGGACCCGGATGCGCCGCTTGCTACGGGTGCCGGAGTGAAGGCCTGACGCGGAAGTATGGCTCAAAAAGGTGACTCCGAAGGATGAACCGAACGAAGACATAATAAGACGAAAAAGGGACGATAGGCGATAATGGCAATATATGAAAAGATAAGCGTGATTGGCGGCGGAGCTTGGGGCACAGCCCTCGCGGCGATGAGCAGTCGGGCCGGACGTGACGTGCTTTTATGGGCGCGGGAGAAAGACGTCGTGACGTCAATCAATGAGGCCCACGAAAATAAAGACTTCTTGCCGGGGATTTCTTTGCCGCCGACCTTAAAGGCCACAGGGAGTCTGGCTGCTACGGCGGACGCGGATCTTATTCTGATGGTGGTGCCCGCACAATTTGTCCGGTCAGTCGCACAGGAGATGAAAAGCCACCTGAAAGAAAGTACGCCGATCGTCCTTTGTGCCAAGGGGATTGAGCAATCTTCGGGCAAACTGATGAATGAGGTTATGGTCGAGGTTCTGCCCAAGAGTCCGCTGGTGGTTCTGTCTGGGCCAACTTTTGCCCGTGAGGTGGCGACTGATATGCCCTCTGCGGTGACGATTGCCTCTAAATATCAACAAATTGCCCAGAATGTAGCCGATACGTTGGGCCAGGCAACTTTCCGGCCTTATCTGTCCCGTGATGTGGTTGGCGCAGAAGTCGGCGGCGCGGTGAAGAATGTTCTGGCGGTGGCCTGTGGTATTGTGGCGGGTATGGAGCTTGGTGAGAATGCAAGAGCAGCCTTGATCACGCGCGGTCTGGCCGAAATGGTTCGTTTTGGCGAGGCATTGGGCGCCAAGGCAGAAACCATGATTGGTCTGTGTGGTTTGGGTGATTTGATTTTAACCTGTTCGTCACCTCAATCCCGGAACATGTCGCTGGGAATGGCTTTGGGGCAGGGGAAAACGGTTGATGAGATCATGTCCGGCCGCATTAGCGTGGCCGAGGGCTATCACACGGCGGGAATTCTTGCGGAAATTGCCGCAAGGGAAAATATTGAGATGCCCATTGCGGGCGCGGTGAATGAGATTCTCCACAACGGCGGAAATGTGAAAGAAATTGTTCAAGAATTGATGAATCGTCCCTATGTCAGCGAACAAGAAGGCTAAGGGGCCTGTAAGTTTTACAGGGCTAGTGAATTTTAAAAGGCCAGTGAACTTTAAAGAGTTTGTAAATTTAAGGAATTTAAATGCATTTTATTATTTTGGCAGAAGACAAAGCAGATAGCTTGCAACTGCGTATGGATAATCGTCCGGCCCATCTGGACTATGCCCAGAAGCAGGGCTGTGTTGTTTTGGCGGGACCGCTTTTGACAGAAGGCGACGCGCCAAAGCCAAGAGGCAGCATGTTGATCATTGAGGTCGCCGACCGGGCCGCCGCAGAAGCCTTTGCCGCTGGCGATCCCTATGCGGTTGCCGGGCTTTTTGCCAAGGTGGATATTCATCCATGGATGCCAGCATTAGGTCCGTGGATGCCTGACGCGGAGAGCTAAGGTGAAGGCTAGTGAGATTACGAACGGCCCAAAGCCCGGTGAGATCATTTGTGCTTTGTCGGATATTGAAGATGGCAAAGCCGCGGAATTTTCCTACCGGGATAAGGACGAGGTCAGAGAGATTTTTATTCAGCGCATGGGGCAAGAGGTTTTCGCCTATGAGAATAGTTGCCCTCATGCCTATTTACCGCTGAATATGAAAGAGGGCGTATTTACGGAGAAATCCGGTAAATATTTCATGTGTCAGAACCACGGGGCCTTGTTTGATATTAAAAGTGGAAAATGTTTGGGCGGACCGTGTAATGGACAGGGGCTGACCCCGATTGAGGTTGTGTTAAAAGACGGAAATATTATTGCATGCTGAGGTGAGATGTGAACAGGAGAGGTTAAGGTGACAAAATGACCAGTATCGAAACAGAGCGTTTCATATTAAGGCCTTTTGAGACGGGTGACCTTGACTTTCTGGATGCGCTGCATGGGGATGAAATGGTCATGCGCTATATTCTGGGCCGGGTGCGCAGTCCTGCGGAAAATATCGCCTACCTTAACAATCTACTCACGCTGGAGGAAGATCATGGCATCGGTCACCGTGTGGTGATTCGTAAGGAGGATAACCAGCCGGTGGGCCGCTGTGGTTTGAGCTTCTTTTACGGCATGGAAGTCAGCGAAGAAATCAGCGAAGAATTTGGGGCGGGAAATAGCCCGGAAGACGGTATGAAAAATGGGCAGATGATGTCCTATGTTCTTGATCCGAATAGTTTACCCTCAAATATGAAGACAGGAACAAAGGCAGGGACAGTTGTGATCAGCCGAATTTTTGAGCTAGGTTATACTTTCTTGCAGTCCGCATGGGGGAAGGGCTATGCCAGTGAAGCGGCCGCAGCCATGCGTCATGATAGTTTACATCGTTTGAAAATACCGGAAATTCATTCTGTGATACATCAGGACAATATGGGCTCCATTGCGGTTGCGGAAAAGATCGGCGGTCGGCGTCTGGGGGCTTGTCGGATACTGGGAAATCCGGGATGGGACTATGTCTCAACATTATAAAGATACATTATAAAGAAAAAGGGATTTGATATGATTGATCTATATACGGCGGCGACCCCAAATGGGCATAAGGTGTCTATCGCGTTGGAGGAAATGGGGCTGGCCTATGAGGTTCATCGCATCGATTTGTCCAGCGGGGAACAAAAAAGCCCTGAATTTCTTCGTTTAAACCCGAATGGCCGGATTCCGGCGATTGTTGACCGGGATAATGACGATCTGGTGATTTTTGAATCCGGGGCGATCTTGATTTATCTGGCGGAGAAAACCGGCATGTTAATGCCCCGTGATGTGAAAGGCCGTATGGACGTCATACAATGGTTGATGTTTCAAATGGGCGGGGTTGGTCCTATGCAGGGGCAGGCCCATGTGTTTTTCCGCTATTTCCCGGAAACGGTCCAACCAGCCATTGATCGTTATCAAAATGAAACAAAACGGCTTTATACGGTCTTGAATGATCAGTTAACGCATAAAGATTATCTGGCGGGTGCAGGGCGTGGGGAATATTCCATTGCGGATATCGCCAATTGGACATGGGTCAGGTCCTATGAGTGGGCGGGGGTGGAGATTGATGATTTACCCCATTTGAAAGATTGGATTGACCGGATTGCGGCGCGACCCGCTGCGGAAAAAGGGGTGAATACGCCGGAACAAGTTGGCGGCAAAAAAACCGCCGAAGCCGGAAAGAAAATGATCGTTACGTAAGATTAATCATCACTTATTATTACTTAAGGTTAAGAGAATAGACATGTCAGAATATAGTATTTTTCAAGTTGATGCCTTTGCCGATAAAATTTTCCGGGGGAACCCGGCGGCGGTCGTACCGTTGGCTGATTGGTTGGAGGGGGACGTGCTTCAGCAGATTGCCATGGAAAACAACCTGTCGGAAACGGCATTTTTTACCCGGGCGGATGATGATGATGTGGATTTTCACCTGCGCTGGTTTACGCCAGCATCGGAAATTGATCTGTGTGGTCACGCTACATTGGCGGCGGCCCATGTATTGTTTACCGAACTTGACTGGTATGAGGCTGTGGTGCGTTTCAGTACAGAAACAGCCGGAATTTTGATCGTCAGCCGGCTTGAGGACGGTCAATTACAGCTTGATTTTCCTGCCCGTCCGGCGACTGATATTGCGCCGCCTGAGGATTTGTTGGAAGCCTTGAGCGTCCGGCCTGATCGAGTCATGTTGGCGCGGGATCATATGGCAATTTTTGAGACAGAGGCCGAAGTTGCCGCCGTCACACCAGATATGGAAAAATTGGCGGCCATCAATAAGGTCGGTGTGATTGTCACGGCTCCGGCTGATCAGTCGGGCATAGATTTTGTCTCACGGTTTTTTGCACCGGCACAGGGTATCCCGGAAGATCCGGTAACGGGCTCTATCCATTGTACATTGATTCCTTACTGGGCGGAGAGGCTGGGCAAGACAAATATGCAGGCTCGTCAGATTTCCGCGCGCAGTGGTGAGTTGCAATGCGAATATTTAAAAGAGGAAAAACGTGTTTATATAGCGGGCTATGCAATCACTTATTTAAAAGGGCATATTTTTGTGTGATAAGATAACAGGATAAATAATTTGAGGGGTATTCTGTGGAATCTTTAGTTTTTCTCGCTATCATCTGGGCTTCTGTATTTGTCGCATCCGTGCTGGCCGATAAAACACGTATGACACCAGTTTTGTTTTTCCTATTTATGGGCGCAATATTGGTTAATACGGGGCTATTGCCGCCAGAAGGCGATCCTTTTATTCGGGTATTTGCCGAACTGGGCATCATTATCATTATGTTTGCCCTGGGGTTCGAGGAAAGCACCAGCGATTTCCTGAAAAGCATTAAACGCAGTTGGGGCATTGCCCTGTTTGGGGCATTAGCCCCGTTCTTTACGGCTTATGGTTTGGCGGATTATTTTTGGGGGGATGTCAATATATCCATCATGTGCGGTTTGGCCATGACGGCGACAGCCGTGTCGCTGACTATGGTGTCTCTGAAATCCGCCGGGTTGAATAAGACATTAGCGGCCAAAGGTATTATGACATCCGCTATTCTGGATGATATTGCGTCGCTGGTTTTTGTCGCCATTCTGGTGCCGATTGCCACGGGAGAAGCCGTACTCACCTTTTGGGGCGTTGCGGCAATTGCTGGAAAGGCGGCGGCATTCTTCATTATTATTACCATCATTGGCATATGGATTTTACCGGAAAATTCCAGCGAGTTCTTTTCTTCTATACCGTTCATTGGCCGTCACGGGGTGAAGCATCTTCTGTCTTTTGGTAAGGGCGAGAATACGACGCTGACGGTGTTGTTGGTGGCGATACTTGCCGGTCTTTTGGCCCATGAATTTGGATTTCATCCGGCGGTAGGTGCCTATATGGCGGGCTTGATCCTGAAAGAAGAATATTTCAAATTCCGTCATAGTCCCAATGTGGATCATTATCAGAATACCAAGAAAATTATCGATAATGTGGCCTTCTCCTGGATTGGCCCGGTGTTCTTTGTGGAGCTTGGGACCCGGATAATATTTGATATGAGCCTGTTCATGACGATCCTGCCTCAGGCGGCAATCCTGACAGGGTGCTTGTTAGTTGCGCAGATTACTTCGGCAGCTTTGGCGGCAAAATATACTGGCGGCTTTGTTTGGCGAGAGAGTGTTATGATCGGTATTGGTATGTTGGGTCGGGCGGAGCTGGCCTTTGTGGTGATTGATATCGCTTATGTGCAAAATCATATCATTACGACCGAAGTCTTCTATACGCTGATGGTCACGGCCTTTGCTCTGAATGTGGCAGTGCCGGTGGGGATTGGGTTATGGAAACCTTACTTTTTGGGGGAAAAGGGTAATTTTGCAGCTCACAACCGACCCAAGACTGGCCGGTATAAAGACCGGGTGTGAGGGGCGAAAATTAAGTCCAGAGTTAGAGGCTCAATGTTAGAGGGTGGGTCTATTAACGTTACGTGGCGTCATCCTTTAGAAAGTCTTTGGTTTTCTGAATGGCCTCGGCCAGACCAACCCGCTCAATGATAACATCTTCGGGGAAGGCGCTCAACAGGCGGGTGGGGGTGGCCCCATCCAGCATGACAAAGACGCCTTTGTCCGTGGCCCGGCGAATCAGTCGGCCATAGGCCTGTTTCAGGCGCAGGCGGGTGATCAGATCATCATAGGTCTGTTTGCCGAATTTCTCCCGGCGGGCTTTATGCAGGATCGTTGGCCGTGGCCAAGGAACTTTGTCAAAGACACAAAGTCTGAGCGAGGGGCCGGGGACATCAACGCCGTCTCGCACCGCATCCGTGCCGAGTAGGCAGCTATCCTCCACATCGCGGAAAATATCAATCAAGGTAGAGACATTGATTGGGTCCACATGTTGGGCATAAAGCGGAATATGATTTTGCTCCATAGGATCGCAAAGCCGTTGATGGACCGCGCGCAGGCGGCTGATGGCGGTGAAAATGCCCAAGGCGCCCCCGCCGGAGGCGATCATCAATTCACGGTAGGCCGCCGCCAGTTGATCGAGGCTGCGTCGGTTCATGTCATTGACAATGAAGATCCGGCTTTGGGTCCCATAATCAAAAGGTGATTTCAGGCTTTGACGGCGGGGCGGCGTAATCAAATGGGCGGCCCCGGTGCGGACTTCTGCGGCGTGCCATTCGATGTCGGGATTCTCATCATTACTGGTGCGGTCGCGCAAGGTGGCAGAGGTAATGACCACACCCTGTGCCGGTTTCAGGACCGTCTCTACAAAGGGAAAGCTGGGGTCGACCCAATGATGATACATGCCTGTGTCATTTTCCCGGCCTTGAGAACGGTCCAGTTCAAACCAGTCCACAAAGGCCTCGTTCTTGTCACCTTTCAGATTGACCAGCATGGGCATCCAGCCCTCGGCGATGGTATCTGCCCGTCGGGTCAGCGTGCGGGAAACTGATTCGAGCCGGGACCGGGTATTGCTGTCCAGTTCCGCCGCATCGTCATCCAGCTTCTTCAGCAGTATGGTTGCCAGTTTTTTCAAGGGTAGCACCAGTCCGGCCAGAGCCTCATGTAACACTTCCGAGGCTTCGATAAGTCCGGGGATTAAATGTTGTGCCGGGGTTTCCAGACTGTGATATTGGTCCGCGCCGTGGTTACGGGCAAGGACTTGCTCACGGACCAATTTCAGGAAAGATTCCGCAGGTCCAAAGGGGGTGTTTTCCATGATTCGGCCATGCCAGCCGTCGGCAGGCAGGCACCGGGCGGCGGTGATGATCTTTTCCAACAGGCTCCGGGCTTCGTCATCGTCGCTGACCAATTCCTCAATCCGGCCTTTCAGGCCTTTGCCCCGGCGGCCAGTTTCCTCGCCGCCTCTGATCCAACGGCGCAGTTCCAGACCTTCTTGTCCGGTCAGATGGGCGGCAAAGGCGCTGTCTGCTGCATCAAACAGATGATGGCCTTCGTCAAATACATAACGGGTGGGGAGTTCCATATCGCCTCGGCGGGTGGCGCTCTGTGTCATGACCAGCGCATGATTGGCGATGACAAGGTTGGCAGTTTTGGCCTTGCGTTGGGCTTTTTCGATATAACATTTACGATAATGAGCGCAGGCGGAATAGAGGCATTCGCCGCGCCGGTCGGTCAATTGGGCAAGACGGCTGCGGCCAAAGATCTCCCCAAGCCATGCGGGAAAATCGCCGCCAATCATATCGCCGTCCCGGCTGTATCTGGCCCAGCGGGACACCAGCCCGAGCAGGATGCGGCCTTGGGGCTGGGCGGCGCCGTGGGAAACTTCCTGAAGATTAAGCAGGCAGAGATAATTTTCCCGGCCTTTGCGGATCACGACTTTCTCTTTTTTAATCTGTGGATCGGGATAGAGTCGGTCTAATTCCTGATCCAATTGCCGTTGTAGATTTTTGGTATAGGTGGCGAGCCAGACTGTGCCGCCATTCTTTTCGGCCCATAGGCTGGCCGGGGCGATATAGCCTAAAGTTTTGCCAATGCCGGTTCCGGCCTCGGCGAGGATCAGACGGGGCTCATCCGAATTTTCCGGGGCGTCGAACGCTTGGGCCGTCAGCGCGGCGTAGGCCTGCTGGCTTTTACGTTCCTCAGCACCCGGTCCCAAAAGTTCCCGGAGACGGGCCAGACTTTCCTGCTCGCTTACAGGTTCTATGCCGGGCGGCGGGGGTGGGGCGGCGTCTTCCCACTCGGAAAGATGGTTCCAGACGTGGTAATCTTGATTTTTCTGATCAAGCCCAAGCGTGCCGAGGATAAGAGGTCCCCAGGGCCATCCTGCCTTAGCCATGCTTTGGGCGCTTGCAGCGGCCCCCTCTGGATATTTGTAATCGGTGGCTTTCAGGTCATGGAATAAGCGTTGTGCCGCTTGTAGAATGATTAGGGCAGATTCTTCCAAGCTGTCGCCACTGGGCGGGAAGTCCATGGCCTTGGCCAGTCCGAAAGGCAGGGGCAGGCAAAATTCGGCGGGGCGAACGAAAGCGAAAAGTTCCAGAACGTCAAAGGGTCGGTAGGAAGTGCCTTTAAGGTGGCGAGATGTTAAATTTTGATTGCAAATCAGAAACGCCTGATCCCGGATGACCTGTTTCAGGTCTTTGAGCTCATAGTCCTCCACTTCCCCATCAGGGGTCAGGATGGTACCATGGGTCGGCCCCACGACCAGCGCGGGCAGGCGGGACAGAACCTCAAAAGGGTCAGGAAAGTTAAAAAGCGGTTCGGTCATCTAAACTCATCATGTGGTAAATCAAAAAAAGTGACTATATTCGTCTCTTTGCCATAAGCCAAGAGTTGACGTAACCCTCAAAGGGTTTTATCAAGACGCAACATCTAAAGAAAGTCGAAATCATGTCAACATCACCGGAAAACATTCAATTTGCCTTGGATAGCAATGCCTGGCCCTTTAAAGAAGCGAAAAATCTTCTGAAACGGTTGGAAAAGTCGGGGAATGATAAGGACTATGTCCTGTTCGAAACCGGCTATGGTCCCAGTGGCTTGCCGCATATTGGAACCTTTGGTGAGGTGGTCCGGACCACAATGGTGCGTCAGGCCTTTCAAGTGCTGAGCGATACGCCAACAAAATTAATTGCCTTTTCCGATGATATGGATGGTTTTCGTAAAGTTCCGGGTAATCTGCCCAATCAGGACATGCTGGCCAAACATCTGGGCTTGCCGCTGACCAAGGTGCCGGACCCTTTCGGGACTCATGAGAGCTTTGCCCATCACAATAATGCGAGGCTTTGTAACTTTCTGGATGGTTTTGGCTTTGATTATGAATTTAAAAGTGCCACCGAAGCTTACCTGAGTGGGGAAATGGATGCCACTTTGCTGCGTATGCTTGGGGCCTATGACAAGATTATGGAAGTGATTCTGCCCACGTTGGGCGCAGAACGGCAAGCGACTTACAGCCCGTTCCTGCCCATTTGTCCTAGGACGGGGATTGTTCTGCAAGTGCCAATTGTGGAAAAAGACCTGAGTGCGGGAACCGTGACTTATATTGACGACGAAACCGGCAAACATGTGGAAGTTCCGGTAACGGGCGGTAGCTGTAAAATGCAATGGAAAGCGGATTGGGCCATGCGCTGGGTTGGCTTGGGTGTTGATTATGAAATGGCCGGAAAAGATTTGATAGAATCTGTTAAATTGTCCAGTGCGATCACCCGTATTATGGGGAGTACGCCGCCGGAAGGGTTTAGCTATGAATTATTTCTGGATGAGAATGGCGAGAAGATTTCCAAATCAAAAGGCAATGGCCTGACCATGGAAGACTGGTTGAAATACGGGACGCCGGAAAGCTTGTCACTGTATATGTTCCAATCCCCGCGTAAGGCGAAGAAACTGTTCTTTGACGTCATTCCCAAGACGGTGGATGAATATATTGCACATCTATCTAAATATGATGGCCTGGAAGGCAAACAGAAATTTGCCAGTCCGATCTGGCATGTACATAACGGCAATGCGCCAGAACAGTCAGTGCCGGTGACTTTCGCGCTTCTGATTAATCTGGTGAGTGCCAGTAATGCGGAAGATAAGGAAACACTGTGGGGCTATATCAGTAATTATGCTGAAGGAACAACCCCGGAAGACTTCCCTCTGTTGGATAAGTTGGTCGGCTATGCACTGGTCTATTACGACAATTTCGTGAAGCCTCATAAAAATTACAGGAAACCGACCGAAAAAGAGGTCGTGGCACTTGAAAATTTGACAGCAGAGCTGTCGAAGTTGGACGATAACCTGCCCGCTTCGGATTATCAGAATGTGGTCTTTGCTGTCGGTAATGCACAGGGATATGAAAACCTGCGTGAGTGGTTCGGGGCTTTGTATGAGATATTGTTAGGACAAAAACAGGGGCCACGCATGGGATCGTTCATTGCACTTTATGGACGGCAGAAAACGATTGATTTAATTGCAAAGGCATTAGCAGAAAAATAATTTATCCTTAAATAGTTAGAAGTTAGCTAGACGGTAAAATCAGCCCAAAGGGACGTGCCGGTTTTTTTCTCTTGCGCCGGATATTATAAGATGCTAATCCCGGTTGTGAAAATGCATAATTTTCTCCGGTCCGAAAACCACAAGTTGAGTTGGATATTCTTACATCGTTTTTTGGGGGACCGTTTTACAGCGTAGCGTAACTGTTCATATTATTTAGTGCTAAAATTAATCTTGGGTTAACCTTAAATGTTTAGAACAGGAAAAACAACGATGAAGACGACGAGGAAATAAATGCGAGGGATTACCTACAAAACGGCTTGGAAGAGGCTTCTAGACATAGCGGGCTCTTTATTAATTATAGTGTTATTGTCGCCTTTGCTGCTTATTGCGGCCGCGATGGTGCGCTTTAAATTAGGTAGCCCTATATTTTTCACGCAAGAAAGACTGGGCCTAAACGGGCAATCTTTCAAGATCTGGAAATTCCGCAGCATGACCAATTGTGTGGGAGCAGATGGTGAGCTTCTGTCAGATGAATATCGGTTAACTAAATTCGGAAAATTACTGCGAGACATTAGCGTTGATGAGCTGCCTCAATTATGGAATGTGTTGATCGGCGATATGAGCTTGATTGGCCCGCGGCCTTTCATTGCGGAATATGGTTCGCGTTATACGTCTGAGCAAATGCGTCGTCATGATGTTCGCCCCGGAATAAGCGGTTGGGCACAGGTGATGGGCCGTAATTCCATCAGCTGGAATCAGAAATTCATCTTGGATATCTGGTATGTTGATAATTGCAGCTTCCTGACGGATTTGAAAATTCTATTCATGACAGTTCCTATCGTTTTGAAACGTAGCGGTGTCTCCGCAGAAGATCATGTGACCATGCCGGAATGGGCAAATTCAGAAGAGCCGGTTGATGATCACGCCTCTAAATAGATTGTTAATATGATCTCTAGGATTAGAGCCTGATGCCGCAAGGTCTCAGGCTTTTATTTTGCCTTTTTTTTAAGCAATAATTAATGTTTATGTAATATAAAGGTTTCTTTATATAAAAGATATGTTATATATCTGTTTAAATATCTAACTTTTGTAGCCGGAGAATTGTCTATGTCCAGAAAGAATTTTTTATTCACTAGTGAATCCGTTTCGGAAGGTCATCCCGATAAAGTTTCGGACTGTATTTCGGGTGCCATTGTTGATCTTTTCTTGGCAGCGGAACCAGAATCTCGGGTTGCGGTAGAGACATTAACCACGACAAACCGGGTAGTTTTGGCCGGTGAAGTTCGCGGGCCGGCATCGATTGATGCGGCTGCTATGGAAGCTGCGGCGCGGCGTGTGGTCAAAAAAATTGGCTATGAGCAGGATGGCTTCATTGGAAGAACATGGCCGTTGAAGTGCATGTGCATGAACAGTCAGCAGATATTGCCATGGGTGTGGATAGTGGCGACAACAAAGATGAAGGCGCTGGCGACCAAGGGATTATGTTTGGCTATGCAACGAATGAAACCGATGCTTATATGCCGGCTGCCATACATTATTCTCATTTGATTCTGAAATCTCTGGCAGAGGCTCGGCACAACGGTGTGACCGAATTGGGACCGGATTCTAAAAGTCAGGTGACGCTTAAATATGAAAACGGCGTTCCTGTGGGGGCCACATCAGTTGTGGTGTCCACACAGCATGGGGCGAATGTGTCTCAGGAGCGTGTGCGGGAAATCGTTCTGGAGCATATTGAGAAAAGCTTGCCTGAAGGCTGGATGTGTCCGGAAGACGGGTTATATATCAACCCAACGGGTAATTTTGTTATTGGTGGACCGGATGGTGATGCGGGCCTGACAGGACGAAAAATTATTGTGGATACTTATGGGGGAGCATCGCCTCATGGTGGCGGCGCTTTCTCGGGTAAGGATCCGACGAAAGTGGACCGTTCCGCCGCTTACGCAACGCGTTATTTGGCCAAGAATGTGGTCGCCGCAGGTCTGGCAGATCGTTGTACGATTCAGTTGGCCTATGCGATTGGTGTTTCCCACCCTCTGTCTTTATATGTGGATTTTCATAATACGGGTAAGGTTGATCCTTCTCAGCTTGAAAAAGCCTTGTTTGAGATTATGGATTTGAGCCCTCGGGGCATTCGGGAGCATCTGCAACTGAACCGGCCGATCTATGAGCGGACAGCAGCTTATGGTCATTTTGGTCGTGCGCCAGAAGCAGATGGCGGTTTCTCATGGGAAAAACTGGATTTAGTGGGCCGTTTGAAAAGTTATTTTTGAGTCTTATGCGTAATCTGGAAAATATTAAAGGCAGCCGGGTATATGGTCGCAGGCAGGGACAGGTTTTGTCGACCGCCCGTCAGAGTCGCCTTGATGACTGCTTGCCGAAAATGGAAATATTATTGGCGGAGTCAGGGGGGGCTGTCGACCCGGAAGATTATTTTGAGTCTTCCTGTCAGGATTATTGGCTGGAGATTGGCTTTGGTAAGGGGGAGCATTTGGCCGAGCAGGCGAAATCTCACCCGGATATTGGCATGCTCGGTAGTGAACCTTTCCTGAATGGTGTTTCAGGATTGGTGGACCTCATCGTCCAAGAGGATTTGGCCAATGTCAGAATATTCAGAGATGATGCAAGGCTTTTGATGGATAGCCTGCCTGATGAGAGTATTGGACGGGCCTTTATCTTATTTCCTGATCCGTGGCCGAAGGCGCGTCACCATAAACGCCGTATTGTCAGCGCAGGAAATATTGCCGTCTTGTCCCGTATCCTGAAAGATGGGGCGGAGCTGCGCATTGGTACAGATCATATGGAATATTGCCGGTGGATTATGGCTCATATGCTGGAAAACCCAGATTTTGTCTGGCTGTGTGATGCTCCAGAGGATTGGCGGGTAAGGCCAGATGACTGGCCAGCCAGTCGCTATGAAATTAAATCTCTGGAACAGGGGCGTATCAGTAGCTATCTGCGTTTTGTCCGCCGTTCCCGTAAGTCATAGTTTCACGCTGAATACTATTCGCTTGAAGTTCTAAGTTTTTCGACTATATATATAGCAACCGAATCACTTGAAATGTTTAAAGTGCGGGCAAGTGTTTCACTGGCCTGCTTTTTTATTTGGTGCTAACTTTTTTTATTTGGTGAAAGCCTGAACGGAAATATAGTGTCGTCACAGATAAATATATTACATAAGATTATTGATCCTGTCGCGGATGCGATGGGGTATGAGATCATACGGATCGCCATACATAACTCTTCCCGTGGTGACGCACCGACTCTGCAGGTCATGGCGGAACGGCCTGATGGCACCATGCTGGTGGAGGATTGTGCTAAGCTGAGTCGTGAAATTTCCGTATTGCTTGATGTCGAGGACCCTATATCCGGCGAATATATGCTGGAGGTGAGTACTGCTGGCATCGACAGGCCACTGACCCGGCGCAAGGATTTTGCGAATTACGCCGGTTATGAGGCCAAGATTGAATTGTCGGTGCCTGAGGAAGGGCGACGTCGGTACCGGGGTAAATTGTTGGGTATCACGGGTGATGTGGTGAAGATTAATGTGGACGGTGATGTTTTTGAAGTAGACTTCGATAATATTAACCGCTCAAAACTTGTATTGACAGATGAACTGCTGGCGGCCGCATCAAAGGCGTGATGATAAGCCAGTAAAATGGAATTAAGGACAGAATGCTTGGGATAAAGCATGAATGGAGTTCAGGATATGACAACGGCAGTTAGTGCGAACAGGATGGAATTACTACAAATTGCTGATGCGGTTGCACGGGAAAAGAATATTGACAAGGAGATCGTTCTGGAAGCTTTGGAAGAAGCCATTCAGAAGGCAGCTCGGTCCCGTTATGGTGCAGAGAATGAAATTAAGGCCCATATTGAGCGCAAGACCGGCGATATCAAGCTTTATCGCGTTATGGAAGTTGTGGAGCATGTGGAAAATCATGCGACCGAACTCACCCTGAAAGACGCCGAGAAAATAAAGAAGGGGGCTGTGATTGGAGATGTGTTGGCCGATGAACTGCCGCCAATGGATTTTGGCCGGGTTGCGGCCCAGACAGCCAAGCAGGTCATTGTGCAGAAAGTGCGTGATGCGGAACGTCAGCGTCAGTTCGATGAGTATCAGGACCGTATTGGTGAGATTATAAATGGTGTTGTCAAGCGGGTTGAGTATGGCAATGTAATTGTTGATGTGGGACAAGCCGAGGCTATCATCCGTCGGGATCAAATGATCCCTCGTGAGCATATGCGTAACGGCGACCGTATCCGGGCCTATATCGCCGATGTTCGCCGGGAAGTCAGAGGGCCGCAAATTTTCTTGTCGCGCTCTCACTCTGATTTTATGGCTAAGTTGTTCACTCAGGAAGTGCCAGAAATATATGATGGCGTGATTGAGATTATTGGTGTTGCTCGTGATCCGGGAAGTCGGGCAAAAATTGCGGTCAGCAGTTCCGATGGCTCTATTGATCCCGTTGGCGCCTGTGTTGGTATGCGTGGTAGTCGCGTGCAGGCGGTGGTCAACGAATTGGCGGGTGAGAAGATTGATATTATTCAGTGGTCTGATGATCCGGCAACCTTCATTGTCAGTGCGTTGGCGCCTGCCGATGTTTCCAAGGTGGTTCTGGATGATGAACGTAAGCGTATTGATGTTGTGGTTCCTGAAGATCAGTTGAGTCTTGCTATTGGTCGTCGGGGGCAGAATGTGCGTCTGGCCTCCCAGTTGAGCGGCTGGCAGGTGGATATCATGACCGAAGCAGCGGAATCTGAAAAACGTCAGGCTGAGTATAAGATCAGTACAGATATATTCGTTGAACAGTTAGACGTTGATGAGACACTGGCCCTGTTGCTGGTGGCGGAAGGCTTCCGTAATATGGAAGAGGTCGCTTATGTGGCACCGGAGGATTTTGCGGGAATCGAAGGCTTCGATGCGGATTTGGTCGGTGAATTGCAGAATCGCGCCCGTGAGTCTCTGGATCGTCAATCGGCAGAATCCGAAAAAGCCCGTATTAAATTGGGTGTTTCTGATGAAATCGCTGCGATTGAAGGTTTAACAACCTCGATGATGGTGACGTTGGGAGAAGCTGGAATTAAGGCTCTTGATGATCTTGGTGATCTGTCTGCGGATGAGTTGATCAGCCGAGAAGATGGTATTCTGAACAAGGCTGGCTTGAGTGAAGATAAAGCCAATGAGATCATTATGGCTGCGCGCGCCCATTGGTTCGATGATGAAGATACTGAAGATGAAGCAGTCATTGAAGAAGCCGTTGTTGAAGAGGCCGTAAAGGCAGAATAAGATACAGGAGTGAATGGACGTCGCGTGTCACAGAATATCCCTCTAAAAAAAGCTCAAGCTCAAAAAAATAAGGGCCAGAAGCGTGAAAGACAGAGGAATAAGGGATCTAAGGACCGGAGCCGGAGATGTCTGGTAACGGGTGAAACATACGCGGTTTCCAAGTTGATCCGGTTTGTATTGGACCCTGAAGGTCGAGTGATACCTGATGTTGCCGGTAAACTTCCGGGACGTGGTGGTTGGGTTCTTGCGGATGGAAATACGCTGGAATTGGCCATGAAGAAAAAGATATTTGTCCGTTTTGGTCATCGGGCTCTGGCGCCCTCTTCTGGAAAATCCAAGGATGTGGAAACGCTGGAAGAGCCAGACAAAGAAAAAGTAGACGTAGAAGAGAAGAAAGACAAGGCAGCAAAAGGCCGGAAATCACGGGTCACGGTAGATGATAATCTGCCTCATATGGTGGAACAGTTGCTTCGACAACGGTGTCTGGATTATTTAGGACTTGTGAATCGGACCGGACTTTTGGTGTCTGGATTTGAAAAGGTGAGAGCGACCCTGAAGGCTGGGAAATGTCGGGCATTGGTCACGGCAGAGGACGCAGCAGAAGGGGGGCATCGTAAAATATGCTCCGGGTTGGGGAATGTTCTTGATAAATTGCGGATGATTGATATGTTCACCCGCGAACAGTTGGGACAAACGTTGGGTTTGTCCAATGCAGTGCATGTGGCGTTATTGCCCGGTGGAATGACGGAGAGCTTTTTAAAGGAGTTTTCCCGGTATGAAGGTGTTGTTATGCGTTAATATTAATAGCATAATGAGCTTTATTTTTAAGTGGTTGAAGGCGAATATAGAATGAGTGACGATAAAGACACAAAAAAATCATTGTCGATATCAGGCAGGAAAACCCTGCAATTGAAGCCATCGATTGCGCCCGCTTCTGCCTCGCGCGGGGCAGGCAATGTGGTTGTGCAGCGTAAAAAGAAGCTGATTCTAAAGCCTGGAGAAGAGGTCGCCGCTGCGGCGCCGTCCCCAGCTCCTGTGGCTGCACCTGTAGCTGCTTCTGTAGCTCCGAGAAAGAAAGTCTTGTCAAACGCGCGGCCTTCCATGAAGCCTAGAAGCTCTGGCCGTCAATTGACGGAAAATGAATTGAAAGCCCGTGCAAAGGCGTTGGAGCTGGCTAAAATTGAAACCGCCAAACGTGCCGTAGTAGAGGTAGAAGCCGCGAAAAGGCGTGCCGTAGAAGAAGCTGCGCGTTCTGATGCTGATAAAGTGCAAGCGGAAAAAGAGGTAAAAGATGCCAAGAAAGCGGCCCGAGATGACGCTAAATTCAAGGCTGATATTGAAGTTAAGAAAAAAGTAGAAGACGAATTAAAAGCCAAGGCTGAAAAAGAAGAAAAAGAACAGAAGCGTACGGATAAAAGCAAGAAAAAGCCGGCCGTTATGAAAAAACCGCTGCCCGCTGCGAATGCTGCAGAGGAAAAACGGCCTGCGGCAAAACCTTCCCGAGGCCGGGGAGAGCCAGCACGCCGTACAGGACGATTAACCGTCACGCAGGCTTTGTCTGGTGGTGGACGGGAACGTCAACGCAGCTTCGCCGCCTTGAAACGGGCGCGGGCCAAAGAAAAACGTAAAGGCGGACAAGGTCTGCAGCAAAAGATTTTCCGTGAAGTTATTATTCCAGACATGATTACGGTGGCGGAACTCTCCAACCGGATGACGGAAAAAACCGTTGATGTGATTCGGGCGCTTATGAAAATGGACGTCATGGCTACTGCGGGACAGGAAATCGATCAGGATACAGCGGAACTGATCGTTGAAGAATTTGGCCATAAAGTAAGACGGGTCAGCGCGGCTGATGTGGAAATTGATCTTTCCGGTCCCGATGATGTGGAAGCGGATATGGTCTCACGGGCACCGGTTGTGACGGTCATGGGACATGTGGATCATGGTAAAACATCCGTGCTTGATGCTTACCGTAAATCTACTGTCGTTGCCGGCGAAGCCGGGGGTATTACGCAGCATATCGGTGCTTATCAGGTTCGTATGAAGGGCGGGGATAAAGTTACTTTCCTCGATACGCCGGGACATGCGGCTTTTTCCGCCATGCGGTCACGTGGGGCAAGCGCAACGGATATCGTGATTCTTGTGGTCGCGGCCGATGACGGGATCATGCCACAAACTATTGAGGCCATCAGCCACGCCAAAGCGGCGGAAGTGCCGATCATTGTTGCTATCAACAAGATGGATAAAGCTGGCGCTAACCCAGACAAGATTCGTCAGGATTTGTTGCAGCATGAAGTCTTTGTGGAAAGTATGGGCGGTGAAGTGCTGGATGTGGAAATATCCGCTTTAAAAGGTACTAACCTAGATAAGCTGGCAGAAGCCATACAGTTGCAGGCGGAATTGCTTGACATGAGAGTCAGTGAGAAACGCAATGCGAACGGTATTGTTGTGGAAGCGCGTCTTGACAAGGGACAGGGCTCCGTGGCGACGATTCTGGTTCAGCGTGGCACGTTGAGAGTTGGTGATATTTTTGTCTGTGGTAATGAATGGGGCCGGATTCGGGCCTTGCTGAATGACAAAAGCCGTAATGTGAAAAAAGCTGGCCCGTCAGTTCCTGTGGAAATTTTGGGTCTGAACGGTATGCCAAGGTCTGGTGACAGCTTTATAGTGGTAGATACGGAAGCGAAAGCCCGTGAAGTCTCCGAATTCCGTAAGAATCGGGAAAGGCTGGAAAAAGAAGCCGCACCAAAAGCAACGTTGGAAGCCATGTTTGAGAAATTGAGCAGTAAACAGGCAGAGATCGTACCATTGGTGATCAAGTCGGATGTGCAGGGTTCCGCTGAAGCGATTACGGGGGCTTTGGAGGCTATGAATACCGATGAAGTTCAGGCAAAAATTCTACATTCTGCGGTTGGCGGAATTTCAGAATCCGATGTGACACTGGCGATTGCCTCTGGCGCACCGATTTTGGGCTTCAATGTACGGGCTAGCCGGAAGGCTGCGGCTCTTGCTCATCAAGAAGGTGTGGAAATCCGGTATTATTCTGTGATTTACGACCTTGTGGATGATATCAAGGTGGTTATGTCTGGTAAGTTGGCTCCTGAACTGCGGGAAACAATACTGGGATCAGCCGAAGTTCTCGATATCTTCTCTGCGGGTAAAACCGGTAAAGCAGCCGGTTGTCTGGTTCTTGATGGTGTCATGCGCAAAGGGGCTAAGGCTCGTCTGCTCAGAGATGATGTTGTGATCTTTGAAGGGGATCTTGGTTCACTTCGTCGCTTTAAGGATGATGTATCAGAGGTCATATCCGGTACGGAATGCGGTATGAATTTTGCCAGCTATAATGATCTGAAAAAAGGTGACGTCATTGAGTGTTATGAGGTCGAGGAAATCGAACGGTCTCTAGACTAAATCTGTAACAGCTTCTGAGCTTTCAAGATATGAAGCCTGATTTTAAGGATACGTGTATGTCCAAGTCACAATATGATGACCCAAATGAGAATAGTGGTCCCAGCCACCGACTGCTTAGGGTGGGGGAGAATATCCGCCACGCATTGTCGGAAGTGTTTGCCCGCGGTGAAATTCGTGACCCTGCACTTGATGGGGTTTCTATAACCGTTACCGAAGTTCGCTGTAGTCCGGACCTGCGCAATGCGACGATTTTCGTGATGCCTCTTGGCGGTGCGAATGAAAAGGATGTGGTTAAGGGCTTGAACCGGTGCAATAAATATATTCGGGGCCAACTATCTCGCTTGGTCAGTATGAAGTATCTGCCGAAATTGAAATTTACCAGCGACGGTAGCTTTGGTGAGGCAGACCATATTGAGAAATTATTGAGCAGCGCCCATGTAGCACAGGATTTGACCAAAAATTCTGATGAGCCGGAAGATTAACCTTTGGCTCGTAAGCGTAAAGGGATCAAGCTGGACGGCTGGCTGGCCATAGACAAACCACTGGGAATGACTTCCACGCAGGTTGTGGGTAAATGCCGCTGGTTGACCAAAGCCCAGAAAGTCGGCCACGGTGGCACATTGGACCCACTTGCCACGGGTATTCTGCCCATCGCTTTTGGCGAGGCGACCAAAACCATCCCTTTCATCGTAGATGCCCGGAAAACCTATGAGTTTACGGTTACTTTCGGTGAGGCGCGGGCCACGGATGATGCGGAGGGCGAGGTTACCGCCACCAGCGATATTCGGCCAGAAGAAGAACAGATCCGGGCCGCTCTGCCGGCATTCATTGGTCACATCACACAGATTCCGCCGATTTATAGCGCTCTGAAAATTGAGGGGCGGCGGGCCTATGATCTTGCGCGTGCCGGTGAAGAAGTAGTGATGAAATCCCGGGAAGTTGATGTTTTTGCACTGGAACTATTATCTTGTGACGGACAGTCTGCGACGCTGCGTGTAGACTGTGGCAAAGGGACTTACGTCCGCTCTCTGGCGAGGGATTTAGCAGAAAAATTGAACACTGTGGGATATGTTTCCTATCTTCGGCGAACACGGGTCGGGGCTTTTGATTTGAATGCGTCGATTTCGCTGGAAAAGTTAGAGGATATGGGCCATAGTGCGCCGCCTGAAGAGTGGATTCTTCCTGTGGTGACCGTGCTGGACGACATCTTGGCATTGGCCGTTACGGAAGAGGAGGCAAAGCTTCTGTCTCATGGACAAAGACTTGCAACTTCAGAGCCCCTTGTACCGGGGACCATCAGGGTGATGACGGGTGACCGTATTGTCGCGTTATGTGACGTTGAAATCACCCCGGAAGGCGCAGTGCTTAAGCCGGTACGGGTGTTTAATATTTAATTTTTTAAAAAAGGAGTATATGATGTCGATTACAGCGGAAAAGAAACAGGAACTGATTAAAGATTTTGCCACGACTGATGGCGATACAGGTTCCCCGGAAGTACAGGTAGCAATTTTGACAACAAGAATTGTTAACCTGACAGAACACTTCAAAGATCATAAAAAAGATAACCACTCACGTCGCGGTCTGCTGATGCTTGTTAATAAACGTCGCAGCCTGTTGAGTTATTTGAAATCAAAAGACGTCACACGCTATCAGAAATTGATCAAGCGTCTTGGCCTGCGTAAGTAATACGCGTTAATATGTTATGTGTAAGCAATATGTGCAAGTATAACATGCGTAAGTAACAGCAGGATTTATGTATGGCCATAGGGGGCATACACAAAGGTTTTCGATCTTCTCTGGCTGGGGATGGGCCTCAGTCAGAGATCGAAATCCATAGGTTAAGGTAAGATATATGTTTGAAATACATAGAAAAGAAATTAATTGGGGTGGCCGGACATTAGTTCTAGAAACCGGTCAAATCGCGCGTCAGGCAAATGGCGCTGTTATGGTCACTTACGGTGAGACATCATGTCTGACAGCGGTAACAGCCGCGAAGACAGCAAAAGAAGGAATCGACTTTTTCCCTCTCACCGTGAATTATCAAGAACGTGCTTATTCCGCCGGTAAAATACCAGGCGGTTTTTTTAAGCGCGAAGGTCGCCCCGGCGAAGCAGAAACATTGACTTGTCGTTTGATCGATCGGCCAATTCGTCCTCTGTTCGTTAAAGGCTTCAAAAATGAAACTCAGGTCGTCAGCACAGTGATGTCTCATGATCTGGAAAATAACCCTGACATTACTGCATTGATCGGAACAAGTGCCGCATTGACCATTTCCGGTCTGCCGTTCATGGGCCCTATCGGTGCCGCACGTGTGGGTTATATCGATGGCGAATACATCCTGAACCCAACTTATGAACAGCTGGAAACATCGGATCTTGACCTGGTTGTTGCCGGAACAAGAGATGCGGTCTTGATGGTGGAATCAGAAGCCAATGAGCTTTCTGAGAAAATTATGCTGGGTGCGGTTATGTTCGGTCACGAACAGATGCAAGTTGTTATTGATGTTATTATCGAACTTGCCGAATTGGCCGCCAAAGAGCCAATGATACTACCAGAACCAGAAGATCATTCTGCTCTGGCTGCGAAAGTTGCAACTCTTGCAGAAGCAGACCTTCGTGCCGCTTACAGCGAAATCGTGAAACAGGTTCGTTCCACACAGCTTAGCGCTATCAAGGACCGGGTAATTGCGGAACTGACCGAAGCTGACGAGAATGTGAAATCCGGCGTTGTTGCCGATCTGTTGAAAAACTTGGAAAAGACCATCGTTCGCGGTGATATCATTAAAACCAAGAAACGCATTGACGGACGTGACCTGGATACAGTTCGTGCCATTGAATCCAGCGTGAATATCCTACCCCGGACCCATGGTTCGGCGTTGTTTACACGTGGTGAAACACAGGCAACTGTTGTGACAACATTGGGTACCGGTGATGATGAGCAGTTCATTGATGCTTTGACTGGGACTTATAAAGAACGCTTCATGCTGCATTATAACTTCCCACCCTATTCCGTTGGTGAAGTTGGTCGTATGATGGGAACAAGCCGTCGGGAAACCGGACATGGTAAATTGGCATGGCGTGCGTTACGTGCGGTTCTGCCGGATCATGACGAATTCCCTTACACCATTCGTGTTGTGTCCGAGATTACAGAATCAAACGGTTCTTCTTCTATGGCGTCTGTTTGTGGTGGCTCATTGTCTCTTATGGATGCGGGTGTTCCATTGAAGCGTCCGGTTTCCGGTATCGCCATGGGCCTGATCAAAGAGGGTGATGATTATGCGGTTCTGTCCGACATTTTGGGTGATGAAGATCATCTTGGTGATATGGACTTTAAAGTAGCAGGAACATCCGAAGGTATTACATCGCTTCAGATGGATATCAGGATTACTGGCATTACCAAGGATATCATGGAAATTGCCTTGAAACAGGCTTCAGAAGGTCGCGCTTTTATTCTGGAAGAGATGAATAAAGCTTTGGCTACTGGTCGTGAAGAAATGAGCGATCATGCGCCGCGTATCGAAACCATTCAGATCAACCGCGAAAAAATCCGTGAAGTGATCGGAACTGGTGGTAAAGTGATCCGGGAAATCTGTGAAGTGACTGGTGCTAAGGTTGATATTGAAGACGACGGAACCATCAAGGTTTCCTCTTCTGATCTGTCTGCCATTGAAGCCGCGCTTAAATGGATCGAAGGTATTGTTGCTGAGCCAGAAGTTGGTAAGATTTACGAAGGTAAAGTGGTCAAAACTGTTGATTTCGGTGCGTTTGTTAATTTCCTTGGTAGCCGTGATGGTCTGGTTCATATCAGTGAACTGGAAAACCATCGGGTTAAACAAGTTACGGACGTCTTGAGTGAAGGAGATATTATCAAGGTTAAAGTTCTGGCTGTTGATGATCGGGGTAAGGTTCGTTTGAGCCGCCGTGCGGTAGATCAGGAAACTGGTGAAGATATTCAGGACAAGCAGGGCGAAGAGGAATAATCTCTTCGTGATCAAATGAGGGACCGGGTGATGGTCATTTCTTGTAACGGGCCGTTTAATCCCTATATAAGAAAGGCACATCCGGTCTTATTTTAGCAGAAGCCGGATGTGGGTGCGGCAGTTATGTAGGGTATAAGGGCTTATGAGTTTACTTGAACCGTTAATGATGTCAGGCAAAGAAGTTCTCCCACTTGTAGAAGGTGGTAAAGGAATTTCTGCGACGAACGGCATGAGTGCCGGCGCTTGGGCAGCCGCTGGTGGTGTTGGGACTGTTTCATGTGTTAATGCGGACAGTTACGATGATGCTGGAAATATCATTCCACAGATTTATCATGGCAAGACCCGTATAGAACGCCATGTAGAGCTTATTGATTATGCCATTGATGGTGGTGTAACTCAGGTTCAGGAAGCCCATGAAATGGCCGGTGGTAATGGTCGTATTCATATCAACGTTCTTTGGGAAATGGGTGGCGCAGAAGCCATACTTGAAGGCGTTTTGACCAAAGCTAAAGGTCTGGTTCACGGGGTTACCTGCGGTGCAGGCATGCCTTATAAACTGAGCGAAATTGCCGCGAAGCACGAAGTTTTTTATCATCCGATTATTTCTTCAGCTCGTGCATTCGGGATTCTCTGGAAACGGGCTTATAAGAAATACGGTAATTGGCTGGGCAGTGTGGTTTACGAAGACCCGTGGCTGGCTGGTGGCCATAATGGTTTGACCAACGCGGAAGACCCTCGCGAACCACAAGATCCTTATCCCCGTGTTGCGGAGCTTCGGACGATGATGAATAAATTCGGCTTGAACCATGTGCCGATCATCATGGCTGGGGGAGTCTGGTATCTTCGGGATTGGAAGAATTGGCTTAATAATCCTGAAATTGGCCCAGTGGCTTTTCAATATGGAACGCGGCCTTTGCTGACTCAAGAAAGCCCAATTCCACAAATTTGGAAAGATGCCCTGACCAAGCTGTCCGAAGGTGATATTCTATTACACCGTTTCAGCCCAACGGGTTTTTACTCTTCTGCGGTTCGTAATAAATTTTTACGTAGTCTTGAGAGCCGTTCCGGCCGCCAAGTTGCCTTTCAGTCGAAACAATCCGAAGAGTTTTCCGTTCAGATTCAGGCGGGGAAGAAGAAATATTACGTTCACCCCGAGGATAAGCCCAAGGCCGACAGCTGGATTGCTGATGGTTATTGTGAGGCTATGAAAACACCGGATGACACATTGGTGTTTGCCACGGTGGCGGAATGTAAAGAAATTCGTCAGGATCAAAAGGATTGCATGGGCTGTCTGAGCCAATGTAAATTTTCCAACTGGTCGCAAAATGCGGACAAGAATTATTCCACAGGACGCGGGGCAGACCCGCGCAGTTTCTGTATTCAGAAAACGCTGATGGATATTTCCCATGGTGGCCCTCTTGAAAATAATCTGATGTTTGCGGGTCATGCGGCGTTTAATTTGGGCCAGGACCCTTTCTTCAGTAATGGGTTTGTTCCGACGGTAAAGGAATTGGTTGACCGTATTCTCATCGGGGATTAGGGGAAATTAATCGGACTGTAACTATAGTCCCATATTCTTTATGTTATTTATTATCTTATGAAAGTAAGTTACCATAACACTGGATAACTTGGGGGAGAGGATATGAGAATATGCTGGATAAAGTAAAAAAAAGACCATTTTCTTCCGTCATAAAAAAATTACGGCAGGTAGAATTACGCCCTACCCGTCAGAGGATGGCGTTGGCGAAACTGCTGTTCGACGGGCCGAATCGTCATGTGACCGCAGAAATGCTCCATGAGGAAGTGCAGCAGGCGAATATCAATGTTTCGCTTGCGACGGTTTATAACAGTTTACATCAATTCACCAGTGCGGGTTTGTTGAGAGAAGTGGTCGTGGATTCCGGCCGAACCTATTTTGACACCAATACGACGGATCATCATCATTATTTTATGGAAAAAGAAGGCTGTCTGAAAGATATTCCCGAAGGGGAAATTAATTTTGACATGTTGCCTACTGCCCCAGAGGGGAAGAAATTTTCCCGTGTTGAGGTGATCATTCATGTGGCTGAGGATAATTAAAACAGAAAAATTCTGGCCACGCCCTCATTAAGATACTGGTTAAACGCTGACTATGAGACGAACTGACGGCTCTGGCTGAAATTTGATCCGGGCAGTTTAATCCAGAATTTCGCCTTCCAACGTACCCCAGAAATCGGGCTGTTCCAGCCACCCTTTAAAACCATTGACGTCCAGCTCACACCAGCCCTTTTCGCAGCGATGGATTTTACCAATCACACCAGCCTCCGCGATAACGGCTGTTGGTTGATCGCTGTCTGGCCCCTTTAAGAGGGCTTGTTGTTCGGCAATGATCAATGCGGTCCGCTTGCTGGATAGTAACGGACCCCAAATCCAGCCACTGGCCCCTTCCGAATCAACTATTTTACGCCAGTTCTTATATTCTGCGATTACTTTGACCGGCAGGCCAGATTTTTTAAAGACCCAGATTATAGGATATTTTCCATTTGGTCCGGTCCGCACATTGACAGTATTTTTGGCAAGTGAGACGTATCTTGGGACCAGATAGCCGCTTTTCCCCACGGTTGTTTTTTCCTTGGCCACTGCGGGAAAATACGCCAACCCCATGATCAGGAAGCTGAAGGTTACAAATATGATGCGCCAGATGGCCATGGGATTGTTTCTCCGGGGTAGACGAATGGCTGTTTATTGATCGAGATGTTTGAATCTGTTGGTGACATCTGCTAGACATGATAATGAAAGAGGGAGCGACCTCAAGCCTTTTTATATGTTTAACGATAATAAAAACCGGAGTTTTGAATGACGTCAAAGAAGCCATTGGTAATCGTCACAAGAAAATTGCCTGACATTATTGAAACACGGATGATGGAATTGTTTAATGTCCGTCTTAACCTGGATGATCATGCTTTTACGGCGGCGGAAATGATCGAAGCTGTGAAAGAGGCTGATGTCCTTGTTCCAACGGTGACGGACCGTTTAGACGCCAGAATATTGGCGCTGTCCGGCCCGAATTTGAAATTAATCGCCAATTACGGTGCGGGCGTGGATCACATTGATCTGGCCTCTGCCCGTCAGCGTACGATCACTGTGACCAATACGCCGGGTGTTTTGACTGAGGATACCGCTGATATGACGTTGGCGTTATTGTTGGCTGTTCCCCGCCGTCTGATCGAGGGTGAGCGGCTGCTGCGGAGCGGAGATTGGGCCGGTTGGTCGCCGACAGGTTTGCGTGGCTCCCGCATTTGGGGGAAACGCTTGGGCATCATTGGTATGGGCCGTATTGGGCAAGCGGTTGCCCGTCGTGCCAAGGCTTTTGGTCTGTCTATCCATTATCATAATCGTCACCGCATTGCCGCAGATGTGGAAGAAGAACTGGAAGCAACCTATTGGGAAAGTCTGGATCAGATGTTGGCGCGCATGGATATTATTTCCGTCAACTGCCCCCATACGCCAGCCACATACCATTTACTGTCGGCGCGACGTTTGAAGTTGATGCAGCAACATGCCTTTATCATTAACACTTCTCGTGGTGAAGTGATTGACGAAAATGCGCTCATTCGCATGCTGGTTGCCGGGGAGCTGGCGGGTGCCGGGCTGGATGTATTTGAAAATGAGCCAGCGGTGAACCCCAAACTGTTGGAGATGCCTAACGTGGTGGCCTTGCCTCATATGGGATCCGCGACGACAGAGGGACGCAATGACATGGGGGAGAAAGTCCTGATCAATATCAAGACCTTTACCGATGGACATAATCCGCCGGACAGGGTGTTGGAAGATTGGGTATAATTTCAGAGGAATGAAAGAGGGCTCAGCCGGAATGACAGGCTGGGCATCCGGGATCCTTGGGCAGTTTTATGGTGCGGCTGGTGGCGCTAAGCGCATCATACAGGAGTATTTTTCCGGCCAAACTGTCGCCGAGATCTAATATTTCTTTTAATATTTCAACGGCTTGCATGGTTCCAACCACGCCTGCGACCGCGCCTAATATACCAGCCTCAGCGCAATTACCCACCTGTCCGGGATGGTCCGGGACAAAACAACGGTAACAGGGTTTGTCGTCAAGATAGCCCTTAAACGTGCTGATCTGCCCATCGAATTGGCTGAGAGCTGCCGAGACAAAGGGCTTTTTAAGCTTCAAACAGGCGTCATTCACCAAAAACCGGGTTTCAAAATTATCACAGCCATCGGCAACAATATCATAGTCGGCGATGATCTGATGGGCATTATCCGTGGATAACCGTTCCGCTATGGCAATGATTTTCACGTCCGGGTTAATTTGACGGATCATATCTTTGGCGCTTTGGGTTTTTAGATTTCCAATCTGGTCTGTGGTGTGCAGGACCTGCCGTTGCAGATTGCTCAGGTCAACTACATCATCGTCGATGACGCCGATTGTCCCAACACCCGCAGCGGCAAGATACAAGATCAACGGGCTGCCCAGTCCTCCGGCTCCGATCACAAGAACCTTGGCCGCTAGTAATTTTTGTTGTCCGGCTCCGCCGACCTGTTTCAGGATGATATGACGGGCATATCGGTCAAGTTGGTCATCATTAAGCATGGTTGTTAAGTATCATCGGTAATTTCACTTGAGGTCTCTTCGTCAATTTCTTCGCCAATTTCTTCGCCAATTTCTGGGGTTGTGTCGTTGGCCACATTAACGGTGATTTCCACATCTTCATAATCTGCTGGCAGGATGACAAACAGATCTCCGGCCTCTACCTCAAGGTCGTCGGGGTTGGTTACTTCGATGCCATTGCGGAATACGGCAAATTCCTTGAGATGCACGGCGCGCGCCTCGGCCAAGATACGCTCAATGGTTAAATCGGCCACAGAAAGAGAGGATTCCGTCCCCTGTACGCGTAAAATTACGGTCATGCCCCTAAAGCCCGTCAAACATAGGGGTGGAGAGATACCGTTCCGCGAAAGAAGGTATGATCACAACAATTTTCTTACCCTTCATGTCGTCGCGCGCGCTAAGCTCCATAGCGGCGGCCACGGCGGCCCCGGAAGAAATACCCACGGGAATGCCTTCTTTTTTGGCTATCTGCCGTGCGGTTTCAAAGGAGGTTTCATTGCCGATGGTCAAGACCTCATCCACAAATGCAGTGTCAAGAATTTCGGGAATAAAACCGGCACCAATACCTTGTATTTTGTGGGGTCCGGGTTGACCGCCGGATAAAATAGGACTGTCTTCCGGTTCGACAGCCACCATGTAAATGCTGTCTTTTTTAGCTTTCAGAGCCCGACCAATACCGGTGATCGTGCCGCCAGTACCCACGCCGGATACAATGACATCTACTTCGCCGTTGGTGTCATTCCAGATTTCATTGGCAGTGGTAATTTCGTGAATGGCTGGATTGGCCGGATTGGCAAATTGTTGTGGCATAACCGCATTGTCTGATTCTGCAATCATTTCTTCTGCGCGGGCGATGGCCCCTTTCATACCCAGTTCCGCTGGGCTGAGCTCAAGGTCCGCGCCCAGAATCAATAACATCTTACGCCGTTCCATTGACATGCTTTCCGGCATGACCAAGGTCAGGTCATATCCCTTGGCTGCACAGACAAAGGCTAGCGCAATTCCCGTATTGCCGGAGGTTGGCTCAATAATCCGGGTACCTTCTTTAATTTTGCCCTTTTTTTCCAGATCGGCAATCATGGCCGCGCCGATTCTGTCTTTGACAGAGGACAGGGGATTAAAAAACTCTAGCTTCAACAGAATTTCTGCGCCGCCACTGTCCATGCGATTTAGTCTGACCAACGGGGTATTACCCAGCGTTTCGATAATGTTATCGTAAATTTTGCCACGGCCCTCGGTGCCAGTTTCAGTTACGGACATGTGATGTCTCCTGCTGTTATTTATTGCCAATTGTATCGTATTAAATCGTAAACGTGAAGCTATTCGCGGAATCTGTTTCGACTCCTTCGGACATGGCCTGCTGACAAAGATCCTGCAGCGTAATATCGTTAAGCTTCTCCACAATGCTGTGATTTAGATTCTCAATCAAGGGATTAATAACCTTCATTCCTAGCGGCGAGGTGGATAACGTTTCGTCTTTATCTTTTTTCGAATCCATATCGTTGACCACCTTAACAATTTCGCCAACGGATACTCGGCGTCTTTCCCGCGCCAGATTATAGCCGCCTTTTGGACCTCTGACACCCTTTAATATTCCTGCCCGGACAAGCTGTTGCATGACCTGCTCCAGATAACGCTGGGGAATTTCCTGCCGCCGGGTAATGTCCCGGGATTGTACAGGTCCGGTGCGGCCATTATAGGCCACATCGACGACGGCCTCTAAGGCATAAATCATTTTCTTGGTTAAACGAAACATCTGTTTTCTCTTTAAAAAATTAACTTTGTGTCCCCGTGGAGCCAAATCCTCCAGCTCCCCGTGCGGTTTCATCCAGGTTTTCGCGTACGTCCCACGAAATTTGCGTGACCGGAGCGATAACCATCTGGGCAATGCGCATGCCACGTGTGATGACAAAATCTTCGGCCCCGTGATTGATAAGAATGACTTTCACTTCGCCCCGGTAATCGGCGTCAATAGTCCCCGGACTATTGAGAACGGTGACACCATTCTTCCAGGCAAGGCCGGAACGAGGGCGGACTTGTGCCTCGAACCCCGGTGCCAACGCCATGGCAAATCCTGTGGGCACCAAAAGCCGCATACCTACTTTGAGGACCAGTTCTTCCCCCGCATTCAGGGCCGCCATAAGATCCATACCGGCACTGTTGACCGTTTCATATTCTGGTAGTTTCAGGCCTTCGCCGTGGGGGAGTTGTTGGAAACCGACTATTGTCATTCATTCATCCTGATTTATGTGAAGTGTTTTTCTATTTTTTTGGCTAGTTTTTCCGCGACGTGATCTTTAGGAATATTATCCCAGTCTTCGCTTCCGGTATTGGTCATGACCGTGACCTTGTTATGGTCCCCGCCCATGACGGATTTTCCGTTGATGACGGAGACGTCATTGGCGACGATCCAGTCACAGCCTTTTCTTTGCAACTTGGCTTCCGCATGGGCCATAAGGTTTTCCGTTTCGGCAGCGAAACCAATAACAAGAGAAGGTCTGTTGCTTGCGGCTTGTGACAGAGTTTGTAGAATATCCGGGTTTTCGATAAGCTCCAGAGGGGGCAGGGCGCCGTTCTGCTTCTTGATTTTTTGAGCGGCGCTTGTGGATACCCGCCAATCAGCGACCGCCGCCACACAAATGGCCACATCTGCAGGCAGGACATTTTGGCAGGCGGTGAGCATTTCACAGGCTGTCTCAACCTGTATTGTCTCAACCCCGGTTGGTTCGGTAAGGCTGGTTGGCCCGGAAATCAGGCTGACCCGAGCACCCAAGTCCCGTAAGGCCCGAGCGATGGCATAGCCTTGTTTGCCTGATGATCGGTTGGCGATATAGCGTACCGGATCAATAGGCTCATACGTGGGGCCAGCGGTAGTCAGGATATGTTTGCCGTTAAGCGGTCCGGTGGGGGTAAAGAATTTTTCCAGTGTCGTAACCATCTCATCCACATCGGCTAAACGTCCGGCGCCAACCTCACCACAGGCCAGATCGCCGTCCGCAGGCGGGATAAGGTGGACGCCGTCTTGGATCAGTTGTGCCAGATTGCGCTGTGTGGCGATATGGTGCCACATACGGCTGTTCATGCTGGGCGCGATCATCACCGGTTTGTCAGTGGCCAGCAATGCTGTGGTGGCCAGATTGTCGGAAATGCCGGCAACCATTTTGGCCATCATATCGGCGGTGGCCGGGGCGACCAATATGAGGTCTGCTTCTCGTGACAGGCGGATATGGCCCATTTCCGTCTCATCGGTCAAAGAGAAAAGATCGGTGTAGACTTTTTCGCCGCTCAATCCGCCGATAGACAGCGGGGTGACAAATTGTTCACCGCCCTTGGTCAGGATGGTACGGACGGTCATGCCCCGTTCTCGCACGCGGCGGATCAGGTCAAGACATTTATAGGCCGCAATGCCGCCGCCAATGATCAATAATAATCGTTTTCCGTCCAAGGGACTTTTTGAATCTAAGGTCATGGGGATAATGTAGGAATAAAAAGCAGTAAAATCAATAGTACTACGAAAAGATACTGTTAATTAAATAATTTATACAGAGAATATAGTGCTAAACCGCCTATAACGCTGCCTGTTAGGCCATATATAAATAATTTCACAGGGCCACGGCGCAGGCTTTGGCTTTGCATCTCCTGCATTCTACGGGCGCTATTGGCTAGCATTTCCACATCATCAAGGATTTTAGGGATTCGGTTCAAGCTTTCAAGGGCGGTTTCCGCAAAATCCCGAACCTTTGCCTTTGGCCCCAGATTATCCCGCATCCATTTCTCGATGATGGGGCGGGAAGCTTCCCACATGTTGATTTCCGGGTAGAGATTAAGCGCCACTCCCTCTACCGTGACCATGGTTTTTTGCAGAAGGATAAGCTGTGGCTGGGTCTGCATATTAAAGGTTTCGGTGGTTTCAAAAAGCTGGGCCAGTAATTTGCTGACGGAAATTTCCGCCACCGGTTTCCCGGCGATGGGGGCGCCAATGGCGCGAATGGCTTGTTTGAATTTCTCCAATGATTGATCCTGAGGTACATAACCAATATCGAAATGAGCGCGGGCGATCAGATCATAATCCTGTGTGATAAAGCCATAAAGGATTTCGGCCAGACAGCGGCGTGTTTTTTTGTCGATCCGGCCCATGATACCGAAATCAATGGCGGTAATTTTATTATTTGGGCAAGCAAAGAGATTTCCCTGATGCAGATCCGCATGAAAGAACCCGTCGGTCAATGCCTGTGTCAGGAAGCTATGAACCAGCCCTTCGGCCAGTTTTTTCAGGTCATATCCTGCTGTGATCATGTCTTGCTTATGGGCAAAGGGAATGCCTTCGACCAAACTGGTGCAAAGAACGCGCCGACTGGTCAGATCCCAATCCACATCCGGGACCGCATAATCGGGATTGTTGGCGTTGTTTTCTTTTAATTCTGATGCTGCGGCGGCTTCGTACCGCAAATCCATTTCAAGGGCAATGACCTCGGAAATGGTTTCAACAATAGACGTTGGTTTCAGGCGTCGGGCCTTGCGGGAAAAACGTTCCATCATCCGGGCTAACCACAGGAAACTTTCCAGATCACGGGCGAAAGCTTTTTCAATGCCGGGCCGTAAGACCTTTACCGCCACACGGCGTCCGTCCTTGGTGGTGGCAAAATGCACCTGCGCGATGGAGGCTGCGGCAACGGGCGTGCTGTCAAATTCCGCGAACAGGTCGTCCAGCGGTGCCGCCAGTTCCTGTTCCAGAATGCGGATGGCCTCATCACCGGGAAAGGGCGGGACTTTATCCTGAAGCCGCATCAGGTCAAGGGCCACGTCCGGTCCGACAATATCGGGACGAGTAGCCATGGCCTGCCCGATTTTAATAAAACTTGGCCCCAGAGACTGGAAAGCCTCGACTAGATTGCTATTTTTATCCTTATGGGAGTTTTTTGTGCCGAGATTGCGTAACTTTCTTAACCGGATCAATGCTTTTGGCTGTTCGCCAAATAACGACAGAAGGTCCATCAGCGCATCATGGCGGGACAGAACAAAGGCAATCCGAGTCAGGTGACTCATATGAAGCAGGCTTTTAAACACGCTAGATTTTCCATCCTGAGAGCAGGGCGACAACGCCGCCGGTCATATTACGGTAAGTAACGCGCTTGAATCCGGCGTCCTCAATCATGGTCTTGAATTTCTCCTGAGATGGAAACTGGCGAATGCTTTCCACCAGATATTGGTATGATTCCCGATCGCCGGTGATCATTTCTCCGAATCGGGGCAATAAGTGAAAACTGTAGGTGTCATATATTTTTTTCAGCAGCGGCGTATGTACTTTGCTGAATTCCAGACAGAGGAAACGTCCACCGGGTTTCAGAACCCGGTGTGCTTCGGCCAAAGCCTTATCAATATTGGTGACATTTCGGATACCAAAAGCAATGGTATAGGCCTCAAAACTGTTGTTGGGAAAGGAAAGGCATTCCGCATTGCCGCATACCCATTCAATATTCCTCAGAATGCCCCGGTCAATGGCCCGGTCTCGGCCGACTTTCAACATTTCGGCATTGATATCACAGACGGTGACTTCTGCGGCAATAGAATCAGAATTCTCACGTTTTTCTGCCGCATCAAGAAACCGAAAAGCGATATCCCCAGTGCCACCGGCAACATCCAGGAGTTTGTGTCCCGGTTCCGGGCGCAGAACCCGGATCATATCATTTTTCCACAAGCGATGCAGCCCGCCGCTCATCACATCATTCATGATGTCGTATTTCTCGGCAACACTGTCAAAGACGTTGCGAACCATGCCTTGTTTGGCCTGTTTATCGACGGTCTTGAAACCAAAATGTGTGGTTTCCTCAGTCTCTTGTTGTGGATTTTTCTCTGTCATGCTGACAACATAAACCACTGTGCCACGCTGTGCTAGTTTTTTAGGTGATTTTTTGGTTTAGTCTTAGGTAGGGGGATTTTTTGTTTAACCTCAGGCGCCAGCGCTTTGCTCAGGCTTATCCTCGCGTTGGCTCGGGCGGCCGCTTGATTTTTTTGTTTTGCCTCAAACGCCGGCGCTTCGCTCAGGCTTATCCTCGTATTAACTCGGGCGGCCGTTGGCCTTGCCTCCGCCTAGTCGGCTTCGGTTATGGAAATATTTTCGGGAAGGAAAAGCAATAAGAAAGAAGCATAGCCTCTTCATCCCCCGCCGTATATACTCCGATCCGAAGCCTTAAAGGCTGAGGCAAGCGCAAGTGCGCGTCCGAGTTAATACGAGGATAAGCCTGA
>JAESRB010000062.1 GCA_016764855.1 Emcibacter sp.
GGACCCTGGCCGTTATCTTGAAATCCTAACCCAGTATTTTCAATCGTTGGGCGGGGAGCTTGTCCAGGCAGAGGCTGAAGATTTTATCATTGAAAATAATCAGATCAAAGCTGTGCAAACGGCAGGGAGAACGATTGACTGTGCATCACTTGTTCTGACCGCAGGCGTTTGGTCCGGTGTGCTTGCCACCAAGCTTGGTCTGACGGTGCCGTTAGAAAGCGAAGGCGGATACCATATTGAACTTGTCAATCCATCTTTCATGCCGAAGGTGCCCACATTATTCGCGGCGGCAAAATTCGTGGCGACCCCAATGGAGGGGCGATTGCGCTGTGCTGGGATCGTTGAATTTGCCGGACTGGACGCACCGGAAAATAACAAGGCATCGGATTTCCTGCTTAAGCGGGTGAAGGAAGTATTCCCGACTTTGCGCTGGACAGATATACGGACATGGCGCGGGCATCGGCCTTCGACGCCGGATTCTCTGCCAGTCATTGGGCCGTCGGAGAAGATAAAAAATGTGTATTTTGCCTTTGGGCATCAGCACGTGGGGCTGGGGTCAGGCCCCAGAACCGGACTAATCATCGCGGATATTATTGAGGGAAAGAAACCGGCCATTGATATTACGCCTTTCCGGCCGAACAGATTTTAAGAGATAAAAAAAACGGGAGACACTATGACTAAAATACGCTTTGGGCCGAACGGGAAGAAGGCGCTTGTCATTGTCATGAACGGGAGAGTTTCATGTTAAGCACAATCGTACTGGCCATAACGGCTGTATTTTGCATGGTGTTCTTTTATATCTCGTGGAAAGTCAAAGATAAGGCCTCCAGCAGTTTTGCCATGTATGCCATTGGCGGGGGCGCGTTGCCGCTATATCTGATCCTGTTTAGCGATATTGCGACGATTATGGGGGCCGGTAACTTTATTGGTCATGCTAATCAGGGCTTTGAAAAAGGGATCAGCCATTTACCGTTTGTTTTTGGGGAACAGGGGTCCAAGATTATTTTTGCTCTTTTGTTTGCTGGTTTTGCCGGACGATTTACCTATATTACCATTTCCGATTTGATGTATGACCTGTTGCACCGGGATAAAATTACCAAGGCAATGACGGGCATCCTCACAGGCTCTATAATGTTGGCTTGGCTGGCAGGACAGTCCAAGGGGATGGGCTATATATTTGAGCAATTTACCGAGATTGACGCAGTTCCAGTGATCATATTTTTCAATATAATTTTTATTGTTTATACCTATATGGGCGGCGTACTCTCCGTTGTCTGGACTGACTTTGTACAGGGGATCATCGTGGTTGTTTTTGGTCTTGTCTTTTATTATTTCGCCTTTGCGCCGATCGACTGGAATTTTGTGGAACTTGGCCATCGTTTGACGGAAGTGGCCGGACCGGAATATTGGAGCCTAAGTCAGGTGCCTCTTATTGATATATTGGTTCAGTTTATCACAGGCTGTTTCGGGGTATTTGCGGCACAGGTATATTGGCAACGGTGTTTTGCGGCAAAGGATGCTAATACCGCAAGGACGGCCATGCTGATCAGCGGGGTCTTTGTCATTATTGCGGTTAGCTTGACCGCGCTTGTGGGCATGACGGTAAAATCATTGAACCCGGGTCTTGACCCGGCCTATGTTATGCCGTGGTTTTTGATGAATCATTTCCCGCTTATGGTGGTGGCGATTGTATTTGCGCTTATTTTGGCCGCAGCTATGTCTTCTGCGGATTCATTGTTGAATTCTGCGGCGATTATCGTTGTGAACGATATCATTCGTCCCTTCAAACCTGAACTAACGGATCAACAGTTGGTGGCATGGACCAAGAAGGCGACGGTAGTTATCGGCATTGTAGCCTGTTTCCTGGCCCTATATGCGGAATCTATCATTGGTATGTTTGCCAAGGCCTATACCATGGCAGGCGGCAGCGTGGTGCCAGTTCTTATTGTTGGTTTGTTGTGGAAAGTCCGCCGTCAGCCATTTGAGATGGGGACACGGAACTCAAGACTAACACCGTGGGGCGTGCGTGTTGCCGTGGTCAGCGGATCGATGATTTCGTTGATTTACGGCATTCTTCCGGGCATTGCAATTTCCGCAGCATTGGCGGTTATTGTTTCTTTATTCACAGCGTCTGGAGCATCCGGGGAGTCGTCAGACGTCACCGTGGAATAGAGGGGACGGTGTTTTTTGAATATCTCGGGGTTGATTGCTCAGGATAATAAACCAGTTTTATTGTGACAGTTTATATATTGAAATTGGGTGGTCTTCTTGTCTAGGATGGCTACCTCATGCCACAGGCGTAAATCAAGATCAAAGTTGAATTTTTGAACAAGAGCGTGAAAATTCTGAAATATTTTAAGGTGGGTCGGGTGGTTTTTTGACCAATCTTCCAAATAGTCCATGGATTTGAAATAAACCAGACCAAAGCTTTTCTGAACCGGCCTATTATTACTGTCTGACTCTGTGACCAACCGACAGCTTAGGCAGCCACTATCCAACGGGTTTTGTTTTAAATAATCCATACCGGCCTCTAAGACGGGATGGACATCTTGTAAATAACTTTTTCGCTCATCTTCTTTGCAGAATGTCCAGTCTTGGCCGGACCTTATGACGCATAGGTTATCGGGGGCATAAAGCAGGATAGTCTGACCTCTGCTCTGGACAGCGGTGTTATCTATCTGAATTTCAGCGGCCTTGAAATCATCGGTTAAGGAGGCAGGGATACGGTCACGCATGGACCCCCAATAGGCATGTTCCTTGATGGGGCCGATCATATCTCTTTTTGTCAGCGCCGCAGCGCCCACAGGGTCAGGGGAAGAAAAGTTGCTTTCAAATTTATTCAGGGGAACAACAAGGCGTTCTATCCAAAAACCTGTATTTCCCGACAGTCTTTCCGGTTCATTTAGCCAGTGAACCAGTGGAGCCGAATTTTGCCAGTGATTGAACTCGGCCAAACTTGACCAATAGCAAATTAAAATATCATTTTGATATTCTTGTTGATCGACAAATGTGCCGCGTTCCACATTTTCCGGTGCGTGGGCAGTTTGTAGGGATAGAGACATTTTTTCAGCAAAGGTCTTTATGCTATCTGAATTATAGTCACCGTCTTTATATTGAATGCCGTAATATACAATGATCACATGGCTATGGTCTGTGGAAAGGTCCGCTGACCACGCGGGATAGGGGGGCTTCCATCCTTTTGGGGTATTTTTAGTTCTCATATTTTCTCCCATTAATCATTATACTTATCAGATGCTTAACGGTCCGCAGGATGGGTCCAAGCATATTGTGCCAAAGGGCCTTCTATGTCCGTATGGGCCAGTGCATTGGTGAAATTGGAGATTAATTTTGCCGATAACCCGCATAAAACCTCCAGCGCATGACGTTTGGTATAGCCCGCATCCAAAAAGGCTTGTAATCGATCATCTCCGATATGGCCGCGTGTGTCGAGCAATTCCCGGGCAAAACGGCTTAGAGCCTCTAATTTGGGATCGCTCAAGGGGCGTCCTTCTCTTAAGTCGTCAATGATATCCTGGGGCATTTTCTGGGCTTTCATGCCCCAGCTATGGCCTGCCATACAATAATGGCATCTATTCTCATAATTGGCCGTCATAAAGACAATCTGAGCCTCCAGAGGCGAGAAGCCACAGGATTTGGTAAATAGGCTGTAGGTGGTGTTATAGGCCTCATAGCTGGCGGGGGCTTCTGCTAGAATGCGGTGCATATTGGGAAGCATGCCAAAAATGGCAACGGACTCATCCATTAGGGCCTTTGACTTTTCCGGAGCGTTTTCTTTATCGTAGTAGGTAAACATTATTATTCCTCATTTTAAAGTGTATTTTTATAAGTGTCCGCTCTGAAGCAGCTCGGTCATTTGATTATTATTCAGCCCATCCAGTCCAAGATTTTCCAGCGTGCGGCCAGTGTCATAAAAATTGCGGCCGCTTATGGTGGAGGACAGGGTCAACAGGCCCGATGCCATGGGGGTGGCAACGTCAGCCCATTTTCCCATGGAAATCAAGAATGACAGACCCAGGGCAATATCTTCCAACACATATCGGTGGGAACGGGGATCAATATCTTCGCACCAATCGCCGCTATCCATGATCATTTCATGGGCCGACCGTCCGTACATCCATTCTTCGCCCTCTGACGCATAATGATTGGCGAGGGGGAAATGCGGAGCTGTGTAGCCCAAGGCTTCACGAATGGCGATCCTCTCCCCATCAAGCGCATCCTGAACCCGTCGAATGGAGGGGGTGGTGCCTTCGTTATGGATATCCCACTTTTCAAAATGTTCCAAAGCGCCCACATTCATCATAATCAAGGGCGGATGAATGATCGGCCCCCCATTCATTAATGCGCCGGATAGGGCATCTTCGATGGGCTCGATGGCGGGATAGGCCTGTTTAATGATCTCAAATGCTTTTGCGCTGTTGCGGGCTGGGAGGCATCCCGTTGGTAGTCGTTTGGCGTAGCCGGATACCACGACAAAATCATCGGTTCGTTTTCGAGCCAAATAGGGCAAGGTCCCTGTCTCAGCAAAGGTGATGTCTGCGGTATTTCCGGCTTCTCTCATGGCTTTCAGGAAAATATAGCTGCCAAATGTTCCCGGCGTTAAAAAGACAACTTGCCCTTCTTCGAATAGGGGCGCGACTTGCTGTGCCAAGGCCTCATGGGCGGTTGCAGGCAAGGGGATGATTATTAGGTCAGCACCAGATATTGCCTCGGAAATATCCGTTGTGGGGTGAGCGATCTGAACCGCGCGCTCACCTTTGAAGTCTTTAATATAGACGGTCTTTGTCGTAAGGACGGCAGAGAAGGCCTCTTTATTTCGCCGCCAGAAACAGACCTCATGGCCTTGTTCGCTTAATTCTGCGGCTGCGGCATAGCTGCCATGACCGCCGCCGATGACTGTAACTTTCATGTGCTGTCCTCTTCTGAGGAGGGTATATTCTCCTCAGGTGGGTTTGAGGGAAGAGGCTCAAAAAGGGTGAATTTTTCAACAGGCCGTTGGGGTTGATCATTGAACAGCAATCTGGTCACATCGGGTCGGGCATAATGGCCTACGGGGTCGGCGGTGGCCTTGGCAATGATGATCTGGCTGAAATCAAGGTCAGCATAGAGCAAGCCTTCTTCGTCTGGGTCGAGGGGATCGCAAAGGGGCTTTCCGTCCGGACCAAAAATCATGGCATGACCGCCACCGGTTTGCAATAACGTCATTTCCGGGTTCACATGATCCAGAATTTCCAGCATTTCAGGGCTGACAATACCACAGGCCGCAATGACAAAACACTGGCCCTCTGCGGCGTAAGTTGCGCTTGAAGCCATATTTAATTCCGGCCCGAGGGCATAGGCCAATCCAGTATAGAGGCTGAAACTCGGCCAGGAAGCGATATGGAGTTGTTCATTCTGTGAATATAATGCATAGCGGTTTAAGGGTTGCAGATGTTCCCAACAATTCAAGGCACCAACCATACCCAGTTCGGTTTCGGAAACTTTAAGGTCGCTGCCGTCGCCTTCACCAAATATAGTACGTTCCATGTGGGTTGGTTTTACCTTGCGCCGATGGTTAATCGGGTTGCCATCAGGACCAATAAGGCTTTGGGCGATATAGAGGGTCCCGTTTTTTCTTTCGCTAAAGCCCAATAGAACATGGATGTTATTGTCTCGGGCGGCGGTGCATAATGTTTGATATTGGACGCTGTTAATCACGAGAGAATTGTCCACATAACGTTGAAGATAATGCATGCCAGCGGCGGGTGAATTCAACCATATCCAGAAAGGATAGCCGGGAAACCATGTCTCTGGAAAGGCGATGAGAGAGGCCCCGTTATCGGCGGCTTCTCTGATAAGGCCGCAAGCCTTTTTAATGCCAGCGCCAAGGTCAAGATACGCAGGAGCAGATTGTACAGCGGCGACTTTATATTGTTTGTGATATTCTGACATAATATATCTTCTTGTAAAAAAGGGAGACAGCTCACATTAAACATTGTGGAAGAATAATTTTCACTGTCTCCGATCAGATAAGGAGACGACCCAATCTGAAGTTTAAAAATCAAGGGACAGGCTAATGCCCCATTCGCGTTTGCGTGAGGGACTGACAAGGGCAAAACCGGCGGGATCAAGTATGGATTCCCCGTGGGTAAAATATGTTTTATTTGTCAGGTTTTTAATAAAGAATGTCAGCCGCCAGTTATCGTCATAATCATACAACAGGCTGGCATTCACCAGATTGTAGCCGTCTTCTCTCATGCTGTTGTTGGCATCGAAAAAGAATTCTGAGCGATAGCTCCAATCCAGCCGGGGGGTTAAGGTTCCGTTGTTTCCCATGTCCAGATTGTATGAAATGGCCCCGTTTAAGGTCCATTCCGATGTTCCGGGCAACTTACTGTCCAATGTGATGCCAACGACTTGGTTATCCAAGGTGGTATAGCTGGCATCAATATATCCAATGCCGAATTCGACCTGCACACGATCAAGGGGGATCAGTTGCATTTCCAGCTCAAATCCTTTTATCTCCGCTTGGGCCGCATTTTGTGTGGTGGGAGCAACGCCGATCTGTACCGTGACCTGAAGATCGGAATAATCGGTATAATAAGCCGATCCGTTAAGACGCATCCGCCCCTCAAGACCGCTATATTTAAATCCGGCCTCATAAACATTCACGGTTTCCGGATTAAAGGAAGGAACGGCAGGCAGGGCCGGGAAAATGCGTTGGGTAAAGCCGCCGCTTTTAAAACCTTGGGAGAATGTCGCATAGGTCATCAATTCTTCGGTCCATTGATAGGCAACATTGACCATAGGCGTCCATTTTTTCACGCCGGTTTCCACTTCACCTTGCGGTACTAAAAGCTGGCCATCGTTGTAATTCAGGAAGGGCGGGAAGGGCGGAACCGGGAGAGGAACGCGTTGTACCACGACGAATGTGACCGGATCAAATTTCTTTTGCTCATCGGTGTAACGCAGTCCTGCAGTTAGGGTGAGCTTGTCTGTGATGTCATAGCTCGATTGAAAAAAGGCGGCGTAGGATCTGTTTTTAACGGTGCCGCCAGAGCGAAATTGTAGGTAGCCAAAATCAACGATATTGTTGTTTTCACCACTTTCCTCAAAATAATAGAGACCTAAAATCCAGTTCAACTTGTCTTCCAGTCCGTCGCCCAAAAATTGGACTTCCTGAGAAAACTGGTCATAGTTATAAATATCCGAGGTCATATTCACCAGCAGCGGGGAGGCATCCCCATCCCTTGAAAATTCGCTCTCCAGATTGCGGTATGAGGTAATGGATTTAATGGAAAAATTATCACTCTGATATTCTGCCGTTAGCATTAACCCCCATACATCCAAGTCGGAGTAAACATCTTCTGTTCCCGCTGTCTCATATAGGTTTTCGGTGACATATTGTGAATTATAAAAGGCACCATTGCCTAAAGTCGCAACCAATCCCGGCGCCACAAAATTATTATGAATGACGACAAAGGGCGCGGCCTCATTCACTTGTGTCAGGGATAATGGCGCGCCGTTCTCTCGCGCGGTTGTATAGTCACCGACCAGATAAAAAGATAAATCTTCGGTCGGTGTCCATAATAAGTCGGCTCGGAATGAGGTGCTGTTATCGTCCCCAAGTTTGACGCCATCGGACAGCCGCGTGACATAGCCATCCCTATCTTGATTTTGAATGGTAATTTTGGCTTTTAAGGTCTCACTTATGGGCAGTGATATATTGCCGGACATGATCAGCCAGTTATCGCTGCCGATAGTGACCTTGGCTTTACCGGACAGCTCATCAGCAGGCTTGTTGCTGGTAATGCTGATCGAGCCGCCAATGGTGTTGCGGCCAAACAGAGTACCCTGCGGTCCGCGCAGAACCTCCACGCGTTCTACATCAACCAAATCAAGAAGTGCGCCGACGGAGCGAGAAATATAGACCCCGTCTACATATATGCCAACGCCCGGATCTGTGTTCAGTGTAAAGTCCGTCTGTCCAATGCCGCGCAGGAAAACGGCCGGTGTCTGACTGCTGCCGGAAAAGGCGGATGAGGTGTTTATGGTAAGGTTTGGTGTGATATTGCTGACTTGATCCATGGAAATAATTTGGCGTTTTTCCAGTCCCTCACTGGAGATGGCCGTAATAGATATGGGCGTATTTTGTAGGCCTTCTTCTCGTTTTCGGGCGGTGACGATGATTTCTTCCAGCTCCATAAAGCTATTATTATTCGAATCCTCCGCAACAGCGATATTTGCGCCGAAAGCCAGAGGTAATAATACGGCCATGCTTGTTGTTCTAAGGTAGGTTTTGTCCATTTTTTATCTCCCTATAGGACTATATTATGCTACCAGACTATTCGTATTTTGATCAGAATTCTCGGATTCCCGTGTACTGAAAACCCTGCAAATTGTGCATATTCAGGCTGTACCCCTCCATGGGCTTGACAATTACCACTTTCGGTAGTGTAATTAACACAGGGTATAGATATATGAATAAACTATGGACCACGCAGCAACAGCCTGAAAAAGAGCAGTTCGACTATTGGCGGGAAATAATTTGTGATACCTACACAGATCTTTCGCCAAAGCGGGACTGCAATGGATCGTTCATGGGATCTATAGAATGTCATGAACAAGCTGACCTGTCCATATCCTGTATCTCATCCGAAGCCCAAACCGTAAGTCGGGGTAAACGTGAAATTTCCCGGTCTTCCTCGGAACTATATTTTCTTCTTTTACAACAAAAGGGCGTTGGTATTGTTAATCAGGATAATCGTCAGGTGGAATTACGGGTAGGGGATTATACGCTTGTAGACACCACACGGCCCTATCGATTATCCTTTGCGGATGATTTCGAACAGATTTGCATTCAAATTCCCCGGTCTTCACTATATCCCCGCATGTATGACCCGCAAAGCATTACAGCGGTAAAGCCTTCGACTGCCAAGGGGTTATATCAGTTGGGATTAAATTATATCCAAGCCCTTAAAATACATGATCTGGTGTCTCATCCGGCGAATGTGGAACGGCTTGTCCAGAATTTTCTTGGTTTTCTGCCCATTGTTTTTAATGAGGTTCCACAAAGAAAAACCATTGAGGAGTTAAGGTCCAAATCCATACAGCTTGATATATTATGCTGTTTCATTGAGAAAAACCTGGCCTTGCCGGATTTAAGCCCGGCAATGGCGGCGGAATATATGGATGTTTCTGTACGTTATGTGCATAAATTATTCGAAAACTGTGATAGTTCTTTCGGAAGAACGATCTTGAAATTAAGGTTGGAGAAATGCGCCGAGGAACTTAAAAATCCTTCCTATAATACGGTTTCTATTTCTGAGATAGCCTATCAATGGGGCTTTAATGACCTTTCCCATTTCGGGCGAAATTTCAAAAAACTTTATGAGCAAACCCCACGGGATTGGCGGCATCAGACTTAACGTATAGCGAGCTATACACTTTTCACGCCCTATTAGGTTCACTCCTGTCCAAGTATTGAATGGTGAAATCACGGATTATAGATGCCTCAATTATCTCTAGGAGGGCATCTTGGCATCAGCCATCAATAATCGTTTCACGGAAACATACGGAACCAAATATCCATTTGCTTGTGCGGCCTTGGCCTTTGTGGGCTCCACGCCTGATCTTGCCACGGCAGTATGTAATATGGGTGCCGTGGGAACATTTGCCGCTGGTAAGATGCCGCCACCAGCCATTTCAGGGATAGTCGCCACCATCAGAAGTAATATGAGTGCTAAATCCGGTCCTTTAAATATCAATATGTTGACTATATTTACCGATGACGATCTGGTCGATTGTATTTGTGAGTTGAAACCGGAAATCGTGTCGTTTCATTGGGGAGCGCCGGAAGAAAAATGGGTGCGCCGTTTAAAAGAGGCCGGCATTAAAATCTGGGAACAGATTGGGAGTGCGGAAGATGCCAGAAAATCCGTGGGGAACGGGTCGGACGCGGTGATTGCACAGGGGCAGGAGGCGGGAGGGCATAATTTGGCTCAATTACCCTTGTCTATACTGATCCCGGAAGTGGTTGATGCGGTTGGGCAAGAGGCAATGGTTCTGGCAGCGGGGGGGATTTCCGACGGGCGTTCCGTTGCGGCGGCTCTGTGCCTTGGGGCAGATGCAGTTTATGTGGGCTCGCGCTTTGTTGCTTCCAGAGAGGCCAATGCCCATGCGGACTATAAACAACGCATTGTTGATACTGTCAGCGGTTCTGAAACGGTTTTAACCAATATATTGGGCCGGGATATCCCGGAATTTAATCCTCTGCGTATTTTGGAAAATGATAATACACGGGAATGGCATGGGAAAGAAAAGTTCCTTGATGGACAAGATACGTCATGGCCAATTATCGGTAGCATGCCAATGATGGGACAGGATATGCCCATTGATCAATTTTGCAGCTTTCCCCCGGTGATTGATACGGTTGGTAATATTACGGAAATGGCCCTGTCCTGTGGTCAAGGGGCGGGATTGATCCATAGCATTGATTCCGTTGATAAAATCATCACGGACATGATGGATAGGGCGGTTGATATTTTCAAAGACCTATCCCGGAAATGTAATGTATAATAGTAGGATTTTCTGAATATTATTTGATCATTAACGGGTTATGAGCTGATGGAGGATTAGTTTTGTGATATTTCGCAATATGACTTTCAGTCCTGAAAAATAAGATGCGAAATGAAAAAGAAGGTCTCTTATTTTGAAAATAAGCCCCATTTCAGCAAGCTAAATTGGCATGGAAATTGCTCCTTATAGGTATATATAAGGAGTGCGCCAATGAAGATTACCAGAGAACGCCCCTGTCAACGACGGCATCATCGTCTGACCGCTCCCCTGCATGTCATTTTGGGTGAAAAAGAGCCTGTTCTGGCAAAGGACTGGAGCGTTAACGGGTTGGGTGTCTTTGTCAATGAAAGCCCGTTGCCAGACATCGGAGATGAACAGACCATTGGAATTACGTTATCCTTTCAGGGATATGACATTTCCTTTGAGGTGGAAGTTAGAGTACAGCGCGTTGACGAAAAAACACACTGCGTCGGTTTTCAATTCGTTGCTTTGCCTGAACGATCCTGTGATCTATTGAAATATTTCAGCGAAGATTTAATCCGGGGGCGCATGGGGACTTTCGAGGACAGCATATGTCGGATTGACGTTCCTGTAACACCTATTTCTACCAAACCAACTACAAGCCATATTTCCGAAACACCGGTTCGTCGACTTCCCCTGAAAACCATAGGTATGGCGATAATTTATATCGTTACGGGGGTTTTCGTTTTTTCATATGTAGCGCTTTTGATTTATTCAAATTTTATGAGAATGGAAATTGCCAGTTCCGTTGTTTCGACCCAGTTACAAACTTTGAAGATGCCCGTGGACGGCGTGATTAAATATATCAATTATGAGGTTGGGGCCACGGTAAAAGCCGGTGATGAGATTTTAAGGATCAAAGACCTGAAACTGGAACGTCAGATTAACAGTGTGAAATTA
>JAESRB010000063.1 GCA_016764855.1 Emcibacter sp.
AAGAAGTGATTGTTGAGGGCCGAAAGGCTGCAAGCAACCCATATGCGGACCCCATGGCACCTTTCAAGGTTGATCGCTCGTCCTCCTCAAAATTAAGCCAGTCTATTCTGGATGCGGCCAAATCCATTACCGTACTGCCGAAAGAACTTATTGATGATACCGGGACCAACACATTCCGGGATTTGATGCGCATACAACCCGGTGTCACATTGGGCACAGGCGAAGGCGGCAATGCATTTGGCGACCGGGTATTCATTCGCGGCTTTGACGCACGTAATGATATTTATGTGGACGGCATTCGGGATCCCGGAGTGATTTCACGGGAAATTTTTGCCATTGAACAGATTGAAATATTTAAAGGGCCAAGCTCAGTTTTTGGGGGGCGCGGTACAACTGGGGGTGCCGTGAATATGGTATCCAAGGCTCCATCGGATAAGAATTTTGGTGATATTGACCTGACCGTCGGCACCGCCAATCAAAAACGCATTACCGTAGATATCAACCGCGCGGTAACGGACCGCCTGTCTATCCGGGTCAATGGCATGTGGCATGACAGTGACGTTGCCGGACGGGATGATATTTACAACAAACGGTGGGGTGGCTCCATTGCGGCCGCGTATAAGATTACAGATACCGCTAAAATCACCCTTGATTATTATCATCTGGAAACTGATTCTCTACCCGATTGGGGCGTTCCCTATGATGTTGCGAACAACAAACCCTTTGATGTTGACCGCAATAATTTCTATGGCATTCTGTCCCGCGATTTCCATAAAAACAATGCCAATATTATATCGGGCCGGCTTGAGATCGACCTGTCAGATAACCTCAGTTTAGAATCAACTATGCGCTATGGTAAAACATCCAATGCCTATGTTATTACCGCTCCAGAAAATGCTCGCACAACAGATCCAGACCCGGCAAACTGGACCGTTCCCGCAGGAGCCAAAACTCGAAATCAGGCAAATCGTTATATTGGTAACCAGACCAACCTCATATGGAAAGTATCAAACCACACCTTGGTCGGGGGACTTGAATATTCGAAAGAAAAAATTCAGAACCGCCCCTATAATTTTGATACCGCCGAAGATCCAAATGGCGATCCATTAGGCATTCCGGTACCGGGCAGAAGCAACCCTATATTACAAAGTCTTTGGAACCCGGACAGTTCCGTTGATTGGATCTGGCCGTTGGCGTTAAGTGGTTCGACAACAACATCCGAGATCACAACCAAAGCCATCTTCCTGATTGATACAATCGAAATCAACGAACAATGGCAAATATTTGGTGGCTTGCGTCTTGATGACTATAAGGTTGTGAAGACCTCTGTTGGCGGACGTAGCCCCGGAACGCTTTCCAATAGCGGGACTTTCCTCAACTGGCATGCCGGTGTTACTTATAAACCGTCTGAGAATGGCAGTATCTATATGTCCTATGGATCATCATCAAACCCACCAGGAGAGCAAGTCGATGGCGGTGGTGCGGCTTATGGCGGCATTACAGCCAGCAATCAAAACCTGAATCCTGAACGAAATAAAAGTTTTGAGCTTGGCACGAAATGGGCAATCTTTGACGAACATCTTCTGGTCACAGCAGCAGTGTTTCGCATTGAAAAAACCGCGTTTGATGTCACAGGCGGACGGGGTCAGCCCGAAGTAACGACCCTGAACGGCAAGATACGTGTTGACGGTATTGAATTGGGCTTATCCGGTAATATTACGCCGGAATTCAGCATCTTTGGTGGCCTGACCCTGCTTGACACCAAAGTTCTCGAGTCGGTCACGACCAATAATATTGGCAAGAAACTTGCAAATATTGCCGAACAGAGCTTTACCCTATTGGCTAAATATAAAATCACCCCGGATTTAGCATTTGGCGCTGTTGCCAACTATTCCAGTAAAATTCTGGGTGGTTCGGGTGTTGCAGGCGGGACAACATTCATTCCGTCCTATGTTCGGTTTGATGCCTTTGCCAACTACCGCATTACAGAGATGATAAAGGTCTCCTTAAATGTGCAGAATCTGACCGATAAAGTCTATTATGACAGTCTTTATCGTAATACTGCACCCTTTACTTATATTGCGCCGGGACGTTCGGCCTCGCTTACACTTGATATTGAATTTTAACAACCACCCTGTTCCCGCCAGTGTTTTAGCCAGTGTTTTAAACGGTTTTAATACTGTATTAATCGCTGTATTATCATGCTGGCGGGATAACTCATTAAAGGCCCGATTATGCTTATCGCAATTCCAGAAGTTTTAAATGCTACCCAAGTCGATGCTTGCCGAGAAATAATGGATCAGGCCGAATGGGTAGACGGCACTGTCACCGCAGGCATACAGTCCGGCCAAGTTAAGAAAAATGCACAGATTATCGAAGGCAGTACAGAATCCAAATTATTGGGTGACATCATTCTGGATGCCCTGGCCATCAACCAAACCTTCATTTCTGCCGCGTTGCCTCAAAAAATATTCCCCCCCCTGTTCAACCGTTATGCCGGAGGGCAACATTTTGGATCACATGTGGATAATTCCATTCGCGCTGTAAAAGGCACACCGGTCCGTATTCGCACAGATTTATCCGCGACGTTATTCTTAAGTTCCCCTGAAGAATATGAGGGTGGTGAACTTGTCATTGAAGGAAATTACGGCGCGCAAGAAATCAAACTTAATAAAGGCGATATGGTTTTATACCCTTCCACCAGCCTGCATCATGTGCGCCCGGTCACCCGTGGCACGCGGGTTTGTTCCTTTTTCTGGATGCAGAGCATGATCCGTGATAGCGGACAGCGTGAATTGCTCTATGATTTTGACCAATCCATTCAAGAGCTTTCCGCAGAAAAGGGCGTGGACAACCCCTTGGCGGTAAAATTCTCGGGCCTCTATCATAACCTGATCCGACGTTGGGCGGATTGTTAAGCAACAAACCGCCCTTTCAATAAAAATCTGATATTAATCCCGTCTAAACGTCAAGGTTAGCCACGTTAAGCGCATTATCCTGAATGAATTGCCGGCGCGGCTCCACCACATCCCCCATCAATTTGGTGAATATTTCATCGGCTGTATCCGCTTGGTCAATTTTCACCTGCAACAGGGTCCGGGCTTCCGGATCAAGCGTGGTTTCCCACAGTTGTTCCGGGTTCATTTCACCCAATCCTTTATAGCGCTGGATCGCCTGTCCCTTGCGGCCATATGCCATGACCAGCGTCATCAAATCACTGGGCAGGTTAATATCATGAATATCATCCTTGCGGCTTATGGTGGATGTGGCAAAAAATACCTCTGTACGCTCTGTCATCGCATCGCTCAACGCCCGGGCTTCTGCCGAATTGATGAAATCATTATCGATATGATAGATATCCTTGATCCCACGGATTTCCTGTTCAAAAATCACCCCGTCACCTTCCGGGTCCAAATGACCAGTCCAATTGTCCTCGCCTTCCGTTGCCTTCATATTCATGCGTTTAACGACGGCTGCAATGGCAGGGTCTGCCTTCTTATCATCATGCAGAACTGCGGAATTCATCGCCCTGGCCAAAGCCAGTTCCTCAATCAATTCCTTATTATAACGGCTGGGAACATGAGTAAGTATCCGGCTGATTTTACGGACAATCGTCACCAGATCCTTCAGATCATTACCCGCGATCTGTGTACCGTCGGCCAGGCGCAACACCATTTCATCCAGCGTCTGTTGTATCAGATGATCTTCCAGTGAGGCATCATCCTTCAGATAAACTTCCGATTTCCCCCGGCTGACTTTATACAACGGTGGCTGAGCAATATACAGATGGCCCCGTTCAATCAATTCTGGCATCTGACGGAAGAAGAATGTCAGCAACAGAGTTCTAATATGCGCCCCGTCCACATCCGCATCGGTCATAATGATGATTTTATGATAGCGTAGTTTTTCAATATTAAAATCTTCCCGGCCAATACTAGTCCCCATCGCCGTGATCAATGTCCCGATTTCCTGCGAGCCAAGCATACGGTCGAATCTGGCCCGTTCCACATTCAGGATTTTACCCTTTAGCGGTAGAATAGCTTGATTCTTCCGGGAACGTCCCTGCTTTGCAGAGCCGCCCGCACTGTCCCCTTCCACGAGAAATAATTCGGATTTTGCGGGGTCCCGCTCCTGACAATCCGCAAGCTTACCGGGCAGAGATGAGATATCCAAAGCACCTTTACGCCGGGTCAGTTCCCGCGCCTTACGGGCTGCTTCTCGCGCTGCTGCCGCCTCTACAATCTTGCCGATGATGATTTTAGCTTCCTGAGGATGTTCCTCAAACCAGCTACTCAGTTTTTCATTCAGCAGACTTTCCACCACGGGACGCACTTCGGACGAAACCAACTTATCCTTGGTCTGGGATGAGAATTTAGGGTCGGGTACTTTCACGGACAAGACACAGGTCAGCCCTTCCCGGCTGTCATCCCCGGTGATGGAGACTTTTTCCCGCTTGGCAATGCCGGTTTCATTGGCATAATTATTAATCGTCCGGGTAAGAGACGCCCGGAAACCCGCCAAATGGGAGCCGCCATCCCGCTGTGGGATATTATTAGTAAAACACATGACATTCTCATGATAGCTGTCATTCCACTGCAGCGCACATTCGAAAATAATATCGTCTTTTTCCCCACTGATGTTGATGGCTTCGGGAATCAATGCGGTCTTGCTGCGGTCGAGATAGGTGACATAAGCTTTGATGCCGCCTTCGTAATAAAGCTCGATTTTCTGTTTTTCCGCATGGCGGTTATCTTCGATTTTGATCCGCACGCCGGAATTAAGAAACGCCAATTCCCGGAAACGGTGAACAAGCTTGTCATAATCAAAGTCGATATTACCAAAAGTCGTCGTCGCCGGCAGGAACGTCACCATAGTCCCGGTTTTGCCAACCGCATCACCCACCACGACAAGGTCATCCACCGCATCGCCATTTTCAAAGCGCATGTAATGTTCTTTATCATTCCGCCAGATACGTAATTCCAAATATTCTGACAGGGCATTCACCACAGAAACGCCCACGCCATGCAAACCACCGGATATTTTATAGCTGTTGCTGTCGAATTTGCCACCTGCGTGCAATTGAGTCATGATAACTTGCGCTGCGGAAACACCTTCTTCCGCGTGAATACCCACCGGAATTCCGCGCCCGTTATCGGTCACAGAAATGGACCCATCCGGGTTCATGGACACCAACACAAGGTCACAATATCCCGCCAGAGCTTCATCGATGGCATTGTCCGATACCTCAAACACCATATGATGCAGGCCCGAACCATCCTCGGTATCGCCAATATACATGCCGGGGCGCTTACGCACCGCATCAAGTCCTTTTAGAACTTTAATGGAATCCGCGCCATACTCTTCCGCGCCTGCGGTGGCATCTTTCATCTGTGTTTCGTCAGACATAAACTTGTGTCCCTTACATATATTATACCGAATTTTTCGGCAAAAATCATTCTTCAGTTACGTGGCTATTGTCCACGCGATAATACCGCGCACGCGGCCCCAGTTCGTCAAATAACATGCGGTCCGTTCCCGTCAGCCAAACCTGAGAGCCAAGAGCCGCTAATTCATCAAACAACGACGTTCGCCGCAGTTGATCCAAATGAGCGACCACTTCATCCAAAAGCAAAATCGGCGCCGCCCCAAATGCCGTTGCCGTAATCCGTGCGCTGGCCAAGGTTATTCCAATCAACAAAGCCTTTTGCTCCCCGGTGGAACAAAGCGCCGCCGGCATATCCTTATCTCTGTGCCTCACCAACAGGTCCGATTTATGGGGGCCCACACTGGTCCGGCCACTGCGGCTGTCCTGCACACGACTGTCCCTCAAAACGCGCCTAAAATCATCTTCCACGGCCAAGGCTGGTCCCCCGGAAAGTCCTTCTTCCAAAAGCCCTTCCACCGCCAACAATGCTTGCGGAAAGCAAGAGGTAGATTCCGCAATGGCCCCGGCCAATCTGTCGATGGCGTCCAATCGTGCCGCCGCCACAGCCACACCATGTTCTGCCATACGCCCCTCCAGAGCATCAAGCCAAGTCCCGTCCCAAGAGGAATTATGCGCCCCCTCCTGCAATAGCCGATTCCGATCCCGCATCACTCGCTCATAAGCATTGACTTCCCGCATATGGGAAGAATGGAAATTCGCCACAATCCGGTCTAAAAACCGACGGCGACCTGAGGCAGCTTCTATGAACAGCCGATCCATCTGCGGCGTCAACCACGCCACCTGTAAAATATCTCCGAATATCGCGGGACTTGCCGCATTTTCGCCATCAATACGGACAATGCGCTTGTCTTTCTGACCCGCTTCTCCGGTCGCCATATCCGATCCAGCCACCAAGCCCGTACCCAAATTCATACTGCCCTCGGGCGTTTCCAAACGCGCGGCCACCGCCCAGTTAAGGTCACCCTTTCCTTGACGACTGACTTCTGACAATTTACAGCTCCGAAGGCCGCGTCCCGCTGATAAAAATGACAGCGCTTCCAAAATATTGGTTTTTCCTGCACCATTTGGTCCGGTCAGAACAACGGGGCAGGCTTCCGGCGCTAAGGTCACATGGCTGTAACATCTAAAATCAGTTAAATGCAATCGGCCCACATAAAGCTCCGGCACTCGAAAATCCAACTTTTTAGAATTTTGACCAGAGTTTTGACCAGAATCTGGGCCAAAATCTGAGCCAGTCTTTATAGCTGTTTCCAAACGCACATCTGAATCACGAGCCAAACCAGACACCATACCATTTGACTGCGCCAGCTTCGGATCAAAAATCGAAACCGGCGCCATAGGGTCATTTGGCAGACCATGAGGCTTTATTTTCTTAAGCTGTGTCAGATCAGGTCCTTAATTTCCATGTCTTATTCCCCATAAACGGCCGCGTTAAACGCGCATGGGCATCAATACATAGAGCGCACCGTCATCGGACAGGTCACGCAGGATTGTTGGTGCCGTAGAATCGGCCAAAACCACTTGAACAAGATCGCCTTCAATCTGGCTGAGAATATCCAGAAGATAACGGGAATTAAAACCAATTTCCATATCATCCGCGCTATAAGTCGCGCCCAATTCTTCCTTGGCCGTCCCCTGATCCGGGCTATTGACGGAAAGTTTCAGATTTCCGGCACTCATAGACAGCTTAATAGAACGGGTTTTTTCCGTGGAAATTGTTGACACACGGTCAACAGCCTCAGCAAACTGCCGACTGTCTATTTCCATGATCTTGTCATTTCCCTCAGGAATAACACGACTGTAATCCGGGAAAGTTCCATCGATCAATTTGGACGTCAGAACGATATCGGCAAAGGTAAACCGAATTTTGGTTTCGGACAAGGCAACTTTGATATCGCCCTCAAATTCATCTACCAACTTGCGTAATTCACCCACGGTCTTGCGGGGAACAATAACCCCTGGCATTTCTTCAAGCCCTTCTGGCTGTTCCATATCAAAACGGGCCAGACGGTGACCGTCCGTGGCAACACCGCGCAATACCGGGTTATTTTCATCGTCCTTGGCCACATGCAGGTAAATACCATTCAGATAATAACGGGTTTCTTCTGTGGAAACCGCAAAACGTGTCTTGTCGATCAGCCGTTTCAGGTTCGCAGCCGGAGCCTCAAACACATGGGGCAGATCGCCCTCTGACATCACTGGAAAATCTTCCCGTGGCAGACAAGACAGCGTAAAACGTGATCGACCTGCACTGATGGTCAGCCGCTCGCTATCGCCATCATAGGCCAATTCCACCTGCGCCCCGTCAGGCAACTTGCGAACGATATCATAAAGCGTATGCGCCGGTGCGGTAATAGCCCCCGACGAAATAACTTCGGCTTCGACCGATTCTGTAATCGCCAAATCAAGGTCGGTTGCGGCCATTCTCAGCCGCCCGTCCTCACATTCCAACATTACATTGGATAAAATTGGAATGGTATTACGTTTTTCCACAACACTCTGAATGTGACCCAGAGATTTCAACAACGCACTTCGTTCAATATTGAGCTTCATATTTTTTTCGCGCTTCTCATCTACATATTAACTAATGGTTTTATCCTTTACTTCCCTGTATTTCGTGACAGAAGCCACCGAAAAGCCAGAAAGCAAAGCCCCACAACAATGGGGCCAAATCCTTCATCAGAGACTAGCATACTGACGGACGTGATCAAAGGTTTTTTTAGGGGTTTTGCCCCGAGTCGCACATAAGACGCACAACAGGGAAGTTGCCGCGAAAAAAAGCTGAACTCAAGTCCCGAAAATACGCTCCAGATGCTGAATATCTTCTTCCAGAACACTATCCACCAACCGCAGTTCATCAATCCGCTTGACCGCATGCATAACCGTCGTATGGTCCCGCCCGCCGAATTGCCGCCCAATATCGGGCAGGGACTTTGCGGTCAGTTGTTTGGACAGATACATAGCCACCTGACGCGGCCGTGCCACCTGACGCGCCCTGCGGGCCGACAACAGGGCTGACAAACGAATGTTAAAATAATCCGCCACCCGCCGTTGAATTTCGTCAATACTGACGCGCCGCACATTAGCCCGCAGCAAATCCTGCAACACTTCCTGCGTCATTTCCAACGTCACTTCACGCCCAATCAGGGTCGCATGGGCAATCATCCGGTTCAACGCCCCCTCCAGTTCCCGCACATTGGAAGTGATCCTCCGGGCAAGAAATTCCAGTACTGACAGGCCGATCTCAACTTCCGGCACCTTATTGGCCTTCTGCTGAAGAATACCAAGGCGCAGCTCATATTCCGTCGGGTGAATATCCGCCACTAGCCCCCAGCCCAGACGAGACCGAATCCGTTCTTCGATCCCTTCCATATCCGTCGGCGACCGATCCGCAGAAATCACTACCTGTCTGCTATGGTCAATCAGTGCATTAAACGTGTGAAAAAATTCTTCCTGAGTCGATTGTTTGTTGGCAATGAATTGCAGATCATCAATCATCAAAAGATCCACAGAACGGAATTTCTGCTTGAAAGACATGGTGTCCTTGTAGCG
>JAESRB010000064.1 GCA_016764855.1 Emcibacter sp.
AACAATCCTGATCTTCTCCTCGGCTGAGTATTGCTTACGGGTAGCCCGCTGAATGTCTTTTACGAGCTTCTCTGACGCTGAACGTCGTGGTCCAGATCTTTGTCTCATCGTTCACTCCTAGGTGATGACGATGAACCAGAAGCTCTACCTTATCAAATTATCAACTTTGGTTCCATGAGCGCTGACGTCAGACACCTGTTGACGGGGCAGAATTGACCACTGGCTCTGAAGGTTTCCACCAACTAAGCCCGCCGCACTTCGAACAGTAAGCGTATAGGATAAAACACAGGGTATCTTGGTTTTAGGGCGGGCAATTTTCCATCACTTCATTGATCTTGCAATCTTGTGTTTTTAGTTTTCGAAGTCGGAAAGTTCTCACTTCGTAAGCACAGACAGGCTCAGACCTTTTTAAGGTCTGGGTTTTCGTTGTCCCATGGCTGAGACTCCGGAGCAAATACTGAAAAACTTGGGTGAAATAATGCAGGGTCATCAAGCGTTGCTGCGTGAATATAGATGCGCTCGGGAAAGCGTTCCGATCTGCTTGTAACAGGTGATCCGCAAGTCGAACAAAACCCTGAATGGGTAGTTACTCCTGCCTCATTGTCTTGCTCGTATTCTGTAATTTTTCCCGTAAACTTCACCTCCGACACGGGCAATGCAAAGGCTGAGGCATGGCCACCTCCGGTTAAACGCTGGCATTTACGACAGTGGCATTGAAAGGCGAACTCGATATCGCTATCCGCCTCATATTGGATGGCGGCGCATGCGCACCTGCCTGTGAGAGATGTTTTCATATTCAAATTCTCCAGCATTTATAAAATGTGTGTAGCGGAAGTCTGGTCTTAATGTGCGTTTCCGGGTTCAAAGAGTTTTGAATCAGTATAGAGAACCATAGAAGAAAACTTGTCCCCCCGGAACTCGATAACATCGCACATTGGAATTTTTGCTCCCATGTCGAGAACATATTGGTGCACCAGCGTATCGCCTTCTGCAATCATCTTTGAGCCGGTAACTTTTCCATCAAAACCGAGCAGGGATTCAACAAAAGAATCCGGCGTGTCAAATGCCATCATTGGGCCCTTGAATGTGAAATCATCTGTTAACGCTGCCCTGATTTGTTCACGGTTTTTGATGGTTGCTCCGTGGTAGAATGTTTCGATTGTTTTTTGTCTCGCTGAACTAAGTGCGGTTGTCATTTATATTTCTCCTGAAATGTTTGTGGTCTAGTGTTTGATAATGTTGGACCGGATTGCTTCGTTGCATTGGAGCGGCGGCTTTAAAGTTGTTCATGCTAATCTCCCTTTTCCACTTCCCGCTCAAGCTGGTCTAAGGTGTTTTCCCAACCATCTGCATGACGCTTGCCAGCTTCTGTTGAAGGCAGTTGTTCGTGGGTTAGAATTAATTCGGTAGAACCGTTTTGTTCTAAGAACTTGATGTTTACCCGTGTGGGGATGTCTGCATGAACATCGGGAGCTTCCCACACCCAGGTGAAGGCAATCTCTTTTTGGGGTGAGATGATTTCATATACCCCGCCTAGGACTGGTTGTGAGCCGTTTGTCATGGTGTATTGAAAACGATATTGCTCGCCCACTTTAAATTTAAAGGCCAATACCTCTACTGAGATATTGGTGCTTGGTGTGTACCATTTCGTAAGCGCCTGTGCAGTGGAAAATGCTGCGAAGATTTTTGTCCGGGGCGCATTGATTAGGCGTTTGATTGTGATTTTATGCATGTGATTTGTCATTTGGTATCCTGAGAATTTTCAACACCATCCAGAAATGTTTCCAAGCGGTTTAAAGTGCCTTCCCAGAATGCCTCTTGTCTGGTCATCCAATTTTGCGCCTCTCGCATTGTTTCTGTCGTCATTTCAAAACGATGCACCCGCCCATCAATTTCACGTCTTATAAGACCTGCCTGCTCAAGTACTTTCAGATGCTTAGATATTGTGGGTTGAGCAACGTCGAATGGCGCGTGTAATTCATTGGCCGAGCAGGGGCCGTCGGTTGCCAGGATTGACAAAATTTCACGGCGCGTCTCGTCGCCGAGCGCGTGGAATGTATGATCCAGTGGAGTTTTATATTGTATAGCCATTTGGCTATATAAAGAGACAAAACGTAAATTGTCAATTGATGGATAGATTAATTTAAGGCGCGGGTTGATATTATTCGTCTGCTGGCAGTTTCGTCAAATTTGAATTTATATCAAAGAGTGCGGTTTCATTCTTGGTCGTCCATCCACCATTCATGCATCGCATGAAACATTTTTGTTAAAGCAATTGCCCGTTTTGTAGCGGTATATTCCACGCGTGGCGGTACTTCCGCAAAGACTTTACGGCTGACCAAACCATCCTTTTCCAGTGACATTAATTGACTTGTGAGCATGGTCTGGGTGACGCCATCAATCATGCGCCGCAATTCACTGAAACGCTTCGTACCTCGAAAAATTAAAATTTGTAGAACAATAAGCTTCCACTTGCCACCTATCAATTTTGCAATGTCTGGCATCGGACAAAGCTCAATTTGATCAATAGGTTGCGTGGTTTCTTCAAGGTGCGATTGTTTGACCGATATTGTCATAATTAGCTCCAATGGTATCATTTTACATACTATGCATGAAAAAACTGCCTTCTTGTTAAATCATACTGATCATCTTACGTTTTGACAAGTACAGAACGGAGAGCAAAATGACATTGATATTACATACATTCAGCGGAGCCCCCAGAGGTTGGCGCGTATTACTGGGGATGAGTTTTAAGGGGCTTACTCCCGACATCCGCTATCTAAATTATTCTGAAAAAGATCATCATAAACCTGGATTTCTTAAGTTGAACCCGCGGGCAACGGCTCCAACGCTTGAAACTAAAACGGGTGTTTTACGGGACTCAATTGCGATCCTTGCTTGGCTCGATCGGGAGTATCCTGAAAAACCACTATTTGGCGCTACGCCACAAGAAGCCGGGATAATTTGGCAGACGACAACGGAGTGCAATGACTATCTTCGTAAGAGTACTGACCAATTGCTTTCACTTGTTTTTTCAAGCGATGGAAGCGTACCAGCAGAGGGCAGTGCGGAGCGTGACTTACAACCCCATTACCACCGTTTGCACCATAAATAGCTGCAGAGGCTGCATCCTTTAAAATCTCGATCGATTCAATATCGTTAGG
>JAESRB010000002.1 GCA_016764855.1 Emcibacter sp.
AAAGCAAATACTCCCAGAACGGACCCTCGATTATCAACCGGGGCTTCTTGTGCCACCAATGCCTGTCCCGCCATAATGGCTGAGAATTCTCCCACGGCCAACATGACCAAGGCTAATATTGCCGATGGCGAAGTCGGGTCCGCCGTAAGTCCCACACTGACATAACCAATCACGGCCAATGCCATAGCAAAAATAACGACCGACACACGATCAAACCGATCAAGAATAATACCGAATATGGGGGCCCAGACCAATGTCACCGCCTGCACCATGCCGCTGATCCTCCCCGCATTGCTTGTAGCTTCCGGTGCGGCAAGATCATTTTCCATGCCCGCCTGAATAAGCCACGCAGACAAAAATGTTCCAATCATCAACAGATCACCCCGAGCAATGAAACTTTCCGAAAATGCCAGAACCAAACGGGAGTTCGTCCGCGCTGCGCCAAACCCTTGTTTCATCAAGACCGAAACACTTTCATGGCCTCTGGATCTTCCGGGCTTTCCAGCTTTCAACCCCTTGAATACGACGGCGGAAGTTATGATACAAAGGCCCGTTGCCACCCAAAAGGTATAGGTTCCCGCCATTTCTGCTGAAACCCCGTTACTGCTGAAAAGATTTGGCAATTTGCTGAGGAAAAAGATCATTGTCATAGCGCCCAGACCGTTTGCCCAACCACTCATCGCAGCCATAAACCCACGCGACCTGTTTTGCGGATAATCCGAAAGCACTGTTGCCATCATACCGCCAAGGGCCGCAGCTCCAATCCCCATAAAACCACGAAATAGCAACAACATTTGATAACTGGTCGCTAAGGGATAAAGGGCGAACCCTGCCCCAACCCACAGAAAACCAAGGGCAAAAATTACCCGCCGCCCTACTTTATCGGATAACGAGCCAAAAAGCGGCGACACGCTCAACAGGGCAATTTCCCCCACAAATGACAGCGTCCCAACCGCACGGCCAATTTCATCCGCCGGCATATTGAGATGTACCCTAAGGACATAATTCTGAAGAAAGCTGATGAATGACAGAAAGCCAATGGTCCAAAAAGCAGAAAACAAATAGGTTCGGGCATTCCAGCTGGTCACCCCCGGCTCCAGATGAACTGGGCCAAATTTAATGCTTTTTATCTCTGCGGCGATGTCTGTCATTTTTTATCCTAACATTTCCCTACAGATAAGCCGTGATGGCTTTGGTCTCCAGATAAGGCTCCAAACCCTCCCGACCAAATTCACGTCCCCAACCAGATTGTTTATAGCCCCCAAACGGTGTTGCCGGATCGATCGCAGCATGGACATTGATCCCTACCTGACCGGATTTTATCCGGCGGGCCAGCTTATGTCCCCTTGCCAAATCAGCGGTCCAGATGCTGGCGGACAGGCCGAAAATATTATCATTCGCCAGAGCGGCTATCTCATCTAAGTCATCATTTTCAAATTTCTGAACCGTTAAAACCGGGCCAAATATTTCCTCCTTAACAATTCGCATATCAGGATTACAATCCGCAAATATTGTCGGTTCAACAAAGAACCCCTCTCGCCCGGAAACACGTTTTCCTCCGGTAACCAGGCGCGCGCCTTCGCTCACCCCAATATCAATATAAGCCATAACCCGTGTGAGCTGCTGCTCTGAAATCAGGGGGCCGATATCATATGTGGTCTCCATATCCGCCCCGACCGTCATGGCCTCAGATATTATTTTTAACCCCGATAAAACCTGATCATAAATATCCCCATGTACCAACAGGCGTGATCCGGCCATACAATTCTGACCTGACAGGAAGAATATTGCCCGCGCCGCCGCCGGAATAGCCTCCACCAGATTAGCGTCCTTCAACAAGATTACCGGAGATTTCCCCCCCAGTTCCAATGTGATTCTTTTCAGGTTTCCCGTCGCTGCATGTATGATTTCTTTGCCCACATCCGTAGAACCGGTAAAGGATATTTTATCCACATCCCCATGAACTGATATAGCGGCACCTGCCTTACGGCCATAACCATTCACCAGATTAAAAACACCCGCTGGCAAGTCTGTCTGAGCGACCAAATCCGCCAGATACATCGTGGAAAGCGGCGCATCCTCTGCAGGTTTCAAAACTATCGTACATCCCGCAGCAAGCGCTGGGGCGATTTTCTGTACGGCCATAGCAAAGGGGAAATTCCACGGCGTAATTTGACCGACAACCCCGACGGGTTCTTTCTCCGTATAGGTCAGGAACTCACGTTTCTCTGATCTGGAGCGACTATTGGTGATTGTCTCACCATTTATTTTAGTCACCCACCCGGCATAATATCTTAACTGATCTGCCGCCAACTGCACACCAATGGTCTGCATCATATCGCGGGAAACCCCGATATCAAGAGCCTCCAATTGGCTGATCTGACCAGCATGCCTTTCGATCAGGTCCGCTAAGCTGAACATAATCCGCGCCCGTTCTACCGGCGCCATTTTTGACCAAATACCTGAATCGAAAGCCCTACGCGCGGCAGCAACGGCCAAATCAACTTCTGCGCTCCCGCCGCTATGGATGGATGAGACCACACCGCCTGTTGCCGGATTAATCACTTTGATCGTTTCAGCCCCAACACCATCAACCCATGCTCCATCGATGAAATGGCCATGAGACTTAGCCAGAAACACCTGAATGATAGAGGTCATTTTTTCATGGTTAATTATATCATGCACAAATCTAACCCCAACGGCTTTTGTCTTTAAGAAATTTTGCAGCGGAAAAACCGTCATTAGGCAAATCTGTAGACATCAAATTTGGCGGATAGGCCTCTTGATATTGACCATACAGATCACCGTACAGGCTCGGGTGAATACGGGGAAGGCGTCTGTTTTTACGGAAGTTAGCAATTGGAATTCGCGCCATGACCCCGGTTTCATTGACCGAATTTGCGATATCCAGTTCCTCCCCTTTTGGGCCATAAATTGCTGTCCCGCCAGAGCGCACATCCTCAAAGAAAGGTCCCGGATTATGGCTGATAGAATTATTCACCAGCGTGGTATACATATTATTATGCATAGCACCGGAACGAATATCAATCGGGTCCGCGCCACTGGTGGCGGAACGCAACATAATTTCAGTCCCTTTCAAGGCATAGGCCCGGATAAGTTCCGGCTCATATTGGGTCGCCGTCGTGGCCAGATTACCAATATCCGTCCGCGTTACCGGAATAACCGCATCCCGACCATACATTTCCGTATATTGATCCAGAACGTCAAAAATCGTTGTGGTAATGACCTCAAAACCAGCAAAAACCCCTTTTATATTACGAAGTTTCCAATGCTTATCCACGATTGAGCCATCCGGACCAATGATAGTGGTGATTGACAGCACATGATCCGGCCAATCCGGATCAATGGCATAGGAGCCAAAAACAATATAACAGCCGTATCGTTTAGCGCGCGCGGCAACAGCCTCAGTCTCTACTCCGGGGATTTCAATTGCGACCTTAAGAAGGTCTTCCCGGGTCCATAAAAAGGAAAATCCTGTGATGGGAAATTCATGAAACTGTATCAAATCCTTTGGCCCCATCCATGTGGCCGCCGCATCAATCAAGTCCAACATATGATTAAGATTATCACGCTTCATGCTCGTTGCATTTTCAACTGTCACCGGCACAACCCGCGATTGAACGGCCATTATCGTAATATCATCTTTTTTTAATGGTACGGTACGGTAACAACCATCCGGCTCAACCAGAATTTTTGTCATATTCTTCTCCCACCCCTAACTTTTTCAAGCAATAGATATTTGCACTAAAGTCCTAATGATATAGTAATATGATATATTGGTCTTGAATATCATATCCTGATAACACGACCACATACTGGTCAAATTTGAGAACCCACCTTAAAATATATAAACAATCTCAATTTTTAATGCAAGTAATAACGATTATTATCACCTGCATTACCCCTCCCATATATTTCCGCTAAAACTCCGTCACGACAGCCTGCAATTCACTTCCACGTAAATACCGTTGGGATCAAAAAATGAACATGTCGATAATTTTATAACACCCTGTCCCGAATGATCTTTTACGGACCATTCCACAGGGTCTGTTACCATCCTGGCATCATATTTTCGGGCATTAAGGCATACCTGTTGAATATTATTGCTTTCCACAATCAATATGGCATCGCCAATCCCCAAAGTTGTGCGGTCTGCCTTGACCCTTCGTTCTGGTACATAACCTTGATATTCCATAAAACCAATCATGCCAATGAAAGGGTCGTCTACCTTTAGAATGATGATTTTTCCCATGGTCTGATCCGGCGCACAGGGCGGAAAACGTCTATCTACAGGCGTTTCATGATCATAGAAACGCGACCACCCAAAAATATCCTGATAGAAACGGGCGGTGACTTCCACGTCATCCACAATAAAACTTGTTCGGCGCAGCAGATTATTCACCATGTCTCTAGCCTTTATGCAATTTCAGCAATCGACGCCAACCGATAGACAAGCCCCGTATCTGCCGACGCTATCACCTGCCCCGTGTCCAGCGATCTCTTTTCCAGACGCCCCGTGAAGAAATTCGCCACGAAAAAATTCGCCCCGTCTCTGGATACCCGAACCGCAGACCAGCCCCGTTCTTTGGGAATATCATATGTTTTCAGCAACCCTCCCTTTTGTGAGAAAAGACAGGCGCCGTAAACAGTTCCCATAAGGATATCGCCATCAGGTGTCATGGCAATGCCCGCCGTAGATTTCTCATCCTCATCGGATAAGACAAACAGGTCCTCCATCTGACATCCCGCTGCCAGATCATATTGCATCACGCGCTTTCCCGTTTCCGAGATATAAACGGCCTTTTGATCCCTAGTTTGATCACTGCTTTGATCCCCGGCAGTCAACAACAGATTTGTCACCCCGTGAAAGCCAAACTTTCCCGGATCATGCTCTGCGGCAAAATGATTTCGTAACATGCCGTCTCCACCAAACTGATATATTTCTCCGCCGCCAATAAAAGGAAATTTATCTCCCTTTATATGCTCTCCTATTACAATATCCCCGTTACGGGCCGCTGCAATAACGCCAAAATCTTTACCCTGCATCGCTGGAAAAGCTGGCATCATATTCCCATCTCGTGAAAAGCGTTTGACTGTCTGGCTACTGACATCGCTGACAAATAACGTTAAAGACTGTGCGCAATATTCCAGCCCGATCACCAACCCTTGTTCGCCTGTCCATAAGGCTCCCTTTACATTAAGATCCTTATCATAAACAAGAACGCGACCCTCACCGGAATTACGCCTGATATCAACCTCTCCTTCCGAAAAACTGGCTGCGATACAGACGTCCCCGGTTTCAAGCGAAACTGGTAATATATTATCCGATGTAAAACGCATAGAATCATTTATTGACATGATATGCTCCTGAATGTGCCTGAATATAATTATCTTACCCTGATCAGTCTGCCCATGATCCCGACTGCAATCAAGAGCGCAATGCGTCATAAGGCTGCATTGACCAGTATGTGGTCATAATTATGTTTAATTTAATGTCAAAGCCACATATGATTATAAATTACGCCTACAGGGAGGCTGTTATGCATACCATTCGGTCCTTACGCCGCGGATTAATGGCATTAGAAATTCTCAATAGTCGCAAGGCTATGACCGTTGCCGAAATGGCACGGGAAATTGTCCTGCCGCGCACCACGGCTTTCCGCATATTGGAAAATCTGGTCTCTTTTGGTTATTTAAAACGCAGTGATCAAAAAGGCCGATACAGCCTGACCATTCGCGTACGCAACCTTGCATCCGGCTTTAACGAAGACGCCTGGCTAAGTGAAGTCGTAAAGCCTCTGGCCATTGAGCTGTCCAAAATCGTCATCTGGCCGATTTCCATTATGTCGCCGCGAAATGTACGCATGTCCCTCCGTTTTACCACAGATTCCGACAGCCCCTTGTCCCTTGATTATTATAACGAAGGGCTACGTCTGCCTATTCTTTCTACCGCATCGGGAAATGTGTATCTGTCCTATTGCAGCGATACGGAACGGGATATTGTCCTATCTGCTCTATGCCATGAAAAGCCCAATGAAACCAACATGCTGGCCAATAGCCCGGAGACAATCGGAAAATTGATTGAAACAACGCGGAAAAATGGCTTTGCCATCAATATCAGATCCCCGCGTTCCAACGAGCCCGGAAAAACAAACACCATCGCCCTGCCTATCATACGTAATGGTCATTTTCTGGCCGCCCTTGCCATGCGCTATATATCTGTTGCCATGACCACGTCTGAATTAAAAGAAAGATACCTCCCCACGCTGATAAAAATCCGGGACAAAATGGAAGACGAGTTGGCCACTGCCGAGCTTGGCATGTAAAACTTCTAGCTCACCTCATTCTGCGAGTTCTTACGGAAAACCTTGTGCTTCAGCCAAACTTTAAACCTCTCCAACATCACATAAAGATTCGGCACAAGAACCAGCGTAACAACAGAGGATAACGCCACCCCGAAAGCCAGTGATATGGCCATAGGAATCAGGAATTGTGCCTGTTTGCTTTCCTCTGATATGATGGGCATCAAACCAATGAAGGTTGTTAACGTGGTCAATAAAATAGGCCGGAATCGGCTTGCTGCGGCCATTTTTACCGCCTCCAAAGTCTTTTGTCCCTTGGCCGACAATTGGTTGATATAATCGATAAGAACCAGATTATCATTCACCACAACGCCCGCCGTTGCCACGACTCCCAGAAAAGAGAACATGGAAAAAGGCAGATCAAAAATCATATGCCCCAGAACAGACCCCAAATAACCAAAAGGGATTGCCGTCATCACCAACAATGGCTGGGAATAGGATTTAAAGGCAATGGCGATCAAAGCATAAATTGCCAACAAAGCCATCGCCGTATTACGCAACAGACCTGTCTGAAATGTTTTTATCTCTTTTTGATCGCCTTCCAGCAGAAATTCAAGGTCAGGATATTTTTCCTGCAACAGGGGAATGATGTCGTCTTCGACCTTGCGGATCACTTCCTGAGCGTTTGTGATCTCAATATCCACGTCCCCGGTCACTTCCACAACACGCCTTCGATTAAGACGCCGGATTTCCGTAGCTCCCTGTTCAAATGTAATATTCGCCACAGTCTCAAAAGGAACCTGCGCCCCACTGGACGTGCGGATACGCATGGCTTTCAATGTTTCTAGAGACTCTCTGGCCTCAAGAGGGTAACGCACCATGACCTTCACATCATCTTTGCCGCGCGGGATGCGCTGAACCTCCTCACCGAAAAAACCCTGCCGCACTTGCCGCGCAAGATCACGGGTAGAAACCCCAAGGCTTTCCGCCTCTCCTTTTAGATCAAGCACCATTTCCTGACGGGAGGAACGCAGAGTATCTCCAATATCCAGAACACCGGAAAATTTTGCCAGCGCCACTTCCAAATCTGCGGTAGCCTGTTCCAGCGTATGTCGATTATTACTGGCCAAGACAAAACTCAATGGTTTGTTTTGAGCGCGGAGCTGATAGCGCAAATCAATTTGTTTGGCATCGGGCATATCCCCAATAAGCTTACGCCAGCGTCTGGAAATCTCAATGATATCCACAGTTCTTTCTTCCGCCGGGATAAGGTCAACAAATATCTGCACCTGATTACCCTTCACAAAGGTCTGGATATTCCTTATGGGATTTACCGTATCTTCACCCTCCTTAAACCCATCCTCCGATAATATCATTGCAGCCTTTTCAATCTGCCTCATGACCTTTTCCGCCCGTTCAAAGGCGATGCCATCAGTCAATGTCACATCTGCAATAATATAATCTCTTGGAATGCTAGGGAAGAAATCCTGACGCATCCAGCCCCCCTGCACAAAAGAAAACAAAACCAGCCAGACCGCAATGAAGCAGGACAATGTCAAATAGCCTTTTTCAAGCGTCTTTTGCAAAAACGGTATATAATATTTGATTATAAATTTCTTTAACTGTCCCGAAACCGCCTGACGAATAGTTCTCAAAGTCTTGCTAATTACACCCTTTTCCTCACCGGAAGGTTTCATATGAGCCAAATGAGACGGCAAAATCAGAAATGCCTCAATCAATGAAAAGCTCAGCGCCAAAATAACCACAATGGGCAAGGGTTTCATAACCGCTGCTGCGATCCCATCCAAAAATAAAATCGGGGAAAAGGCAACCATCGTAGTCAGTGCCGCGAACATAACCGGTTTGGAAACACTGTTGGCCCCATATGTTGCCGCCTCCAGCCCTTTCATGCCGCTTTCCTGCCCTGAATGCACACTCTCCCCAATGATAATCGCATCATCTACAACAATTCCCAGCACCAGTATAAACGCAAATAACGTGAGCATATTCAGGGAAACATCCATCATTGGCAATATCCACAATGCGCCCATAAAGGATGTAATAATACCACCGCAAACCCAAAAAGCGATGGCCGGACGCAGAAATAACATCAGCAGGGAAAAAACCAATATCAAGCCGCTGACACCACTAGACAACAGAATATTGACCCGTCCTTTATACGTGAAGGATAGATCCAGCCAGGAAACAAGGCTGACACCAGACGGGAGAAAGGCGCTACTTCTGGCGATATAATCCCGGACCTCTTTAGTTACATCGACCACATCAGGTTCGGTCGTCAGAAGAATATCAATCAGAATTGCCGGTTTATTATTGAATCGCGCCAGTATCTGCTCTTCTTCAAATCCATCGATCACCTGTGCCACATCCCCCAAAAGAACCCGTGTACCGTCCAATTTTTTCAAGAGTGTGATATTCTGAAAATCCTCTGTATCATAAGCCTGTGACTTGGTCCGAAGCGTCATATCACCAGCTTTGGCCTTGATCGTTCCCGCCGGCATATTCAAAGAAGACTGACGCACCGCCTCCACCACAGCATCAAAAGTCAGGCCATAGCGCCTGAGAGCCACTTCCGACACCTCAATGGCGACCTCGTAACGGCGGTCGCCTTTCATTTCCGCAAAATCAACTCCCGGCAATGCTGCCAGATCATCGCGAACTCTTTGCGCAATCACTTTCAGTGATTTTTCATCCGTATCCGCAAGCACCGCCACCTGAATCACACGTTCCCGGAATTTTATCAACCGGACGCTTGGCCGTTCCCCTTCCTGCGGGAATGTATTGATGGCGTCAACCTGTCCTTTTATCTCGTTAAGAACTTTTTGCAGATCATAACCAACGGCTACCTCCGCCTGAATAATACCCAACCCCTGTGACGCCACAGAATTTATATTGATGATCCCTTCGATTTCCCGAATGGCTTCTTCCACACGAATGGATATCCGGTCCTCGACTTCCACTGGATCGGCCCCCGGATAGACCACGGAAACCTGAATGAATTTTGCCGGCATGGAAGGCATAATTTCCCGATTTAACGTGGACAAGCTCATGAAACCACCAAAAATGATCGCAATCATCATCAAATTAGCGGCAACGGGATTATGCGCGAACCAGTTTATAATGCCCTTCATAGGTTATCCCCCTGCGTCCCCGCTTTCACCAGATGCCACCTCACCTCTGTGCCTTCGATTAAAACTTCCAATGGCGAGATGTTAACCCGGTCTCCGTCTTTCAGGCCCCGAACAATGACATATTGCCGCGTTGAATGAACGACCTCAATATCCTGCGCTCTCATGGTGTTATTCTTATCCACAATGACGACCTGATGTTGTTTATGCAGCGCGGCCCTTGGCAACCTGAAAATATTATGCATTATTTTGCCAGGTATTTCCGCTTCAACAAACAGGCCGTTCAACAACGGCGCACCGCCTATGCTTACCTTATAGGGATGTTTCACTTCAACAATGACGCTCAGGATGCGGCTGTTCAGGTCTACTGTTCCTGCGGTTCTGACAATATTCCCGGTCCAACTTCTTGGCTTTCCACCAACCGACGCAAACAGGCGCACCGCCAAAGGCGTCAGTCTAGAAGCTTTATCATCATAGATAAGCTGCACATCCAATTTGCCCAATTCCCTATCTGTGAGGGGCAAAGAAATTTCTGCAATATCCGTAGAATATAACACCGCGAGCTGCGTCCCCAAAGTGACATACTGCCCGATATCCACCATCTTTTCTTCAATACGGCCTTCAAATGGTGCTTTGAGTGTGGTCCGTTCAAGGTCCAGTAACGCCCGACTCAAATCCGCCTTGGCAGAGGCCAGTTTGGCGCGGGCACTTTCCATTTGAGGCTCCCGCAGAACCAGCGCGGTCGCCTCTCCATCGCCCAGTTCCTCCCATTCGGCTTTGGCAAGGTCCGCCTCTGCCTTCTCAAGGATAAGGATGTTCCGAGCACCTGCAACGCTCGCCTGCGCACGGGAAACCGCAAATTCATAATTACGCGGGTCCACAAGCACAAGTGTCTCCCCCTTATCAAACAAGCCGCCTTCAGCAAAATCCGGAGAGACCCAAATAATTTTTCCGGCCACTTCCGGCACTAAATCTATTTGACGTTTTGCCTTTACCGTTCCTTGCGCCTTTATCACGGGCAGAAAAGAGGTTTCTTTGACTATAATTCCCCGGATTGTGGTCAGTTTTTTTTCTGGTGTGATCACCGCAACGACCGGACGGGAATTTCGTATGACACTGCTGATGACAAGTCCCGCCCCAATTACGAGCAAAGGAAGCGTCCATTTTAGAAGTTTTAGAAATAAGTCATTTTTTTTTATAATCATTTTACCGTCTTATGAATCTAATATTATAAAATATAACCGGGTAACAGCCCCTAAAAAAATCAAATAATTTGATATCTATTCTCTCTTATCAACGTATTAAATTATACGCATTGACGGCCAGTGTCATGCGCTCGCCCTAGTTTTCTCTGTAATTGACCATAATGTGGTCGCTAATCGCAAAATTCGTTTATATCGTCCGTAGAATATGTTGATAAAGCACATCATAACAAATAGGGTGCGCCATGGAAAAAAAATATTTTGTACTGAGTATCCTTATCGCATTTTTCGCCCCAACTGCGGCTTTTGCGGATACACCGCCCTCCCTTACCGGAGATATAACTTACACCGGAGAACTGTGGCAAAACGCAGACGGCGGCATTAAAAACGATGCCGTTTATCTCCATAACATTGACCTTAGTTTAGAAGGGAACCTTGAGCACTATGGTGTGAAGGGTGGATCTTTCTTCCTCTATGGTCTGATCACCAATAAAAACGAGCTCTCCTCTGACCTTGTTGGGGACCTACAAGTCATATCCAACATTGATAATGGCGAATCTTTTCGATTATATGAAGCTTGGTATCAGCATGAATTTACCAATATTCGTGCCAAAATGGGACTGATTGACCTGAATAGTGAATTTGACGCCATAGAAACCGCTGGCCTGTTCCTCAACAGCTCCCATGGTATTGGTCCCGACTTTTCACAGACCGGGGAAAATGGGCCTTCTATCTTTCCGTCCACCTCACCCGCATTGGTGATTGAATATAACGGGTTTCAGAATTGGCGACTGTTGGCTGGCCTCTTTGATGCGGTGCCCAATGACCCGGACAGGCCCGGCCACCACAAACTATCCCTCAACGAAGGGGCTCTTCTGGTTGGGGAAATCAACTATAAAACAACCAACGGCCTGCGTTGGGCTTTTGGGTTCTATGGCTATACTGCCAAATTTACAACACTCGCCGACCCCGCCTTATCCAAAAGAGGGAATACAGGTTTTTACACCATTCTTGAGGCACCGTTAACCGATAAAATAGCCGGATGGCTAAGGTTTGGCAGCGCGAATAGCGACCTCAATCCTCTTAAAAATTATATGGGTGGCGGGCTTGTCCTCACGGCCCCTTTCGTAAGTCGTCCTGATGATCAGATAGGAATCGCTCTTGGCGGTGCCAGAGCAGGCAAAAGCTTCAAACAGTTAATAGAGGAAAATAACCAACGACCTGCAACCGGAGAATTTAACATTGAGCTCACCTATCATTACCGGGTCAGCGACACTATCTCCATCCAACCGGACCTGCAATATGTCATCAATCCCGGCAGCAACCATGCTCTTAAAAATGCTTTGGTTATCGGGGTTCGTTTTCAAGTAGGCCAGCGGTTTTAAAATATAACCGCACAAAGGAACAATAGAGAAAAGATCAGTAAAAATATTATGTTAGTCGTTTTATTTAACGTCTTCCTTAACGTTTTTTAGGGTCTTTTCTCTGACCTTTTCACTAGTCTTTTCGCTGGAATTCCCCCGAACGCTGGCATCGTCGATCATGACCGACCGTGTCAGCATTATCATCCAAACCAATGCAATTGCCATTAAGATTACACCTGCCAAATACGGCAAACCTTCCCAATAAGCAAACAGACTGCCCGCGAATAGAGGACCGACCGAGCGACCAAAGGATTGCATGGACTGTACAACGCCCATCACTAGCCCTCGCTCCGTTGGTCGCGCTCGATGAGACGCCAAAGCGCTGATGGCCGTCGTGAATAATGTGGTGCCAACCCCAGTACAGCATAACCCCAACACAACACCGTAAGGAAACGGCGTATAAATGATGATCAAAAGCCCCGTGATCAACAAGCTAAACGAAATTTTCACCATATTTTTCTCACCAAAAACTCTGGCAAGGCGTCCAACCAATCCGCCCTGCACTGCGGCGTAATCATCAATATTATTTCTTTAATCATTTTTCATCCCTTGTTAATCTGGTCCTATCAATTTGGTAAAATAAAACAATAGAACAGAATGAAATAAAGGCTATTGTCAAAACACTCTATTTACCATCGCAACCACTTTGTGGTCACCGGGAGGTAAATCCCGTAACAAATGCTCAATATAATTTGCATGTATTATCCGTATAATGACCAGTATATGGCCACTCTAAAGACTGCTATTTGGCACAACTCAAAAATTGGATCAAAATCCGCCATGGTATAAATATAATTTGATATGCTTAAAATGAACCGAACCTAGTCTTGGAAGGAAAATGAATGTTTATCAATTTTTGGTATCCTGCATGTCTCAGCGAGGAACTCACTGAGCGGCCCTTGAAAGTGATGATGCTGGGATGCAATTTTGCTCTTTTCCGCGATAGTGATGGTTCGGCAAACTGCCTGAGCAACACTTGTATCCACCGGGGCGGATCCCTGGCCTGTCAAGGTGACACCACGCCCGGCAAGGTTATTGGTGATAATATTCAATGCCCCTACCACGGTTGGCAATATAACAAACAAGGCGACTGCGTCAAAATTCCCTCCCGCGGGAAAGACGCAAAAATACCTCCCCGTGCCAAAATAGATGCCTATCCGACACAAGAAAAATACGGCATTATTTTTGTTTTCTTAGGGGACCTTGCCGAAGAGGATCGCCCGCCCCTGTTAGAGGCGACAGAATACGACCAAGAAGGTTGGGCTTGTAATATCCAGACCTATGACCTGCACACCAGTTACCAACGGTCCATTGAAAATGCCATTGACCCGGCCCATAACGAATTTGTTCACCCAACTCATGGTTTTTCCGGGGAACGGGATGACTATATGGTGCCAAAACTGGATTTGATCGAGGAAAAATGGGGCGTCGGCTTCATGGCCGATTATGAATCAAGCGGCACGCCGGATCAGAAATATGGTAAATTACGGAACAAACAAACCACCCGCGCCGGGTCCGGCACCTTTGGACCGTCACAATTTTGGACCAAAATCCACCCCAGCGCCAAATTCCACATGCATCAATATACTTATGACCTGCCCATTGATGAGAACCGAACCCGGGTCTTTCTGGTCAATATGCGCAATGCAGGGCTAGATGATGAAATGGGGGCCAGACTCCGCGAAAGAAATTCAATCGTCGCCCAACAGGATATTGATATCCTTGATGAAGTAGAGCCAAGCCAAACCCCGTGGAGCAACACCAAAGAACTCATGATGCCCGCCGATAACTGCATTATAAAATACCGCAGCTACCTTAAGGATTATGAAAAAAAGGGCTGGCGGATTGATATTATGAAGATGAACGCGGAACGTGCCACTGGTCGCATCGTTCATGCCATTCCTTCCCCCCGCCGCCGGACAGAGGATCACTGGGTACTGGATGAAGTCCCCCTGTTGTCCCCGGAATAAGAAACTGAAATGACGGCATATATGGTCATACTCGCCGAAATAAATGATCGTGACAGCTTTACACAATATGCTGCCAAAGCCGCAGGGCTGGTCGCCGAATTTGGGGGAGAATATGTGGCGAATGGCGCCGGGGAAAGTCAGTGTTTAGAAGGAGACTGGCCCGAAGAAACCCGGCTAGTTATTTCAAAATGGCTCTCCATGGAAAAAGCCCGTAATTTTTGGAATAGCCCCGATTATCAAGAGATTAAACAATTACGTCAGGGTAATTCAACCGTACGCGTTCGCTTGATCGAAGGGAGTGATTTTTTATGACGGGCCAAGAAATTCACGTCCGAAACCCGCGCAGCGGTCTTGTGGATTATCACTTCACGCCCGCCAACCAAACTCATATTGAAAATGCCTGTCACCGATTACGCGCCGCACAGGAGGCATGGCAAGACAACGGCCTAGAAAACCGCATAGCCACCTTGCGGGCCTTTGCCAAAGGGCTAACGGATAATCGCAAAATACTGGTAGAGGCACTGGTTCAGGACACGGGCCGTTTGGGCTTATCCCTGTTGGAAGTGGACAGCATTGCCCCTGCCATTGAACGCTGGATAACAATAGCCACAGAGGCAACGCCCTCTACCCAAGGTACATCCACGGCCCTGCCGTTTATTTCCTATACTATTGAAAAACGGCCCTATGCCTTGGTTGGTGTCATCAGCCCATGGAATTTTCCGCTAACCCTATCCCTGATTGATGCCATTCCAGCCCTGCTTGCCGGCGCAGCGGTTATCCTAAAACCCAGCGAAATAACCCCGCGCTTTGCAGCTCCCTTGCGCCAGATCATTGCCAATATTCCCGGTCTATCCGCCCTATTGACCATTGTGGACGGCGATGGTGTTACGGGTCAGGCCCTTGTGGATCAGGTGGATGTCATCTGCTTCACCGGAAGTGTCTCCACAGGACGGAAAGTTGGAGAACAAGCAACCCGAAATTTTTCCGTCGCTTTCTTGGAACTAGGCGGGAAAGACCCGGCCATTGTGTTGGCCAACGCCGATGTGGACCGGGCGACAACGGCGATCTTAAGAGGGGCGATCATTAACAGCGGACAGGCCTGTCAATCCATTGAGCGCATCTATATCGCGCGGGAAATATACGATGAATTTGTCCAGAAAATCATTACCAAGGCCAGAGACATACGCCTTAACACCCCGAATATTCATTCCGGCCATCTAGGCCCCATCATTTCTGAACAGCAAGCCCGGATCATAGAAAATCAAATAGAGGACGCCCGCGACAAAGGTGCGACCATACATACCGGGGGCCAGCTTGAAAATCACGGAGGCTTATGGTGCGCCCCAACAGTGATAACGGGGTTAACAGATGAAATGCGGATCATGACCGAGGAAACTTTTGGACCATTGTTACCCGTCATTGCTTTTAATACCATTGATGATGCCATCACAATGGCCAATGACAGCGACTTTGGCCTGAGCGCCAGTGTTTTTGCCGCCACCGCCGCAGAAGCCATTGCCATCGGCCAACAGATAGAGGCTGGTGCCATCAGCATTAATGACGCCGCCCTGACCAGCCTGATGTATGAAGCCGAGAAAAATTCATTCAAATTGAGCGGTATGGGCGCATCCCGTATGGGGCCAAGCGGGTATACACGCTTTTTCCGTAAGCAATCCTTGATGACCAATCAGGCAAAGGTCTTTACCATGGATCAATTTGACGAAATAAATGCCGTTACGCCTTAAGCGGCCCCTTAAATAGCCTCAGGAAGTAGAGACAGTAAATAACCTCAGGAAACCATAAGATGATAAATAATATTGCCACAGACAAAATATTCACCATCGTCACCTGTCGGGATAAACCCGGACCGGACATTGCCCGTATCCGCCGAGAAAAATTACCTGAACATCTGGTTCATATTGAAGAAACACTCGAAGACATCATGCTGGCAGGACCAATATTCGCTCCAGATGGGGCAAGCATATGTGGTTCTATCCTGATTTATAAAACCAACGATCAAAAAAAAGCCCAAACTCTGCTCGAAGCCGACCCCTATTATAAAGCGGCAATCTGGCAAGACATTACATATGATGTATTTTACGGCGCCGCGGGCAAAGCTGTTGGCGGCCTGTCTTATAAATAGAAGCCCCTAAGAAATAAAGGCCTCTAACTTACAAATTAAAAATCTATAAAAAAAATACCCAAAAGCCCAAATATTAAAGAATATCGATAAAGGATTGTAAATTAAAGGACCCCTCAATGTCACAGGAGATACCAGCCTACCCCAAGCCCCTAAAAGCCTGGCTGACCGTGCTGTTGCTCACGCTGGCCTATATTTTCTCCTATATTGATCGTTCCGTACTCGGCCTTCTTATCGAACCCATCAAGGCAGACTTTAATTTTAGCGACACACAGATGGGCCTATTAAGCGGCACAGCTTTTGCCATTTTCTATGCTACGATGGGTATCCCTCTTGGCTGGCTGGCGGACCGATCAAACCGTCGTAATATCGTTGCCGTCGGGATCGCCATTTGGTCCGTGGCAACGGCGGCTTGCGGTATCGTACGCAGTTTCAGTGGGTTTTTTGTGGCACGGATGATGGTCGGCGCTGGCGAAGCCTCGCTCAGCCCCTGTGCCATGTCTATGATCACTGATATGTTTCCCAAAGAAATGCGCGGTCGGGCCATCGCCGTCTATTCCAGCGCACTGTCCATCGGCATTGGTTTTGGCAGCTTGCTTGTGGCCTTTTTACTGAATTTTGCCGAGGATTTTGATTTTTCCACTCTGGCCGCCTATGGCATTGAAAAAACGTGGCATCTGATTTTTGTCCTCTTAGGCACCACCGGACTGATTTTCTCCATTTTATTTTTTTTATGCGGGAACCTTCTCGGAAACAGGATCATAGTCTTCAGCCCAGCAGCATACCCCATACGCTGCACCATATATTTTCGCAAAACTCTGTCTATCTGGGGATTTTTGCCATGGGCGGCATTATGACTATCTGCGCCTATTATACTACCATCTGGAATGCGCCCTTCTTTAGCAGGACATTCGGCTGGGCTCCGGCAGAATATATGAAATACACCGGTTTTAGTATTTTAGCCATTGGCCCGGTGAGGATTATCTGTACCGGGTTTCTCATTGACGGTTTTACCATGACCACGGCCGCCGGGCCTGCCACCTTGATGGCCATAGCACCCGCCAATATGCGTGCACAGGTCATGGCCTTTTATTATATGTTCATCAGCATGACAGGCCTGCTGATTGGTCCCAGTTCTGTCCCCTTTATCACCGATATCATTCTAAAAGATGAAATGCGCATAAATGAAAGTATGAGCTATGTAGCATTATTCCTTTGTATTCCCGCCGTAATACTTATACGTAAAGTACCTGGTGCCTATAAAAAACTTGTCACATCCCAATGATTGACCATCTGCTGGTTGAGACTTTGAGGTTAGCTTGTAACCGGGAAAACCACGATACAGACTATTGCAAATTTTAAAGATATCCAAAGGGGAGTTGTAATGCTCAGATCAATAATCAGCATTTTTGTTTTTATTTTAAGCAGCCATGCCGCACTGGCCGCTGATACTATTCATCACAAAATGGACATTACGCTGAATCCGGCAAGTCATCTATTAACGGCAACGGATACCATAACTATTCCCCCATCTCTGGCCCGCAATGGCATGACCTTACAAATCAACAGCGATCTGATGGTTGAGAAAATCTCTGGCAAAGTGACTTTTAAAAAAATTGCCGAGGGCAAAAATGCAAAAGACATTGGTATTGACCGGGACAATGACAAAAAAGACACCATCGTTAAAGTTACCCATTATAAACTGGATGGTATAACCTCCGGCGATCCGATCACCCTTACCCTCAAACTGTCCGGCGTTATCAATAATCCGGTCATCGAGCTAAACGAAGAATATGCCCGTGGTTTTTCCCAGTCACCAGGCCTGATCGAAGAACGCGGTGTCTATCTCGCCGGTGCAACTTACTGGGTACCAACCGTAAAAGACACTTTGATCACCTATGACATCACCGTCAAGATGCCAGCGGACTGGCGCTCCGTTAGTCAGGGCGCACGGGTCAAACATGAGACAGGTGATTTTCATGTGGATGGTTGGAAAGCCGATACACCCACAGAAGAAATCTATCTGATTGCGGCCAAATTCACTGAATATGAAATCCCTGTTGGCAATGTAAAAGCCATGGCCTTCCTGCGCACGCCCGATGATGTCATGGCCCAAAAATATCTGGAAACCACGGCCCAATATATGGAAATGTACCGTGAGATGCTTGGCCCCTACCCCTATACCAAATTCGCTTTGGTGGAAAATTTCTGGGAAACAGGCTACGGCATGCCGTCCTTCACTTTACTTGGGTCACAAATCATCCGCTTTCCCTTTATTCTTCACAGCAGTTATCCCCATGAATTATTACACAACTGGTGGGGCAACGGTGTGTTCATTGATTTCGAAACAGGCAATTGGGCCGAGGGTCTGACCGCCTATATGGCCGACCATCTGGTGGCGGAACAACGGGGCAAAGGTGCGGATTATCGCCGATCCACCCTGCAACGCTATACCAGCTATGTTGATGATAAAACCGACTTCCCCCTGCGGAAATTCAGAAGCCGCCATAATGCGGTGACCGAGGCCGTGGGCTACGGCAAAACCAGCATGATGTGGAATATGCTGCGCGGGCTAGTGGGCGACGAAGACTTCAAACGCAGCTTCCAAAGATTTTACCGTAATCATAAATTCGGTGTCGGCACCTTTGATGATATCCGGGTCGCATTTGAAGGGGTCACAGATAAAGACTTAAAACCATTTTTTGCCCAATGGGTAGATGACACAGGCGCACCAGAGCTAACTATTACACGCGCCGAACAATCGGGGAAGAAATTAAAAATCTCTCTGAAACAGCTTCAAAAACATGCCCCCTTTACGATTCAAGTCCCCGTCGCAGTTTATACCAAAGACAAGGTTGAGCGGCATCTGTTGCAAATGAACAAACGGTCGCAGGATTTCTCCATCACGATGGAAAATAAAGTAGCGCGCATCGAAATTGACCCGGAATTTGACCTGTTTCGCCGCCTCCATTGGGCGGAAATCCCGCCCTCTCTCGGCAGTGCCTTTGGTGCAGAAAAGGTCGTTATGATCCTGCCATCCGATGCCACAGACGCTTTGCAGAAACGTTATCTGGAATTAACAACCATCTGGAGCGGCGGCAATAAAATGACCGTCCTGAAAGACAGCGATATCGAGACATTACCAACGGACGGAGCCATTTGGATTTTGGGTCAAAACAACCGCTTTTATGGTGTCGTAAAAGATGCCTTGAAAAATTATGATGCCAGTGCGACGGCCAATACGGTTCAATTTGGTAAACAGAAATTAAGCCTGTCCGAGAATTCAACAGTAATAGCCGTCCGTAATCCCAGCAATCCACAAAGTGTCATTGTAGGTCTGACTGTTCATAATGACGCCGCTGTAAAGGGATTGGCCCGCAAGTTGCCCCATTACGGTAAATACAGCTATCTGGCCTTCACCAATGAGGCCCCGGATAATAGCGCCAAAGGTCAATGGCCTGCGGTGGGGTCGCCTTTGGTTGCGGTACTTGATAAATCCACAATAACCACGGCCCACCTGAAACCTCGTCCTGCACTGGCACAGCTGAAGCCCGTCTTTGATGGCAAGCGCATGATGTCACATGTGGAATATCTGGCCTCTCCCGAACTGGAAGGCCGCGGCGTTGGCACAAAAGGCCTTGAAAAAGCGGCATCCTATATCACCGACAGCTTTATCGCCGCAGGATTAAAACCTGCCGGAGAGAATGGCAGTTGGTTCCAGTCTTTTGACATGACCGGGCCAGACGACAAAAAAGTTACCGTTAAAAATATCGTCGGTATTATCCCCGGCAAAAATCCGAACATGAACCAACAGTCTGTGGTCCTGTCCGCCCATTATGACCATCTTGGTTATGGCTGGCCCAATGTTCGGGCCGCCTATGCCGGACAAATCCATCCCGGTGCCGACGATAATGCATCCGGTATTGCTGTCCTGCTGGAACTGGCGAAATCAATGGCCAAATCTTCTCCGGACCGCACCATTGTCTTTCTTGCTTCTACAGCAGAAGAATCCGGTCTTCTTGGCGCCCGTCATTATGTGAAAACCATGAAGGACTATCCCGCAATCAAAGCCATCGCCAATGTTAATTTGGACACCGTTGGCCGCGCAGGCGAGAAAATCATGATCTTTGGGGGCACATCTGCCACAGAATGGCGGTTTATATTCATGGGAACAACGGCAACCACGGGCATTCAGACGGACCTCGTCATGCAAGCCGTGAATGCCAGTGACCATACTGCCTTTATTGAAGCTGGTGTCCCGGCCATTCACATATTCGGCAGCCCCACCACCGATTATCACAGACCCGGTGACAAGGCAGATACCGTAAATATAGCCAGTCTTATGAAAGTCGCGGCCTTGACCAAAGAGGTCGTTGAATATCTGGGCGGACGTGTCGATCCCCTGACCTCTACCTTAAAACCCGCTGATCCAAATGCGCCTAAAGTTCTGCCTGCTGCAAATAAACGCAGCGGCCGTAAGGTTAGCACCGGTGCCATGCCCGACTTTGCTTTTTCCGGCAAAGGCGTCAAGGTATCGCAAGTAGCCCCCGGCAGCGCAGGTGCGAATGCGGGACTGACTGCCGGAGATATTATCACCCGCTTTGGGGGGGAGAGCGTCACGAACCTGCGTGATTACACAAAAATCTTGGGCAAATATAATCCCGGTGACAAAGTTGATGTCATCGTTAAACGAGGCGACAAAAATATCCCTCTGGTTCTGACACTGAAGAAAAGGTGAGTAGAATGATCCCCAGAATTTTTATTGTATTTCTTCTGGGCTTATGCCCCTTCATCTCATCTTATGCTGCAGAAATGAGCGTTATTGCTGGCAATGGTGAGGCCGGTTTTAAAGACGGTAAAGAGGCCCGTTTTAACAAACCGATCCGGCTAAGTCCTTTTGGGCCGGGGAGAATATTGGTTGCCGACATCGGAAATCATGCAATCCGCATCGTCAGCAAAGATGGTACTGTCACCACCATCGCCGGTGGCCCGGACAAACAAGGTCATAAAGACGGCCCCGCCAAAGATGCCATGTTCAATGGCCCCCACGGCGTTGCGGTTTCTCCAGAAGGCATCATCGCCGTTGCCGGAGCGTCCAGCCATGTGATCCGGCTGATAACACCCACAGATCACGGCTATATGGTCAGTACAATCGCCGGCGTAGAAGGAGAAACCGGTCTTAGGAATGGGCCCGCGAAACAGGCTTTATTCAATTCCCCCCATGGCCTTTCCTGGGATGATCAGGGCGGCTTGCTCATTGTGGATATTGGTAATTCAGCAATTCGCCGGATCAAAGATGGCGTCGTCACAACTGTTCTAACTTCTGACGTCCCGGAAATGGCCATGCCCATTGATATAGCCCCTGCGGCAAAGGGGGCTTTCCTCATTGCCGATGCGGGAAATAATACGGCCTTACGTTGGCATCCAAACGGCCCCATTGAAATCATTGCCACGGACAAACCTCTGAAAGTACCCCACGGCGTTGCCCAAGGACTGAACGGAGCGGTTTATGTGGCAGAAATTGGCCATCATCAAATTTCCCGCCTGAAAAACGGTCATAAGACGAGCGTTGCTGGAACTGGCACTGCCGGAAAGGCCACCAACCAGTTAAACAAACCGGCTGCGGTACTTGTTCATGATGGCATATTATGGATTGCCGACCTTAGTAATCACCGGATCGCTATTGTTCCGCTTACCGAAGAATAGACTTCCCCTAACGGTCTAGGTCAATCACTTTGATACCCGCCGCAATGCCCGCGAATAAACTTTGCAGAGCCTCCGGCGCGGATTCTAAACCGTGATAGACTTTCTCTGTCGAGATAAGGTCGCCATATTTATACCATCCCATCAAATCTGATTCCGCTGCTTCAAACTCCGCGAAATAATCCCAGACGAAGAAACCTTCCATCCGCGCCCGTTTATAGATCAGATTATAATAATGCCGCGGCCCAGGCGGAGCTACAGCCTCATATTCCGTCGAGATCAGCCCGCAAATAATCGCCCTCCCCTTTAGGGCCATATTTTTTAACGCCAAATCCAGAATTTCGCCGCCCACATTATCAAAATAAATATTGATCCCGTCCGGACAATATTGGGCCAGCTTATCCGCCAGATCACCGGCCTTGTAATCAATGGCCTCATCAACGCCAATAACGTCTTTTATCCATGCGCATTTCTCCGGCCCGCCTGCAATACCAATAACCCTACAGCCTTTCAGACGCGCGATCTGTGCCACAAGAGATCCCACACCTCCTGCACAGGCAGAGACCACAACCACATCACCTGCCACAGGCCGCCCCACATCCAACAAACCAAAATAAGCCGCGAAACCAGACGCCCCAAGTGTTCCTAAATGCAAATAATGCGGTGTTTGTGGCTGATGTATTTTTTGAAGCGTCTTTACGGGGGATTTTGACTGATCGCCATCCTGAATTGAATAATATTGCCATCCCGTGGAGCAGGCGACCATATCCCCTTCGGTAAAATCTGGATGGCATGAACTGATCACCTGGCCAACGCCCCGGCCGCGCATAATTTCTCCTATCGCAAGCGGTGGATGAAATCGGCTGTCACGTCCCATCAGATAGGCCCGCTGCGCCGGAGAGGTCCCAAGTGCCTCTGTCTTCACCAGAAACTGTCCCTCACCCGGTGTGGGAATATCTTCTTCTGTAATGTTAAATAAATCCAGAGAAACGGCTTCATGTTCTTTGATATGCCGCGCGAGCCGTAACTGTCTGTTCCGTTCCATCCCGTTAATACCCTGTTTTTAAAACCCTAGAACATATAGCTGCTTTTTTCCGGTGCGGAATCGATGATTTCATTCCCCGTTTCCAGTCCCAACGCCCACCGACCAATGGGCGTCATACCAATTTCCCATTGTTGACTTTGATGCGCGGTCAAGGCCTCCATATCTCGGTGGAACCGCTGTACAGGGTTTTTATCACTCAACCCGCTGGCCCCCATCATCTTTACGAGACGCGTGACAGCATCGGAACATAACTTGCCAATAAAGACACAGTCTCGCTTCAGTCGCACCAATTCATCTTTGGGAATTCGCTCCCCCTGCACACCACGGGCATGTAACATCTCATAAACGCGGGCATTCAATAGCTTGGCTGCGGAAATTTCTGCGGATGATTCCGCAATCCGGGTCTGTACGGGAATTTGTTCAGCTATTTTCTCCCCAAACATGGCCCCCACTCTGCTTTTGGTAATCTCCAAATAGGCCTCCATTGCCCCAACTGCCGTTCCCACAATCGGCCCCAAAGGCACCGAAAAGAAATATTCCGGCATATAGGCCTGATAAGTATAGCTGTCGTGCGCTTTTGCACCCTCTGCGGTTCCCGTATCAAAGGTGCTGATGGGCATGGCACGATGTTCGGGGATGAAGACCTCTGTAACTTTGATGTTCATGGAGCCTGTGCCTTTCAAGCCGGACACATACCAATTGTCCACATATTCAAAATCGCTTGCGGGCAAGACAAAAAGCGTCATTTCATATTCATCGCGGGTTGCGGTTTCGGCCTGCGTTCCGACAATCGCCCATTCTGAGTGCGACAAACCACTGGCAAATGACCATTCTCCGGAGACCAAATAGCCACCGTCGACCTTTTTGCTGGAAACATTCCGACCCCCGGCAAAGGCCGTTGCAATAAGGACATCCGGGTTGGCAAAAATCTCTTTCTGAACCTGCATTCCAAGACGCGCCGCCATCCATGTATGCGACCCGACGACGCATTGTATCCAAGCCGTAGACGTGCAGCCCCGTGCCAACTCATAAGCAATTTCCGCATGTGCGCCCCAGTCCATCTCGTACCCCCCGAACATTTTCGGCTGATAATATTTGAGCAGGCCTAGTCTGTGGAGATCGGCCATTGTTTCCTTGGGTAACTGGCGCAGGCTTTCGGTTTCTGCGGCACGGTCCCTAAGCGTCGGGACGAGACTACGTGCTCTTTCCAGGAGTTCTTCCAATGTCACATCCGTCATTTCCATCCTCCGCATAGTCCATAAAATCAATTGGCAGAATATGGCTCCATATGCTGCTCTTCTGGCTTAATATTATAAGGACTATTGGCAATAACATATTAGGAAGATAAGGACTGTCCACGCTATGGTCACTGAATTTTGACGGATCAATAGGTATATGAGCCCCGTAACGCGCTGTTAAGTTCTCAGGTAAATTCTGATCTAAATTTTGATGATGGTTTTGCCAAAATTTTTACCTGTCATCAGACGTACAAAGGCATCGGGCGCATTTTCTAAACCTTCTGTGACATCTTCCCGGTATTTGATCAATCCTTGTTCCACCCACGGCAGAACCTTATTCAGAAATTCCTGTTTCTTGTCAAAATGATCATAGACGACCAAACCCCGGACCGTTGCCCGCGCGCGGATAATTGTCGCAGGATTGGGCCCGGCCGGAACCACATCCGTATTATATTGCGCCATGAGTCCACATAGAACCACCCGCGCGCCAAGGGCCAATTGCCCCATAACAACCTCCAACGTCTCGCCCCCGACATTGTCGAAATAAACATCAATTCCCTCCGGGCAGTATTTTTCAATTCTCCCCCTAAGGTCATGTTTTTTATAATTGATACAATGAGAAAAACCGGCCTCTTCAACCAGCCACCGGCATTTTTCGTCGGTTCCGGCAATACCAATCACTTCGCAGCCCAGAATTCGGGCAATTTGCCCCACCATAGACCCCACTGCACCCGATGCGGCCGAAACCACCAATCTGTCGCCTGCTTTAAGCTCCGCCAGATATAACATGCCAGCATAGGCCGTTAATCCGGGCATCCCCATTATGCCGAGCGCCAGAGAAACCGGTTCAATACGGTGGTCTACAAGGGTCAATTCCGCAGCTTCGGCCAGTGAATATACCTGCCAACCGCCCTGATGCATCACCACATCCCCCATTTTAAAATCCGGGTGATCTGACGTTACAATCTCGGAAATTGTCTCCCCACGCATAGTATCTCCCGGATGAATGGCCCCGGATATATGACGACCACTGATCTGCCCCCGCATATAAGGGTCAAGAGACAGATAAAGGCTACGGCATAAAACCTCCCCTGCTCCGGCCACCGGAATCTGTCCATGAAAAACTTCAAAATCCTGTGCAACAGGGGCGTTTTCCGGTCGATTTTTCAAACGTATTTGAATATTCTCACTCACCTTTTTTTCCTTTGTCATCATCGGGCCACAGGCCAAGGGCTCCTGGATTAAGCCTCAACTGCGGGTCCAGATTTTTCTTGAGACTTTCCACCAATTGATAACTATTATCATGCAAACCCTGTTTATATTTATAGGTTTTGCCAATTTGAAAATGAACGGCCCCCTGTGCCAAAAATAGATCAATCAGGCTTTCCCGGATTTTCTGAACCACAGAACGCGCCTGATTATTTTCGGGAAAGCCCTTCATCGCCTTCAATACCGATTTTTCAACATGTTGGTGGTGAAATGGCAGCAACGCATCCGGCCAGAAGAACACCGGTTCGATCACCACGGCCGATGTCCCGACCGTGGTATAAAGATACCCCGTGCCAATATTATATTCCGCCATATCCTTGGCAAATTTTGTATAGACAGCCTCGATCGCGCTTTGCAATTTATCTGCCCGCGAATGAGGCACCAAAGCATGTACCGGGGACCAACGTTCGCCCGCAGGACCGATCATATTATTCAATGGTGTGAAGGGATTGGCGCTAATGACCTTTGGAATTGTATTCTCAATTTCTTCGCCGTTACACTTCTTTGCGATGGCGCGAATATCGGCCATATAGTGTTCTGCTACGCCGTCATATTTATGTTCTGTTATTATATGGACCGAATAGCGCACCTCATCCATATAGCGCCGCCCGGAAAGCGCCATTTTGGCCCCTTCTTTCAAGCCCCCCAACAGGGAAGAATTGGCCTTGACCACCCCGGTCAGCGCCTTGACATCCTTGGCCAGACTTTCCCGTTTCATGCGTTGTGATTGCAGATAGGGGTCAAAACCAAAACATTCACTGGCCAGCCCCTGACGTGCAATCTCTGCCATGGCGGCGAACATATCATTTGACGTTTGAAAATTAAACGATCCAAAGACCTTATGAGGTGTCTCTGCCATTAGTCTCAGCGTGATGGTGGCCTTAACCGCCAATGCCCCCGCATCAGACGTAAACAACCCGGTCAAATCAGGACCATAATGACGGAAAAATACACTGCCGCCCTTCACCGCTCCCGACCCAGTGGTGATGATATCGCCGCCAATGGTTACAAGTTTCATACCGATGACGCTGTCCGCTGCTGTGCCATAATGCCCCGAACCAAAAAAGATACTATTTTGGCTCAAACTGCCGCCAACCGTGGCGCTTATCCCAGAAAGCGTCCCCCAAAAAGGCGTGCGCAGGCCCGTATTTTTCAAGGCTTCATATAAATCTACCCACCGACAACCGCATTCTACAGTGACATACATATCCTGTTGATTGATCTCTAATATACGGTTCATACGCGTCGTATCGATGGTCAGGGATTTCTCCACCGTTGGCAAATAACCACTGGTATAGGATACGCCACCACCCCGGGGGAAAAGAGAATATCCCGCCATGGCCGCTATCTTTACTCCTGCCGAAAGTTCCGTCATATTCCCCGGTCTCATCACACCACAAGTTACATGGGAGGAAGCACGGTAAACATCCTGAGAATAATAGATACATTCCGTTTTGTCGGTAATGAAATTTTCCGCCCCTAACAGAGAAATCATTTGGCTGGTCAGTTTCTTCATGCCTTCACACCCTAATTCACAAAACACCTTACCATAAGAAACAATCTTCTGTTCAACAATAATAAATCATAAAAACCAGCTAGTTAGAAGACAGACCTTATCCGTTTCCTTAATTCCATACCGGCTGTATGGGCGCGGGAAGCCCGGTTTCCGCAAGACATCTTTCCCTAAGTTCCTCAAGAGAAGGGCCTGAGTTAAATATCTGGCTCGTTTTGATATTTTCCTGCATTACCGCCCTTAAATCGCGGGTTGCGGCTTCATCAACATCATTCTCAACATCCAGAACCACACCGTAATTCCGGGCACCTTGTGGTGAGACCAGTCCTTGCCGAACCTCCCGCGCGACCAATTCCGCATCACGGTCCAGCGGGTTACCCCATCCGCCGCCACCCCAAGTATTGTAAATCAGTACATCGCCAATTCGGACAGAAATATCATCACATTTGGACGGCAGAACCTCTCGTTCCCCGTCTTTGCGTACCAGTGTTTTTGTGGAACGCATTCCCGGATTTCCCCCATGCACACCCCAAGGATAAGTAAACCAGCGGTCATCATGAATTGATATGGTCCCGTCCTGTAAAAAATGATAGTGGATCGAGATACCATTACCCCCGCGATTAAGACCAGCACCGCCGGAATCCGCGATGGTTTCATAACGCTCTATCCTCAGCGGAAAATAGGCCTCAAGAAATTCATTAGGCACATTGGTAAAACCGGGCCATAGCGAGTGGCCGTCGGGACCATCGCCAAAGGGCCGTCCCGGAATACCGCCAAAGCCGATCTGGAACAGTTGGAACCATTCCCCCTGACTGTCATAACCAGAATACATCAGATGGGGACTGGACGAGAAACCAGCCGCATTCAGGAATTCTGGCTGACGTTGCCCCAACAAAGCCCCCAATACATCAAAGATCCGACCCAATGCATGGGTCCGGCAACTCAAAGCCGCCGGGAAGCGTGGTTTCAGAAGCGAGCCTTCCGGGATACGCACCTCAACCAGATCGTAAAAGCCATCATTGAACAATATCTGAGGATCAAACACCATGATCATATAAATGCCAAAAAACATCTTGAGCATATTTTCGTTAAGATAAAAATTGATCGAGCTTTCCGATTGCGGGTCTGTCCCCTCCCAATCCAAAATCACCTTGTCGCCTTCCCGCCACATGGTGCATTTTATTTTATAAGGCCCAAAACCACGGCCATCGTCACAGACATAATCCTCGAAAGAGACCTTTTCTTCCCCCACAGAAGTGGCAATCAACTGCGCCATAGCCCTTCTGTTACGGTCCAGAAGTTTTAATGTTGCAGAAATATACGTATCAGAACCAAACCGATCGCACATTTCAACCACCCGACGTTCCGCCATACGACAGGCCGCAACAATGGCATTCAAATCCGCCCCGGCCCATTCCGGCATACGACATTGATGTAGAACGACCTTAAGCAGGTCCTCCTGCCTAACACCCTTTCTGTAAAGTTTAACGGGCGGAATTCGGATACCTTCCTGAAAAATAGTTATCGCATTGGTCGGTAATGACCCCGGCACCATACCGCCCACGTCTGTCATATGACCGAACATGGCGCTCCAGCCCACATGCCGCCTCTCTTTAAAAATGGCTAATAATACCAACCAATCATTGGCATGGCTGACGGCCCCTTCACATGTATAGGGATCAGACAACCAAAAAATATCCCCTTCTTCAATCGTCCCGTCATACCCGTTGAGAAATCCCTGAATGAACGAGCCAAACTGCCCGGCTAACATCAATCCGCCCTTATCCGCAATCAAGGGAAAGGCGTCACCCTGCTCTCTAATTCCCGGTGACATAGCCGTTCGAAAGAGGGTCGCATCCATTTCAAAACGCGCATTCTTCAATGCATTTTCAATGATATCCAATGTAATCGGATCAACATCCACCGTATTAAACGCTGTGGTATTTTCCTGAATTATTGTCGCAGCCATGTTGTCCTCCTTATGCGCACGGGTTGATGAGAATATTGCCAAAACGGTCCACATCAGCCACATGACCGCTCAAGATCAAAGTCGTGGAATCCATCTCTGTTATAATGGCAGGTCCCGTGATTTTATCCCCCGCCCTCAATTTTTCACGGTCATACAGTTTGGCTTGTTTTTCCTCTCCATCCATCCAGACAGGCGTTACTCCCATTTGTGCCTCACGGGGATCGCCATTGCCCCTGACGATTTTGATCGCTTTCACATTGGCTCTTTTACCAAGAACCGTAACCCGCAAATTCACCAATTCTATGGGAGCCTCCAAGCGAAAGGTAAACAGCTTTTCATGTTCCGCATGAAAGGCTTCTGCCAATTGGTCAAGCCCTGTCTTCGCAAAGCCTTCACGTGTGAAGGGCATCACCACCTCGAAACCTTGTCCCTGATAACGGACCCCGGCTTCAAATTGAACCTCCTGCTCCAAGACAGGAACCCCCTGCTCAACAAGCTGTCTACTGACATCTCCGGCCATCGTTTCCAGTATTTCCTCGATTTGCTGCCCATCGGCATTATCCAATCTGCTGGACAGACTTTGAGCGGCCTCTGCCCGCATACGGGTTGTTGCGTCACCATAAGCGCATAATACTCCCGGCCCCGGCGGGATTATCACCGGCCACGACTGGGTAAGCTTGCCAATGGCATTGGCCTGTAACGGTCCGCCACCGCCAAAACCAATCAAGGCAAAGTCACGGGGGTCATAGCCCTGTTGAACGGATACGATGCGTAACGCCCCAAACATATTCTCATTCACGATATCAATGATCCCGGCTGCTGCTGCCATCAGGCTGATGTCCAACGCATCGGCAATGGTCTGTACGGCTTTTCTCGCCGCAGCAACATCAAGCTTCATTTCACCCCCCAGCAAAGAAGCCGGCAAATATCCCAAAACCACATTGGCATCAGTCACAGTGGGCTTATCCCCGCCGCTGCCATAACAGGCCGGACCCGGTACAGCTCCGGCACTTTCCGGTCCCACCCGCAAAGCCCCGGTTAATTCCGGCACATGGGCAATGGAGCCACCACCGGCCCCCACGGTTTTAATATCCAACGAAGACGTGCGCACCGTCAGGTCCCCCACCACCGTATCCCGAGTTACGCGTGCCGTACCATTTTCGATCAAAGATACATCCGTGGAGGTACCGCCCATATCCAATGTCAAAAGATTATTATATCCCGCATGCCCCGCAATCCAAAGCGCACCAGAAACCCCGCCCGCAGGTCCGCTCATCAAGAGGGCAACGGGCAATTCTTCGGATTTTTCCGAGGACATCAATCCGCCATCGGACCGCAACAGATTAATCTGTCCCGTCATATTCTGCGCCCGTAATTCATTGCGCAGATTTTGCACATAGCGGGCCACTGTGGGTCGGACCGCTGAATTAGCCACTGTGGTCAAAGCCCGTTCATACTCCTGTTTCTCCGGCAGGATATCAGACGACAAAGAAACCGGAATATCCGGCATTTCTTCCCTTATAATTTTTCCTACTCTTTGCTCATGTGCATTATTTGCAAAACTGTTGATCAGGCAGACTGTCACCGCCTCAACCTTTTCTTTTTTCAAAGTTTCAAGCTGTCTCCGCAAATTATCTTCGTCCAGTTCACGGATAATATGACCTTGCGCATCAAGCCGCTCCGGGATCTCTATGGTGCATTCCAGCGGAGCCAGCGTTTCCGGTTTCTGCCAGATAATCCAAGAGGCCAGACCACCAGGAACCAGTGACCTTGCCACTTGCAATATCTGCCGGTAGCCATCGGTAACGACCAACCCAACACGGGCATATTTCCTCTCCAGAACCGCATTAGTCGCCACTGTTGTGCCATGCATGAAAAAAGATAAATCAGATGCTGATATCCCCGCCATATCGCAAATCTTTTGCGTCCCCATAAGAACAGCCTGCGAAGGGTCCGCCGGCGTAGAGGGAACTTTGCTGCGATAAGTTCGCCCCGTATCCTCTTCTATTAATAACAAGTCGGTAAAGGTTCCGCCCACATCTACGCCTAAACGATATTCCATGTTACTGTCCTCCGTCCCTCTAGTTTATATCTTTGGTGGAAAAATCCCGGCCTTTGAGACTTGCCCCGGCACGGTCTTTTCCAACAGCCCCTCTAACCAATGGGCCGTATCAATTAATTTTTCCAAATTTAGGCCCGTTTTTATGCCCATACGGTCCAGCATATAAACCAGATCTTCTGTCGCGATATTTCCCGTGGCATTTGGTGCAAACGGACAGCCCCCAATACCGCCGATACTGGCATCCAGAGTTTTAACCCCAGCCTCCACAGCCGCAACCGCATTGGCAAGCCCCGTCCCCCGGCTATTATGAAAATGACAGCGCAGGGGCATATCCGGCATTTCCCCGGCGACCGCACCGATCAAATCATGAACCTGTGTCGGCACCCCAACCCCGATGGTGTCCGCAAAGCCAATTTCCACAGGGTCATATTCTGCAAGCCGCAGAGCAATATCTCTTACTTGATCAACCGCAACCTCGCCCTCAAAGGGACAGCCAAATGCGGCACCAATCGTCACTTGTGCTTTTATGCCACAAGCACGGGCGTCTTTAGATATCCGCTGCCATTGTTCCAGAGTCTGCTGAATGCTGGCCCCTTGGTTGCGTTGATTAAATGTTTCAGAAGCAACAATGACAAAACCCACCTCATCCACCTGCAACGCGCGGGCGCGCTCAAAGCCCCGATAATTCAATATCAATCCGGTATAGGTTACCTCTGATCTTTTACGAAGTGATTGCAACAACTTATCCGCATCAGCCATTTGGGGAACACGGGCGGGATTGACAAAACTCGTAACCTCTATCCTGCGCAGCCCTGCCTCAACGGCCTTTTCAATCAAGGCCACTTTATCTTCTGTCGGCACAAATCTCTCTTCACTCTGAAGCCCATCCCTTGGGGAAACTTCAAGTATCTCAACATTCCCGGCCATAAAGTTATTTCACATCGCTCATAATAAATATACCATCATTCTACACAGAGATAGACAGAAATGGCAAGTTATTATATCATTATATCATTAATGCTTTAAAAGCAGCTTAGATGATGGCAAAAAAGGGAAGATATACCTATGGATACTGATCACGAACACGACATCACCGGCCCTCTGAAAGGCATACGGGTCATCGAGATGGGTCAATTACTTGCTGGACCATTCTGCGGTCAACTCATGGGTGATTACGGTGCAGAAGTGATTAAGATTGAGCCGCCTCATGTGGGTGATCCTATTCGGGAATGGGGACAGGAAAAACCCCACGGACAATCATTATGGTGGCCAATTATCGCCCGAAATAAAAAATCCATCACCTTGAATTTAAGAGAGAAGAAAGGTCAGGAAATAGCCCGCAAGCTCATTGCCAAGGCCGATATTGTCATTGAAAATTTTCGGCCCGGAACCATGGAGAAATGGGGACTGGGTTATGATGAATTGAAGAAAATTAACCCCGGCCTGATCATGGTTCGCGTATCCGGATTTGGTCAGGATGGCCCCTATTCCAGTCGGCCCGGTTATGGCTCTATAGGGGAAGCCATGGGCGGTATGCGTTATGTGGTCGGCGACCCTTCAACGCCGCCAAGCCGCATGGGCATTTCCATCGGGGATCAATTGGCCGCCACCTTTGCCTGTCTTGGGGCGCTTGCTGCGCTTCATTACCGCGACCAAACCGGCGAAGGTCAGATGATCGACAGTGCCATTTACGAAGCCGTGCTTGCCATGATGGAATCTTTAATCAGTGAATATGTGGAAGGCGGCTATATCCGCGAACGGTCTGGTGCTATCCTGCCCAATGTGGCCCCGTCCAATGTCTATCCAACCAAAGACGGTATTTTCGTTCTGATCGCCGCCAATCAGGATACGGTATTTAAAAGACTAGCCGCCGCCATGGGACAGCCGGAACTGGCCGAAGACGACCGTTATAAAAGCCATACTTCCCGCGGGAAAAACCAAAAGGAACTGGACGACTTAATTGCCGATTGGAGCCACACATTAAATGCAGATGAACTAATGTCCATATTGGATGAGTATGCTATTCCCCAAGGTAAGATATATCGCGCACCGGATATGCTGTCCGATGCTCATTTCAAGGCACGGGAAGCGATTATCAAAGTCGCCCACCCCCAATTCAAAAACCTTAAAATGCAGAATGTCTTCCCAAAATTCTCTAAAACTCCGGGGAAAGTCCGCTGGGCTGGCCCTACTTTAGGCCAACATAATGAAGAAATTTACAAAGGCCTTTTACAATTTAATGACATAGAGGTCAGTGACCTGACCAAACAGGATATCATATAAAAAAAGCCCGCCATAATCGTCTTGGCGGGCCATAAATCAGGGTCCTTCGACCCTGATGAGGAAGAATCTACATATATGCTCCTAAATCGGGCGTTTTAAATATTGACCATTGGGACTGCCCACAATATTCCCATTGTCGTAAATCAGCCTGCCGCGCAGATAAGTCTGCTTGACCGTTGCTGTCAACGCCTGGCCTTCAAACGGTGTGTATCCTTGGGTTGAGGGGGAGTTTTTCGCGCTGACTACAAAACCCTCTGTCGGGTCAACCAATACAATATCCGCATCAAATCCGGGAGCAATATCCCCCTTTTTTGAAAGCCCATAACGAACCGCCGGATTTCGACAGACCAATTCCGCCATATGATTATAGGACATGCCACGTTTTCCCCCTTCACTGATCAAACCGCTCAACAGATATTCCGTACCGCCAAAGCCGGACTTGGCCAGGAATATCTGATCAGGCTGCTGATTATCGGTTTTCATTTCTTCTTTGCAACAGGCATGGTCCGATACAATCCAGTCTACTTTACGGTCCAGCACTGCTTGCCATAAGGCCTCCACATCTTCTCGAGGACGAATGGGCGGATTGACTTTAGCATGACAGCCACATGGGGAATCCACATCTAATAATAAATGACCGATTGTTACCTCTGTTCGAAAATTTATATGGGGAAAGGCCAATGACATGCGGGCCGCTGAATCCAGCGCCTTTCGAGAAGATAAATGCAACAGATTGATATTCACACAGTCCGTCTCATGGGCAAGGTATGAGGCAATGGCGATGGCCAACCCCTCCGAATGGGGCGGGCGGGATTCATGATAGGCCCGAAGCCCCGTATGCACGCCCTCCTCTTCCACTATTTTCGTATAGGCCGACATGATTTCAGCTGTCTCACAATGAAGACTACAGGAAATAATGTCTTTTTTATCCGGATTTTCTTCCATGGCTTTTTTGATACCGCGCATGACGAATTCGAAATGCGCGATATCATATTTCTCCCCCGGTGGTGTCATCAGAAAATCGCTCTGATCACTGGACAAACCATGAAGCCCATGAGAGCCATAAAACATGAAAATCTTGAATGACGTCACCCCATAGTTGGCCACAAGGTCCGGTATCTCCGCAATATGTTCTTTCATCATCGGGGCCAGATGATAACCATAATCCACATAGAAATTCCCATGGGAAAGCGCAAGAACTTCCGGGAAGAAATCACGGTAAGCCCCGCCCTTATTCAGATAATATTGTCCAGTCCTCATATAATTCAGACTGGATGTCACCCCACCCATGGCAGCCGCGCGACTTTCCGTACGCGCATCCTGATCAAGGGGGTTGTAGATTCCCGTATGCATATGGGCGTCCACCAATCCGGGGAAAGCCAATTTATTCTCCGCATCAACCACCTGCCCCGCTTCTGCTATGGGTAATTCCGGGGCAAGGACAGCGATCTTTCCGTCTTTGATCCCAATATCAAGAAGGTCAACCGTGTCCATTCCCGGTCGAACAACCCGCGCATTACGGATGATCAGGTCATAGGTTCGTCTTTCCGTCATGTTAAAATCCCTCCAAGGCTGACAAAAAAATAATGTCGAATGATATAATATCAGGCGAAGGTCAGGGGGAGATGACTTTTGTCATTGCCGAAAATATCCTTTAACGCAAACTGTCATCTGTATATTAATAAAATAGGGACCATGATCATGACCGCACAGGACTGCCGCACTGACGGCGAAGGACGGATTAAATGCGCCACAGTATCTGCAGCGGATGTGACGGCCGTGGTCAATAGCTACAAAAACTATTTTGATTATAAGGTCATCGAAGACAGCTTTGTCCAACAAGATCAAGCCGATAGCTGGGGCACCCCGGACATGACCGGAAAACGACAGGTTCTCATGGGCCCGCTCAGTGAGGCTCAGGTCTTTATCCGCATCGTTGAAAATGATGACATGCCGGATTACAAACCATTAATGTCCTATGGCTGGAATGGCATTGAAATCACGGTTCAGGATGTGGAAACATTACATGAAAATCTGAAAGAATCGCCCTTTGATATCATTGGCGTCCCCACCTATCTGGATTTTTCCGACAAAATTTATCCCATGCAAGCGGTGGGCGTGGCGCGGGAAGTCTTTTATCTCAATCAAGTGCGCGGCAATCTTCCGGATTATGATCTGCCCATGGCCCAAACCGCCGTTGATCATATCTTTATCATGGTTCTGGCAACACCGAATATGAAAGACGCCATTAAATTCTATACGGAGAATTTTGGCTGGGCTCAAGGCAACGAGTATTTCGTTAAATATAGCGTCATCAACAAAGCCTTTGATCTCCCGGAAGAAACCCCTCATTATCTGTCCATGAGTTGTGTCGGGCGGATCGTGAATAATGAGATTGACCAATATCCGGAAACCACCATCAAACGCCCCTGCCAAACCAAGAAGCTCGCGCCCGGAATTGCCATGACCAGCTTTATTGTAGAAGATATGGATGCCGTAAAGGCCCCGTTGATCACAGCCCCTATCCGCATGGATATGCCCCCCTACAATGGCCGAAGATCCGCATGTTGTATTGGCAATGCCGGCGAACTGATCGAATTAATCGAAGCAAGATAAGGAGGATGCGTAACAATGGAAAATGAAGCTAAACTGCTCGGCCCTACTTATTACGCCATTGCGCTGCAAACCTCCATTGATACGGTCAACAACTGCAACAGCCGCGAAGACGCCCGCCTGCTGATAAATAAGACGATCCAGCGTCTGGCATTGGAAATACAGTCCAGCAAGAAATTTGTCGGGCCTGATACCCGACTGGTGGTTCTGCCGGAATATTTCCTGACTGCCTATCCTATGAATGAAACGATTGCCGGATGGGCCGAGAAGGCCTGCCTTGATATGGATGGGCCGGAATATGAAGCTCTGGGCCGCATTGCGCAGGATAATGATATCTATCTATCCGGCAATGCTTATGAAAAAGATCCAAATTTTCCGAGCCTTTATTTCCAGACCAGCTTTATCCTTAATCCTTCCGGCAATGTAATTTTACGCTACCGACGGCTGAATTCCATGTTTGCCCCGACCCCTCATGATGTCTGGGATAAATATCTTGATGTTTACGGTCTGGACGGCGTTTTTCCCGTGGCCCATACCGATATTGGTAATCTGGCCTGTATCGCATCCGAAGAAATCCTTTATCCTGAAATCGCCCGCAGTCTTGCCCTGCGCGGGGCTGAAATATTCCTTCATTCATCTGGCGAAATTGCCTGTACGGCAGACAGCCCGAAACATATCGCCCGCCGCGCCCGCGCCATCGAAAATATGGCTTATGTCATCTCATCGAATTGTAGCGCCATCCGAGGCCATGACATGCCAGAAAATGCCACAGGCGGCCGATCCGCCATCATTGATTACCGGGGTATGGTTCTTCAGGAATCCGGCTGGGGCGACACGATGACCGCCAATGCCTCCCTTGATATAAACGCCCTAAGACAACATCGCAAACGGCCGGGCATGAGCAATTACCTTGCTCGACAACGTCTGGAACTATTCGCCGATACCTATGGAAAATCCGGTAGCCACCCCGCCAATAGCCTGCTGGACAAAGGCGGCAAACATATTATTCCAGACCGAAGCCATTTCATGGCCCGCATGTTGGACGCGATAAAAAAACTATCCTGATATTCAAGGGGACGTTTTCTCAACCACTTGTCGCAAGCCTTCGCGGTCCTTCAGGGTCACGACCCAGGCTTGTGATAATTCGATCAGGCCTCGGCGTTTTAGCTGCGAAAAAGCACGGCTTACTGTTTCAACGGCCACGCCCAGATAGTCGGCAATATCAATTCGGGTCATGGGCAGTATGAAACTGTCGCTATGGCCATCAAATTTCTGTTGTCGTCCATCAATATAGAGCAGAAAATAGGCAATCTTCTCAACAGCATTTTTCCGGCCCAGAACAAAAAGCTGATCCATGGTAGCTGCTAAAACCCGGGAGGCTATTTCATGAACTTTCCTCTCCAAGACGGGGTGCGTAGGATATAACCCCTCAAGGTCTTTCATATGCCAGCGGCAAGCCACAACCGGGGCCAGCGCCTGTGCGCTGACACTATAAAAAGGTCCTGAATTGATCCCAATAAAGTCCCCCGGATATACAAAAGCCATGATTTGACGACTACCATCACTGGCCAGGCGTTCCAATGTGCATACGCCCGAGGACAGATTATAAACATATTTGGAGGGGTCTTCTTCGTGAAGCAGAAAACCGCCCTCATCTACTTTTACCCGGTGGGCAATAGAAAATAGTTGCTCTATCTCATCGCCAACCATCGCGGAACAAAGGGCGCTATTTCTGGCCAGACACGCTTGGCAACTTAATCCCATTTCCCTCTCCCAAACCATATCAACACAACCATATACTGAAAACTCTTTAACTGACAAGCTATGATCAGGAAATGTTATCCAAGTAGGATAGAATGAAACCCTCAGAAACGACCTCGGCATATTTCGCCTGAAGGTCAAATAAATTTGCTTCATGAGGGATTGAGTCCCTATCGCCAACGGCCTCTTTCACCACAAGTGGAATGAAGCCATGCTGACAGGCATCAACCGCTGTAGCCCGCACACAACCAGATGTGGACAGGCCCGTGACAATCACCGTATCCACTTTCATCGCTGTTAGGGTCGAGGATAACGACGTGCCGAAAAAAGCGCTGGCATATTGCTTACTTAAGACAAGATCCCCGTCCATGGGCATCAGAGAGGACGAAAATTCTGCTAACGGATTACCTTTAAGGAAGGATTCTAAGGCCCCGATTTTACGGTAAAAAACTCCGCCGTCTCGACCATCTTTACTATAGACCACATTCGTGAAAATAACAGGAATCTGCGATTTTCGCGCGACCTCCAAAATACGCCCGGCACTTTCGAATACATTTTCCACGCCCGCATATAACGGCGAGTCATGATCAATATATGCCATAACAAAGTCCACGAGCAGAAGGGCCGGACGCTTACCCGGCTCTAATGTTTTGCCAAATTGAGCTGCTCCATCGTTTTTTATGAAAACTTTTTTATGCGCCATTGCCCGCCCTGCCAATTTTAATCATGATCATGGTTATGATGGTGGTGATCATGCGGATGATCATGATGTCCGTGGATATGCTTAACCTGTGGATCATCATGATAGTGAGGATTTTCAAAATCAGAGGGACCGTGCGGATGGTTATGGCCATCGGACAAGGCCCATTGGTATAATTGCGGCCTTTGACGGTACATCTGTGCGGCAGCTCGAAGTTTATTCTCATCAGGGTTGGACCACGGATTAAAATGAAAATAATTATGGAGTTTTGAATCTGTCCGGCCAAAGGCAATGGTTCCCAATTTGCTGCGGAATGACCCATGATTGATATAGGGCGGTCGCCAGAAATAACCTCCCGTGGGCAATTCACCAAATTGCATCATCCAGGACGAGCCCCAGATATGATAACTTTCTTCGGCACAATCATGATAGGAAATATTATCCTGCATGAATTGCGGCGTCATACAATATAGAAACGATATGGCCTCGGTCAGCACATCATAGCGCAAAACCTTTATCAGACAGCCCGCCGCGACGGATGGATTAACCAGATTCCCTGGCGCCCAGGGGGCATCCTCATAGCCATTGACGGTGACGAATCCCTCTTTCAAACATAGGGGATGATGCGTATCAGATTCCATAAAACTTGGCTCGCTATCGTTATACATCACCAACATTTCACAGCCCTGCGGCACCTCAATAGCATCAAGAGCATATCCTGCGGGCACGAACAGATAATGTCCCTCCACACATAGCTCCCCCCCCACCTTCATGGCCCCGTTCAGGACAAAAATCTCTATATCTGAATAGCTCAAGCCCGGTTTTCTGCTGTATCCGCCATCAAAACGCATCTTCAGAGTACAAGAGCCCACATCCGTATCCAACGACAAGACTTTAAAGTGGCTCCCTAAGGGCGTGAAACCTGGTAGTGTAAAATTCTTATAATCCTCGTTCAGTTCAACAAAGGGCTCAATATGTGGACGCGCCATGATCTTTCCTTTTTTCTCTGATGTTTATGTTACCAAACCACTTTATCGGCATCGGGCCGGTCCGGCCGTTCCGGGATTTCTTCGGGCGTAATCTGACGACGCAGATCACCATTCACGTTGAAGCCTTTATTTTGAATAATTTCCAAAAACCTTGCGATCCAGCCGTTGCGTTTGTCCTGTAGCCCTTCCATTTCCGTGGCTATCGTCTCATATCTCACCTGTTGAGTAGCAATTTCCTCATCCAGCCAGGCCTTTACCTCTGCGGTGCGTTCCGGCTTTTCATCCTGCACATATCTCATTGTTTCAAGCTCCTGTTTCTGTTTATTTTATGACGAAGGCCCTTTGGTAATGCCTCGTGTGAACATCTGTTGAATCTGATCCTCATCATATCCAACCTCCCGTAATATCTCTTCACTCTGTTGTCCAAGACGCGGCGGTAACCTTCTGATATCAAGGGGCGTTTCTGAAAAACCGTAGGGTGTTTTTGCCATACGCAGTTTTCCCTCTGTCGGGTGATCCACCATCTGCCAAAATCCAGATTGCTTTAAATGTGGATCATCAACCAAATCGTCTAATGTATTAACCACCATATGCGGCACATTGGTTGGTTTCAAAAGCACCAGCCATTCGGCAGTTGTCTTTTTGGCTAATGCCTTTCCTGTTTCCGCGTAACTGACATCAATATTGGCCAGCCGGGTTTTCATATCCTTAAAACGTGGGTCAGTCAGCATATCGGGCCGCTCAACCACCTCGCAAAATGTCTTCCAGTGATTATCCCAATAGGGCAGCACCGCAATATAGCCGTCTTTTGTTTTATAAGGCCGCCGGTGTTTACTCATCAAACGGACATAACCTGCCTTGCCGATGGGCGGCTCAAATGTCTGGCCCCAAAGATGCTCCACCATGACAAAGGACACCATGGTTTCATACATGGGAATTTCTATTTCCTGCCCCTTACCGTGGCGTTCCTTGTAAAAAAGCGCTGCTGTCACCGCATTAACCACGGCCATACCAGTGGTTTTATCCGCGAGTATCGTCGGCAGATAACGTGGCTCCCCTTCCACCATACTCATCAACATGGCAATGCCAGACCCCGCCTGTATGCTGTCATCCAGCGCGCCCTTATCACCATAAGGTCCATTTTTACTGTAACCATAAGTGGCGCAATAGATAATTTCAGGATTTTCCGCCTTGACCGAGTCATAATCAAGGCCCAATCGGCCCATGGCTTGCGGCCGAAAATTATGGATCATCACATCGGCCTGCGCCACCAATTTTAACGCTGCGGCCTTGCCTTCCGGTTGTTTCAGGTCCAATACAATACTGCGTTTATTCCGATTGCATGTCAGGAACAACGCACTCATATCATCATTATTTCTTCGCGGACCCAAATGACGGTTGGTGTCGCCCGTCGGAGGTTCCACCTTAATGACCTCCGCCCCCATGTCTCCTAAAATTTGACATGCCCAAGGCCCCAAAACCACGCTGGTAAATTCAATGACTTTCACACCTTCCAATGGACCACTCATGCTTAATCCTCCGCTGCCAATTCAACACCCCGAGCCTCAAGGCCGTATAATTTAATGACATTATTGCGCAGGAACTTCTTCTCCACAGCAGGCTTCAGGCCATAAGATCTTACTTCCTGAAGTGTCCGCTCGAAACCCAGAACCGGAAAGTCTGTGCCAAAAATGACCTTATCCTGACCATAAGAATTGATATATTTCCATACGGATTCCGGCCAGTATTTCGGGCTATGTGCATCTGTACAAATATAGACATTTTCATGTTTCCACGACATGGCTATCATCTCTTCATGCCAGGGAATACCCACATGGCTACCGATCAATTTCAATTCCGGTAAATCACAAGCCACATCATCCAAATAAATGGGACGCCCTACGGAGCGACAGCGGTTGTCTTTGGCATAAATCAACGACTGACCAACCTGCATCTGAATTGGGATATCCAGTTCGATACATTTGGCATAGAAAGGATAATATTTCGCGTGATTAGGGGCTAATTCAAACCAATGCGGATAAAGATGCGCGCCGATGAAGCCTTTGTTCTTCACATCGTCCTCCAAGGCGCGGACCCCGTCCATCCCCTGATAAGGATCAATGCCCACAAGACCGAAAAAACGTTTGGGGTATTTTTCCACGGCCTCTGCCACCACCTCGGGCGGCATATGGTAACACCCCGGAAGGCCCGGACGCCCGGTTTTTGCAGCAATCAGAAATGCGTATTCAATGCCCGCCTCATCCATCATATGGATCATTTCTTCCAAGGACGTCCCGACGGAACTGTGGTTCCCCTTTACTTTGCCAACGAAAAAATCATCAGTCCAGTCGGGACGATGTTGCAGCGCCTCTGACGTCCAGATATTCACCACCGCATCAATTGCTTTGAAATTCCCTGTTTTCCCGGTCATGGATACTTTCCTGTATTTCCTTTCATTTCGACTATAGCCCCAGCGTTATCATGCCAAGGCCGCAAAGGCTGAGCGTGCCCCCGGCAAAAGCATGGGCATATTTTTCCAATCCGGAGAAATCAACCGACTTCAAACCCATCATCGCCCCCGCGACGATTACCGCCATGGTTCCAATGGTCACCAACATGAACACACCGATCATCACGATCATGCTCATCCATTCCCCCTGCGCTGCCGGGATCATCATCAACGGGATTAAGGGTTCACAGGGGCCAAGAACAAATATGATAAACAAAGCCCACGGAGCAAAATATCCCATGCCCTTTTGACGTTGCCCACCCTCGTGAATATGCGCATGGGAAACAGTGTGATTATGGCTATGACTGTGAAATATCCCATCGCCATGGCTGTGCATATGACGATGGGATTTATGACGTTGACTTCGTTTCATACCCCAAACAAGATAAACCAGACCAAAAGCGATCAAAACCCACGCCGCCACATCGCCGCGCAAGGCCTCTATCATTTCAAGGTCAGCAAGCGCCTTTCCCGCAATAACCCCAATAAGCCCCAACAGGATCGATCCGACAGAATGTCCTATCCCGCACAAAACTGTTGTCACAATCGTTTGGGACAGACCCCAACCCCGCGCTTTGCCAACGGCCACAAAGGGAAGGTAATGATCCGGACCAAGAAGCGTATGGATAAATGCAATAGAGGCCGCCCCCCATATCAACATCAATGTTTCATTGGTCATTCATTCTCCCACCGTGAGACAAAATATTCTATTTCTGGATGTTATATTTGGATCATCTCCCACCGTATCTTTTCCTGCCATGACATTTGTCACAGGTAAAAAGCCGCGCGCTAAAAAATATACATGACCTATGTAATTTTCCTTGTCACATATGCTATAAACGACATATCATTATACGCTATTAATATATGAAAAACGGAGAAGATTGTGGCAGAAAAAACAGTGACACATAAAGACACCATTGACGACAGCCTGCCAACGCCGCTTTATCATCAACTTTATGTTCTGATCCGGGAAAAAATATATTCCGGGGTTTATGCGAATGCCACCTTGATCCCGACGGAAAAAGAACTGGAAATGATGTTTGATGTTTCCCGCATTACCGTCAAACGCTCCCTTGACGAATTGGCCAAGGAAGGCTTGGTCGCCCGACAAGGAGGACGGGGAACAACCGTGACCTTCAATACGCCCGTTTCCCATTCTTCGGGCAATATGGCAGGGTTGATCGAGGATATGCAAAATATTGCTAAGGAAACCTCCGTCACAATAATTGAATTCGATTATGTTAAGGCGCCGCCACTGACTGTGGATGCCCTAAAGCTCGAACCATCTGCCATTGTCCAGAAAGCCATCCGCATTCGCCATATGAACGACATGCCTTTTTCCTATGTCATCACCTATCTGCCCGAAGATATTGGCAGAACCTTTAAATATGAGGAGCTGGAAGCCCGGCCTATTCTGGCCCTGATTGAGTGGTCCGGCATTGCCATTGCACGGGCGCGGCAAACCATAACCGCAACATTGGCCGACAGCGCAACCGGGGCCGCCTTAAAGGTGAATATCGGCTCACCTCTGCTTAAAGTCACCCGTATTGTCTATGACATCAACGACAGGCCCGTTGAATATATTACAATTTTTTACCGGCCGGATCACTACCAACTTAATCTTGACCTCTCCCGCGAGAAAGGGGATCAGGCCAATTTCTGGTCTACTGGTCAGCAGGCTTCTGCCACATTTTCCTGATCGCTTCTGGAGCGTAGCCCATCTGCTCCAATATTTCGACCGTATGCTGGCCAATCTGCGGCACGTCATGACGAACGCCAAATTTTTGTCCAGCCATTTCCAACGGGAGAGCCGGCAGTTCTGCCGTTCCGCCATCAGGTAAGTTCAGCGACAACAACCCACCGGAACTGCATAAATGAGGATCACTGGCCATGTCTTCGGGTCTGGCAATCGGAGCAAAGGGTAACCCGATATGCTCCAGCTTTTCCATAAGTTCCTGTTTACCGAACTGTTGGAACAAGGTCCGGACTTTCGGCATCAGGATATCCCGGTGGCGAACTCTGTCCCTATTGCACACATAATCCGGGTTGCTGGCCCAATCATCCAAAGCAAAGGTTCGACAAAATTTAATCCATTGACTATCCGATACCACACCGACAAAAACCTGCTGCCCATCCCCGGTTTCAAACACATCATATATGGCCCAAGCGGAAATACGCACCGGCATGGGGGCCGCCGCCTGCCCTGTTACCGCATATTGCGCCATATGTTGACCAACAAGAAATACGGAACTTTCAAACAGCGCGCTTTTGACATGCTGGCCCATACCCGTTTGCTCACGCTGTTTCAAAGCGGCCAGAATTCCGATCACCCCGAACATGCCCCCCATGACATCAATCACACTGGCTCCGGCGCGCAAGGGTTGCCCCGGTGGCCCGGTCATATAAGCAAGCCCGCCCATCATCTGGGCGACCTCATCCAATGCCGTACGATGTTCATAAGGCCCCGCCAGAAAACCCTTCTCAGAACAATATATCAATTGAGGATTGACGCTGGATAATACCTCAAAACCAAGTCCCAACTTATCCATGGCACCGGGCCGGAAATTCTCAATAACGATATCAGCCCCCTGAACCAGCCTTTCCGCTGCTTTCAGACCCTCCGGCGATTTCAAATCAAGACATATACTTTTTTTATTGCGGTTATACATGGCGAAATAGCCCGCACCAGACCCTGAAAGTCGCCGGGTATTATCACCACCGATGGGTTCAACCTTGATAACATCTGCGCCAAGATCTGCTAAAATCAACCCGGCGGCAGGCCCCATAACCATA
>JAESRB010000065.1 GCA_016764855.1 Emcibacter sp.
AATGTACACAGTATACAATTTAGCTTTGTATTCACATAGAGAAAATTTCAATGACATCAAAAATAGAAGCAAACCTGGCAACTCTGGGCTTGGCATTACCTGAGAAAAACGCACCAGCGGCCAATTACATCGCCTATCAGCGTGCGGGAAATATCATATATGTTTCAGGTCAGATCTGTAAGTGGAATGGCGAACTGTTGTACAAAGGTGCCGTAGAAAAAGATGTGTCGTTGGATGATGCGGTTAAGGCCGCTGAAATTTGCGCATTGAATATGTTGTTGCAGTTAAAGGCTGCTTGCAACGGGAATCTTGATAACCTGAAGAGTTGTTTGAAATTATCAGTGTACATTAAATCTGATGCTGATTTTAAGAGCCACGCAACTGTGGCGAATGGGGCATCGGATATTTTCATTAAAACCATGGGGGATAAGGGGCAACATACGCGGATTTCTATGGGGTGTATTTCTCTTCCGGCGGATGCCACCGTCGAGATTTGCGGCGTATTTGAAGTCGAGAATATATAATAGGGACAACGGATGTCAATTCATGAGGCCTCATGCCGTCTCCGTCGTATGACTTTAGGGGATGTTAAAATTGCCTATAAGGATGAAGGTAACCATGGTGGTTCGAAGGCGCCTATAATTTGCATTCACGGATCATGGGATGATCATCATAGTTGGGATGGTGTTGCGGAAAACCTGAGTGCAGATTTTCGCGTGATAACCTATGACCGACGCGGGCATAGCGCAAGTACTACAGTGGCTGGTCAAGGGCATTTGTGCGAAGACGTAGCGGATGTTTTGGCTTTTATGGAAGGGCTTAATATAGCATCGGCTCATATCGTTGGTCATTCTTACGGCGCGAATGTCGCCATTGCATTGGCTGGCGGTTATCCCGGTGTAGTGCGGAGCCTTTTTGTGCATGAGCCGCCTCTGTTTTCGTTGCTTAATGGTACTGAAACATTAGAAGCGCTGCGTAATACGGCGGTTGAGTATATGAAGGATGTTGCGGACCTGATCGAAAAAGGGGCAATTGAAGAAGCCGCAAGGATTTTTATAGAGAAAGTTGCTTTTGGAGAGGGTAGTTGGTTGAATTTATTTGATGAGCGCGCGCGTACTGTGATCCTGTCAAATGTTGATAGCTGGCTCGACCAGTTTCGTGACCCGGAAAGATTGGCCGTTGATGTGGTTGCATTAGAGGATTATCCCCATAAATTTACGCTGTCGACCGGAACAAATACGTTGACCACTTATAGTGAGGTCGTTCGGCTGATCGTAGAGATGTTGCCGATGGTTCAGGTTGTAAAAATTGAGGGTGGTGGGCATGGCGGACATATATCTCATCCGCAAATTATGTCGGAGGCCATTCGCATGCATGTGTCAAATTGAGCTAGTCGTAACCGTAAAGATATGGCTGCTGAAAAGGCTTCGGCATGTGGTGAATAAATATTGACTACAAACTGTATACAGTATACAATTAATTCATAAATAAAGAATGATGATTCTGTTTAATGCTCTTCTGTTGTCCTTGAGTGGTCAGAATATGGCGTTTCATAGTGTGTCTGAAGTTCTTTTGTAGGAATGACTAAAAAACAACTGCTCTGAATCTTCTTGAAAAAGTGGATTAAAAAAATGAAACGACGACTCTGTCGTTGGTGACCGGGCAATATGTGTAATTAAAAGGAGAGTGTGATGGGTAAACGAGTCGTAATAGTTGGCGGCGGTTGGGCGGGAAGCTCAGCGGCCTTGGCAGCGCGTCTGGCAGGAGCGGATGAAGTTATACTTCTGGAACGGACAGACAGTTTGCTGGGAACAGGACTTGTTGGCGGCATTATGCGTAATAACGGTCGTTTTTCCGCAACAGAAGAAATGTTCGCCATGGGGGCCGGGCATCTTTTTAAGGTTTGTGATGATAATTCCCGTCATGTGAATATGGAATTTCCTGGTCATAAGCATGCCTCTATTTATGACGTGGCTAAAATTGAGCCTGCCGTTAGACGGTGTCTGATGGAGAATGGCGTTGAAATCTGGACTTTTAGCCGGATTATTGATGTGGAGATTGGTAACGGATCAATCAATGCAGTTGTTCTCGAGAGTGGTGACCGGGTAGAAGGGGATGTGTTCCTGGATACGACTGGAACCTGTGGGGCGCAAACGCTCTGTACGGATAATGGTAACGGTTGCGTGATGTGTGTTATTCGCTGTCCGACCTTTGGTCCTCGGGTAAGTCTCGTTGGTGCATGCGGAATTAAAGAAAAAACGGGTAGAAAACCCAATGGTACTTTGGGGGCTATGAGTGGCTCTTGTAAATTGAGTAAAGAGACTATTTCCGCTGAGATTTTGGAGCAGCTGGAACGTACAGGCCTTGCTATGGTGCCTCTCCCTGCGCATATGATTGATACGGACAAGCTCGGTTCTAAGGCTTGTGCTCAATATGCGCTGAAAGAATATGCTGAAAATGTTGTTCTTCTGGACACAGGGCATGTGAAGCTTATGACGCCTTTCCTTCCTCTTCATCAATTGCAGCAGCTCCCCGGTCTGGAAGAAGTCCGGTATGTGGACCCCTATGCGGGAACGTTGGGTAACTCCATGCGCTTTACTGATTTGTCTCCGCGAGATGATGCCATGCAAGTTGAAGGACATATTGATAATCTGTTCTGTGGCGGTGAGAAGGCCGGACTGCTGGTGGGTCATACGGAAGCTATGGTGACCGGAACTCTCGGTGGTTATAACGCGGTCCGTGCGATTGCTGGTAAGGAGACCATTGTTCTGCCTCATACTCTGGCAATTGGGGATGCGATTACCAATGTACGTGAGGAAATGGAAACCGAAGAGGGACTGGGTAAGAAATATACTTTCTCAGGTTCTGTTTACTTCAACCGCATGAGAGACAAGGGGTTATATACCACCGACGTTGATGCCATTAAAAAGCGCGTGTCAAAGGCTGGTCTGACCGGGCTCTTTTCACAAAAGGTGATTTAACCATGTCCTATATGATTACGGCTGAATGTGTCAATTGCAGTGCTTGTGAAAGGGAATGTCCGGTTCAGGCCATTACCGCACAGGCAGATCAATATGTCATTGATGAAGATATTTGCGTGGATTGCGAAGGCTATTTTGCCGAAGCGCGGTGTAAGTGGACTTGTCCCGTTAATGCCTGTGTTCCACAACGGGAGCCGTATCAGTTTAAGGCCGCAGCTATGGCCAATAGGGGCGGACAACCGGTAATTTATAAACAGAGCGGAAATGCTGCCGGGGAAAGAGTCCCTGCAAAAATATTATCAAAATAGTCTCAGACAAATTAAGGCCCGCAAGGCTGGGTGAGATCGTTAATACAATTCTATGGAGAAAAAAGTGCTTGGTTCAGATATTTTAGTACAGATGTTAAGTGATTATGGTGTGGATACTATGTTCGGCGTTCCGGGGGACACCAATGTTCCGCTTTACACCGCATTGGCCCGTGCCGAGGGAAAAATACGTCATGTCATGGCGCGTGATGAGCGTAGTGCTGGTTATATGGCGGATGCCTATGCCCGTATTTCAAATAAGGTTGGCATTTTCGAAGCGCCTTCAGGGGCGGGGGCAATGTATTCCTTGCCGCCATTAGCTGAATCAAATGCCTCTTCAGTGCCTGTTATCCTCTTTACAATTGATATTCCGCTCTATGGCGAAGGCCGCGGCATGTTGACCGAACTTGATAACGTCAGCATTTTTGATCCGATTACCAAGGCGTCAATTCAGGTTAAATCACCAACAAAGCTTCCCGAAATTATCCGTCGTGCTTTTCGTATTGCCACAACGGGTAAGCCGGGCGCGGTTCATGTGATTATACCGGAAGATATGCTTGCCGCTGATATCGATCTTGATACGGTTTCATTGCACGTGGAAGAAACTTGTGGACGTTTCCCCGCGATTCCGACAGTCGCACCGCCAAGTGAATTGAAAAAAATTCTTGATTTGGTTTCGGCTGCCAAAAGACCTCTCATCGTGGCAGGCGGCGGTGTTAACCGTTCTGCTGCGCAGAAAGAATTGACTGAACTGGCAGAGCAGATGAATATTCCTGTGGTGAATACCATTACAGGACAGGCCGCCATCAATGATAATCATCCATTAGCCATCGGCGTGATTGGGGACAATGGTTATCACCCTCATGCCAATCGCGCTTTGGAAGAAGCTGATCTAGTGATTTATTTGGGGTCAAAGATTGGCTCTGTTGTAACAATTGGATATAGCTTCCCAAGTGTAAATCCAGACCGCAAAGTGGTTCAGGTCGACATCGATTCAGAAGTGCTGGCAAATAATACGCAGAATGTATTGTCCATCGCCGGTGATGTGCGGTTGGTTCTGATCGAACTGGCACGTCTTGATGAGACAGATGCCGCGAAGAATACACCATGGGTCGAGGAATTGAATGGCTGGCGTAAAGAATTCTGGAAAAATGCAGAGCCGTTATTTCATGTAAAATCTTTACCTTTGCGTCCAGAACCTATTGTGCGGGCTCTTAATGAAAGAATTACGGCTCCGGTTAATATTTTGTCCGATGCGGGGACACCAACGCCCTACATGACGCGCTTTCTGCGTCTGGGTGATTCCCAATCCCGATTTATCATTCCACGGGCCTTTGGTGGGTTGGGTTATGCTATTCCTGCGGTTGTTGGCGCATGGAAAGCGGAGCCTCACAAACGGCCAATTGGCATGTTTGGGGACGGTTCCCTTGGTATGACTGTTGGAGAGCTGGAAACACTTGCCAGATTAAATTGTCCGGCTATTTTGCTGCATTTCAATAATGCCTGTTTTGGTTGGATTAAAGGGCTCCATCGTTTGGATGGCTCTGGCAATAATGATTGTTTCTCTGTTGATTTCAATGTGACCAAAGGTAAAGAACTGGCCGAAGCATTCGGGATACAGGCCTATAGGGTGACAACCGTAGAGGAATTGGAAGTCGCACTGGATAAAGCCTTTGCCTTAGACGGTCCAACGTTCATTGACATTATTGTTGAGTCACTGGCCGATCGTGTGCCGCCTGTATTCTCATGGTTGCGTAAGCGGGGTGAAAATCCGCTGGACCTTGAATCCAAAGATGTTGGTTACGATCATCGGGTGGACTAGGCAAGGTTAATTCTTCTTTCATTTGGCCAGGGATTATGCCTTGGCCGAATGAAGTAAAATAATAAGGTAAAGAGGTTCAGATGAACTCAGACATTATACAGAATGATCCTTATATGGGACAAGACGAGCTGATCAAGGGCGTGGTTCGTGTTGTTAAAATAGAGGGCACAACGGCGTGGGTAGAATCTGAAACCCAGTCCGCTTGTGGTAGCTGTGCAATGTCAAAGGGGTGTGGTACTAAAGTTATCTCAGGGTATTTTGATAAGAATATTATTCCTCTTGTAATGCTGAATGATTTTGATGGTGTCATAGGGGACAGGATCGAAGTCGGTATCAGTAATGCGGCCATTTTAAAAGTATCAGCGCTTATCTATCTGCTGCCGCTTATGGGGATGGTCGCGGGTGCGATTTTAGGAGAGTCTTTTAATGCAGGCGATATTTTCTCTGTTATTTTGAGTGTTGTCGGGCTGTCGCTCGGCTTTCTCCTGTCGCGCATTCGTTATTCTTCGGACCGCTTTACCGCCAATATTACGCCCATCTTCCTGAAAAAACTTGAACGGGTTGAACTTCAGGAAAATATAAAGAACATCGATCCGGTTGAGGTTCATCCATGAGCTTGCTGAAACCCTGGATCGCGATATGTCTTTTTTCTCTGTTGACCGCCTGTGCACAGACAGAGGGAGATGCATCTGTCTCTGAAATATATAAAGAAGAGGCCTATGTATTTGGCACGTTGGTGAGCTTTACCATCGTAGGGGTGCCAAAAGATGTTGCCCGAAAAGCGGTTAAAGAAGTGGGTGAGGAGTTCCAGCATATGCATGAGGATTGGCATGCCTGGAAAGCGGGGGAACTGTCCCGGTTGAATGATGCCATTTCAAACGGAAAAACCATGGAGGTCAGCGATTTTCTTTTGCCGCTGATCATACAGGGTAAAGAATTCTCACAGCAAAGTGAGGGATTATTCAATCCTGCTATGGGGGCCTTGATCGAAGCATGGGGTTTTCATAGTGATGAGTTGCCCACTGGTGCTTTGCCATCAATGGATAAAATCAACGAGCTGGCGGCAAGAGCGGCCTCCATGGATGATGTTGAAATAACAGGGCGTCTGGTGTCCAGTAAAAATAATCTTGTTCAGTTCGATTTCGGGGGTTTCGGCAAAGGCGCGGCTTTGGACCGGGCCGAAGAAATTCTGAAAGCCCATGGCATTAGAAATGCTGTGATTAATGCGGGTGGAGATCTGAATACATTGGGTAATCCTGAGGCAGCTTCCGTAGGCAAGTTAGAGGGCAGGCCATGGAAAGTTGGTATTCGACATCCGATAAATTGGGGCGTCATTGCCTCCGTGGAATTGCAGGATGGGGAAAATCTTTATACATCAGGAAATTATGAACGTTTCCGCATGGAAGAAGGTATCAAATACGCTCATATCATAGACCCCAGAGATGGCATGCCGGTTCAGCATATCGTGTCAACCAGTGTCATTCATGAAAATGGCGCGCTGGCCGATGCGGCGGCGACGGCTCTGACGGTTGCGGGGCCTGATGACTGGTACAGAATTGCCCGGAAAATGGGTGTGCGCTATGTCATGTTGATTGATGCATCCGGGACGGCCTATCTGACGCCGGCCATGAGGGAGAGAGTAAAGTTTGAAACGGACGAACCGACACGGCTGGTTGTCAGCAGACCTATGAATTAAGAAAATTGAAAATTAGAACAACTGAACATTTTATATGATGTTCAATTTACGAAATATAAACATAACACCGTAGGAAAACACATGCAGGAATATATACTGCTTATCATAGCAACAGCTCTTGTAAATAATGTTGTGCTGGTTAAATTTCTTGGTCTCTGCCCCTTCATGGGCGTGTCCAACAAGATTGACACCGCCATTGGAATGGGCTTTGCCACGACCTTTGTTTTGACCTTGTCATCTGTGGCGAGTTGGGCATTGGAAAAATATATTCTGGCACCGCTCAATGTGGAATTTCTTCGCATATTGACCTTTATTCTGGTGATCGCGGCGGTGGTGCAATTCACCGAAATGTTTGTGAAAAAGATTTCCCCCATGTTGTATCAGGTTCTGGGTATCTTCCTTCCGCTGATTACAACGAACTGTGCTGTTCTTGGGGTGGCACTTTTGAATACGCAGGAATCACATGGTTTCGTTGAAAGCTTTATATACGGCATCGGGTCTGCACTGGGCTTTACGTTGGTGATGGTGATTTTTGCGGGGCTTCGGGAACGGTTGACCTTGGCCAGTGTGCCAAAGAGTTTCTCTGGCGCCCCGATTGGTTTTATTACGGCAGGTTTGCTGGCAATGGCCTTTCTTGGCTTCGCCGGATTAACGTCGGCCTAAATAATAATGATGATGGAAAAAGATTATGCTTGAAGCAGTTGTAAGTCTCACCGCTCTGGGTGTCGGATTGGGTGCCGTACTTGGTCTTGCTGCACGGTACTTGAAAGTTGAAGGTAATCCTCTGGTCGAAGAAATTGAGCAGATGATGCCAGGTACGCAATGCGGCCAATGTGGTTATCCGGGCTGTGCACCAGCGGCAGAGGGACTGGTTAAGGGCGAAGCCGAAGTAACGCTTTGTCCGCCCGGCGGCAAGTCACTTGCCGCGGCGTTGGCAGATAAGCTTGGCGTGGAACTTGATCTTTCTAAAATGGAAGATAAAGAAAAAGCACTGGCCTTCGTTAATGAAGATTTATGTATTGGATGTACCCGTTGTTTTCAGGTTTGCCCAACGGACTCATTGCTTGGCGCGCCGCAGCAAATACATACCGTTATTTCCGATATTTGTACTTCTTGTGAAGATTGTATCGAGATGTGTCCAACGGGAGCCTTGTCCATGGTTACGATTGAGAAAACAGTGCAGACATGGCATTGGCCCAAGCCGGAAAACCTCTTCCAGGAAGTGAATCAATAATGGAAATATTTAATATTCAGGGCGGCGCACGTCTTGACGGACGAAAGAGCCTGACGGCCCACCTGAAAATTCTTACGATGCCCACACCGGATATTCTGCATGTTCCTTTGCAGCAACATATTGGGGCACCGGCCGAACCGATTGTCAGCCATGGCGATTATGTTTTAAAAGGCCAATTGATTGCAGACAGTAAGGGCGTGGTCTCTGCCCCTGTTCATGCGCCTACCTCGGGTACGGTTAAACGCATTGGTGATTTTCCCGCACCTCATCCTTCTGGTTTGCCTGTTTTAACGTTGACGTTAGAGCCGGATGGTCTGGATAAATGGGTCAAACTTCCTGAACCGTTGGATATGACTAAGGCCACATCGCAAGAGATCGCCGACAGAGTGGCTCAGGCAGGGATTGTGGGCATGGGCGGGGCGACCTTTCCCTCGGCTGTGAAACTTAATCTGGGTCAGCGATATAACCTTGAAATGCTGGTAATTAACGGAGCGGAATGTGAGCCCTACCTTACCTGTGATGACCGACTCATGCAGGAACGGACGGAAAAAACCATCATCGGTATCAAGGCAATGATGCAGGCGTTGGGTGTTTCAAAATCGTTAGTAGCCATTGAGGCTAATAAACCCGAAGCTTTTAAGGCGATGGAAGAGGGATGCGCCAATGTGGCAGGCATCGATATCGTCCATGTGCCGGCACGTTATCCTATGGGGTCAGAAAAACATCTGGTTCAGGCCTTAACGGGTAAAGAAACCCCGGCCAAAGGCATGACGGCGGATTTGGGTATCGTGGTGCATAATGTAGCGACAGCCTATGCGGTTTATGAGGCTGTTTATCTGGGCCGTCCGTTGATATCGCGTATCGTTACCGTTAGCGGAGAAGTCATTCGCAAGCCCGGAAATTATGACACACTTATTGGAACGCCGGTTTCTAGCTTGATTGAAATGAGTGGCGGGATGTCAGAGGAGCCCAAGCAATTGCTCATGGGGGGGCCTATGATGGGACAGCCGATCCCTGAATTGGATGTGCCAATCATTAAGGGATCCTCAGGCATACTGGCTTTGAAAGATACGGAAATGAAGGACCAGAATGTCATGCCGTGCATCGGATGTGGCAGTTGTGTCACAGTCTGTCCGGTTGGGCTTCTGCCGCTTGATTTGGCGGCTCGTATTGGTCATGAGGATGTGGATGGTGCCGATTCAATCGGTGTTCGGGATTGCGTGAGTTGCGGGTCCTGTAACTATGTCTGTCCTTCTCATATCCCGTTGGTTCAATATTTCAACTATGCCAAGGGCCGGCTTAAAGAGCAGGATATTGAGAGAAAAAATCAGGACAGAATGAAAATTCTGGCAGAGAAAAGAGCCCTGCGCGATGAGAACGACCAATTGGACCTCGAGAGAAAGCGTGCGGATAAAACGGCTTTCAAGCAGGCAATGGTAAAAATGGATGCCACGGCAACAGTCGGGCAGCATAATGAAAACGCAGGTCATAAAACTAATAATGGAATGGATATTCAATGACCCAGATTCCCCCTATGAGTGGGCCATACTTACGTAAAAACAAAAGTGTTCGCAGATCAATGCTGTTAGTGATGGCAGCTTTAACGCCGGCAACGGCTTATGGATTTTATCTGTTTGGTTGGCCGTCAATTATTCTATTTTGTATAACTTTGGGATCAGCAATGATTTTTGAGGTTATCTGTTTGTTATTGGCGAAACGGTCGGTTTCTATTTTTGCTCTTGATGGTTCCGCCCTTTTGACCGCGTGGCTTTTGGCTATAAGTATGCCGCCCTGGGCGCCGTGGTGGATTGCTGTCGTCGGCTCCGGCATTGCGATTATCATCGGTAAGCAGGTTTTTGGCGGACTTGGTCAGAATGTATTTAACCCAGCCATGGTTGCCCGTGTTGCCCTGTTGATTTCCTTCCCGTTGGAAATGACGACATATATGCCGCCCATTGATTTTATGAGCGCAGGGGCGCCGTCCTTCATGGATGGTATGGGAATTATTTTCGGAACAGCAAACTTTGATGCGGTCAGCAGTGCGTCTCTTTTGGATAGCATCAAGACAAATATTGGTCAGGGTAAGGCCCTTGGCGATATTATGGAAGGTCAATATTCACCGGTCAACTGGGCGTTGGGTAATTCCATCAGCAGTATCGGGGAAGGGGCTGCGTTGCTTTTGATTGCCGGTGGTGTCGCCTTGATATTTGGGCGGATTATCACATGGTATATTCCGGTAAGCACCTTGGTAACAATCGCAGTATTTGCGACGATATTTAATCTTTATGATGGCTCAAAATACCCTGATGCCATGGTCCATCTCTTGTCAGGGGCGACTATGCTCGCGGTATTCTTCATTGCGACCGACCCGGTAACCTCTCCCATGTCGCCAAAAGGACAGATTGTTTTTGGTATTGGTTTGGGCGCGTTGGTTTACATCATTCGAACATGGGCGGCGTATCCTGAGGGAATGTCCTTTGCCATATTGTTAATGAATGCTTTGACCCCTCTGATTGATCGCTATGTCCGGCCTAGAATTTTCGGTCGTACACGTAAAGGCGATCCTCTAAATCTATCGGAAAAACCATGAGTCAGAAAAAGAAAAAGAGTAAATTCGCAGAAAAAATAGAGAAACTGCGTAAGAGCGTCATATTTCAGGCTGTATTGTTGGGTGCCTTTACCCTTGTTGCTTCAACGATGCTGAGTACCAGCGATTTGGAGACCAGAGATGCGATTAAACTGCGGGCGGAAGAGGATCTCAAGGCTTCTATTGAGCAAGTTGTTTCACTGGACCTGCATGACAATGACCTGCTGAAAAGCATCATGTATCTCGCCGGAGAGGATGAAGAATTAACGACTGTTTATCAAGCGACCAAAGGGGGCGTGGTGACGGCTCTTGCTTTTACGGTGAGCAGTTATGGTTACGGCGGAAAAATTACCGCTATCATGGCACTTGATGCTGTGGGGAAAGTCCTCGGCGTTCGTGTGTTGTCACATACGGAAACCCCGGGGTTAGGTGATAAGATCGAAATCCAGAAAGACGATTGGGTGCTGAGTTTTAATGGCCTTTCCCTTGGGATGCCATCAGAAGATAAGTGGGCCGTGAAAAAAGATGGTGGACGGTTTGACGAATTTAGCGGGGCGACCATTACCCCAAGAGCAGTTGTAAAGGCTGTGAAATCAGGGCTCATGTTTTTTGCCCGTCATAAAGAAAAACTACTGACCCCCCTAAGAGCCAAAAAAGAGGAGGCCGCAAAATGACCATGAATTATATAGCAAACGCCCGTGAAGGTATCTGGACCAACAATATCGTGTTTAGCCAGATGCTGGCCCTTTGTCCGCTGCTAGCCGTTACCGGAACCGCGACCAACGGACTGGGTATGGGGATCGCCACAATCGCCGTTCTTGTGGTGTCTGGTTTATCCATATCCTTGCTTAGGAATGTGGTGACACCGGAAGTGCGTATTCCTTCATTCGTTTTGATTATTGCTACCATTGTGACAATGGTTGATATGATGATGAATGCCTGGATGCATGAACTCTATAAAGTGCTTGGCCTGTTTATTCCTCTGATCGTGACCAACTGTGCTATTTTGGGTCGTGCAGAGGCATTTGCTTCCAAAAATTCTGCGGGGGCCGCAATGTTTGATGGCCTTATGACGGGATTAGGCTTTACGTTGGCGCTGGTCTTGTTGGGTGCGATGCGGGAAATTATTGGCAGCGGGACTCTCTTCGCTAATGCCGCACTGTTGTTGGGGGATACATTCTCCTTCATGGAAATGACCTTAATTCCTGATTACAGGGGCTTCCTGTTGTTTGTCCTTCCCCCTGGGGGCTTTATTGCTCTTGGCTTTCTGATCGCAGGGAAACGTCTTTTGGATGAATATGTGAGCAAGCGTGCAGAGAAATCAAAAGACAATGCTCTTGGCACCTCAGGTGTTAAATCTGTTGCTAGTTGAAGAATGAAGGGACGAATATTATGATACAGGTCGGTGTGGCATATGCCACGTCAATAGAACAGGCATGGCATGAGGTTAACGTACATATGGGTGCCACGGTTAGGGAAGTGATTGAGGAGTCACGCATTCTGGACCAGTTCCCGGACATTAACCTGAAAAAGCAAAAAGTCGGTATTTTTGGTAAAGTCGTTGAGCTTGATACAATGGTGAGCAATGGGGACCGTGTGGAAATCTACCGGGCCATCATCATTGATCCAGAGGTGTTGGAGCCAAGGCAGTATCGCTTACGTAAGATGGATATCGTTATCGAAAGGGGTAGTGGAGCACCCGGCGAAGTCAAGATCAGCAAGCGTAAGGATTAATCCGATTGCTTATATTTTTATGTCTGTGAATGACCATTCTATGTCTGTAGAGTAATTAACTTTAATTCTGGACATACTATCAGTATAGTGAAGATAATCGAGGGGAAAGGACTTGGGTAAGCCAGGTCCTTTCTTTTTGTGGTTCTACCTTGTTGTCTGACTATAATTAAGGGGAAAAGAGTATGAGTGCTGATAGGAATTATGTCCTTAAATTGACCTCGCCAGATGGGGCAGGGTTGGTTGCGGCCGTCGCAGGTTTCTTGGCGGAACAGGGCGGCTTCATTACAGAAGCAAATCACCATACTGACAAGCGTTTGAACAGGGCGTTTCTTCGGTTTTCTTTCCATGCGGGGAAGCAGGGTATGGCGGATATAGAAAGTCTCCGTCTGGCGTTTGAGCCAATTTCCAGAAAATTTGAGGCGGCATCAGAATTTCACGATATGTCGCGGCCCATGCCCATTGTTATTGCGGTATCAAAATTTGGACATTGTCTACAGGACCTTCTGCACCGTTGGAAAGCAGGAATATTACCAGTGGATATCAAAGCGGTTATTTCAAATCACGACGATTGGCGATCTTTTACTGAATGGCATGATATTCCCTTTCATCATCTTCCCATTACTAAGGCTTCCAAGCAGGAGCAGGAACAGCAGATCAAGGCTATTATCGAAGATACGGGGTCAGAACTGTTGGTGTTAGCGCGCTATATGCAGGTATTATCCGAAGATATGTGCCACTATATCTCGGGCCGGGCCATTAACATCCATCATTCTTTTCTGCCAAGCTTCAAGGGCGCGAAACCCTATAGTCAGGCCTATGACAGAGGGGTGAAGATGATCGGTGCTACGGCGCATTACGTGACTGGTGATCTGGATGAAGGTCCGATCATTGAACAGGCGGTGGAGCGTGTAGATCACACAGTTTCCCCCGAAGAATTGGTGAATATTGGGCGCGATACGGAAACTGTGGCCTTGTCACGGGCTGTACGCTGGCATGCGGAACATCGTGTATTGTTAAGTGGTCACCGGACATTGGTTTTTAAATAAAATACAGCCTAAAACAAGTCATGGATTACGTAACCATCACTTACGAAAAAAATACTCTGTCCTACGTGGGTTGCATTACGGGTGACCATTTGGCGGCCAATACCCTTCAGGCAGTTGCCGCGCCACTCTGAAGGATCGTGATATTATTCAAAACATGTACCGGAAGGGTAACTGTTGGGTTAAAGCCGTGGCGGAGATTTTTTTTCATACTCTAAAACTAAATTGCTTCATCATCATAAATTTAAAAATCAGAATTATGCCGAAAAAATATTGATACTTCAGATACTATTTATCTCTAAAATACTGTTCAGGAAGCAATTTTGAGTTTGTTTTTGAGCAATAGGTTGTCCGTCACAGGTTTTCCGTGATTGTATAACCCTAGCAACTCACAAACAGAACCACAAATCTCCGTTTGTTTGGGCACACAGTTTAACTGATGAGAGAATGAGTCACCTATGACAAACAGAGGGACTTCACGCTCTTCCGGTAAAATACCTCCGTGGCTTTTGTCCTCATTCATGCCATGGTCAGCCGTAATTATTATTTGATAACCAGCTTCAATCCATATTGGAAGATATTTAGATAACTCTTTATCAGAATGCCTTACTGTATTGCGATAATGCGTACTATTAAGTCCAGAGTGGTGTCCTGCTTCATCAATACTCATAGGATGAACTAATAGAAAATCCGGGTCATGGCGGCGACGCAATAATTCAGCGTCCAAGTATAAGTGACTGTCAGGGTAATTCCCTTCATGATAGAAAAAACCATATTGGATCAATTGTTCTATATCCATGGTATGTCGATCCCTTATGGCATCATAAGGGGTTAGATTATAGAGTTCACTCACCCAGTGAAATGCGGCTGCAGCAGTGACCCTTCCCGCTTTTTGGGCCAAGCTGAAAATACTCTGTTGAGTCGAATTGCGGGTAATTTGATTGTGGATAATGCCGCTCACAGCAGGCGTGACGCCGGTCAAAATTGTCTCATAAAGTGGACGGGACATGGAGGGTAATTCGCATTGTACTTTGTAAAGAGTGGCTTTATTTTGCTCTTTCAGTGCTTGAAGGAAGCCCATACATTGTTCCGCAGTTTGGTAGGCAAGACCGTCGAGCACGATCAATATTACTTTATTTTCCATTTTTTCTTCCCAAGGTTACAACTTGTGAATATCAACAACTTTTCAATACAGATAGGATAAGCAGAGGATATGAATAATTTGAGAAGGAAAGATGACAAATTGATTATAAGTAACTTAAGTTTGGAGGAGAGGAGGGGAACTAACCATTTTCCTAACCCCTTAAGGAAACCCTAGCTTTGCGATCTGACATAACTAATTTTGTGTGCCAGTATGGACGAGAGTGACAAGGGAAATGCGAAATAGGTAATTTTTAAGTCCTGCAATATGGCTTTAACAGAGTATCGCCTCTCCATTAAATCGGGACAAGTCCAAAGAGGGAGAAGTAGATTTGCTGGATACATTGACAATCCAGCAACAGGCGATTTCTGCCGAAAGTAGTTTGTTGTCCATTAAACGGACCCAGCTGGAACAGCGCATCAATTTATATCTGTCTCTGGGCGGTAGTTGGTAATGGAATTTACAATTGCCTTTTTATGGCTGTTTGTCTGGTCCATTTTTTTGGTCTCACCGCTGTTGGTGTTTTTAAGTATTGCAATAATTTTTCTGGGTCAAGTTGTTTGCTACATTGAGAAATGGCATAAATTTGATGGGTTATATTGGTCATTCATAACCGCAACGACAGTAGGCTTTGGTGACATTAGTCCTTTAAAAAAGACTTCAAAAACTCTGTCAGTTCTTATAGCATTAGTGGGTTTGATGTTCACAGGAATAATTATTGCTGTAACGCTAAATACAGCCTCTATCGCATTAGAGAAATATGCTGATGAGAGTATTATGGAAAAAATGAGAAGCAAATTTGAAAAATAGGCGCATGAAGAACCTCTAGTTTTCTAGTCCTTTAGCAAGTAAAAGGTGGTTTATGTGTGAACAGGTAGACTTTTAGTCTCGTGCACTTAGTTGCAAAAAAAACTATTTATGATCGATTCTTGCTGAAAATTCACTTTCCCCAATGATCGACGTATTTCCCACTTATTCAATAGTGCCGCAGTTCTCTTGGAGAGTTGATAGCGAAAGTAATAAATACCGTTGCGGTTATAGAGGTGAAGAACCCTTGTCTGGCGCATATGATCACATCCCTGTGTGCCAGTTTTGTGTACCAGATTGCATTATCTCCCTTTAGGGTAGATAAAAAACATAAAGATTTTAGGGGGTTGCGATGGGAATGGAGGAGAGGAAGGGATTCGAACCCTCGAAAGCTTGCGCTTTACACGCTTTCCAAGCGTGCGCCTTAAACCACTCGGCCACCTCTCCTTAATTCACAGGTTTGAAGGCGCAATATAACCATCCTGTGGGAGGATGCAAGCCATCATCTGTATAATAATCTTAAAAGATCACGTTTTTTGATAGAATTGCTAAAATATGGTATTTCCTCTATGATACAGCATGGTATAATCACTGGTGAAGCCGGGAATATTGTGGGATATTAGGGCAAATTTTTACTTTTCTTATTGGGGGGTGTATTGTTTGTTCTTAAACTCTCGTAGAGGGGTTTTCCATGTTTATGGGCGGACTTCATGATATGGGCCGATAAACTGTGCTTTTATGAGTCAAGAAGTGCTTGACATTGAGGCCTCATTTAACGATAACACACTGTTTTTGAGATTCAGGGTCCGTGGACGCTATTTGTTCAGGGGCAGAGATGATGCCAAATATATGGTAGGCATCCGGAGTTAACTTTAGGTAGGATAAGAAACATGGCTGTTCCTAAAAGGAAAATATCACCACATCGCCGTGGTAACCGTCGTTCACATGATAGCTTGAGCGTCGACACATATGTAGAAGATAACGAAAGCGGTGAATTACGCCGTCGTCATCATATTGATCTGAGCACTGGTAAATACCGTGGGCGTCAGATTCTGGAGCCTAATGATAACTACTAAGGCTTCATTAATATATATTGCATAAAACCGGCTGGATTATCCTTGCCGGTTTTTTTGTTTTTTGGCTCGTCTTTTTTTGCAAAGGATAGGTCATAATAAAAGAAAAGGGGTGTGCGTATGTCGAAAGTTCATTTGATCGGGGGCGGAAAAACCACCTTTGCAAAAGAGCTAGCTCAGGATATAGGGGCGGTGTATTTTTCTGTTGATCTGGTCCCATGTAGTGCAATTAATGCGCCTTGATATAGATGCGATATTGGACCTTGGTCTGTTGCAGCGGGACCATCGGGAGAAATTTTACAACCTTGCCCGCACGCATAACTTCGACATCGACTTACATTGGTTAGAGGTGGACAGGGACGTGCGCTGGCAGCGGGTGCTAGGCCGCAATAAAGATCAGGGAGACACCTATAGCATGGACGTGGACCGTGGCATGTTTGATTTCTGTGAAGGGCTGTTGGAAAACCCCACTGACGATGAATTACAGGTCACAGTCCTGCATTAGGGCTGAATAGAAACCGTAATATTTCATAGTAAGGTATTTTACAAGGCAACATCTCACCCGGATTTCAGCCCGTTGATATTCCTCGTTTATATTTTCAGTCTATTTTTCTAGTTGCCGTTTGCGGATTCCTAAAAGACGCAGACTGTATTTTTCATAGACTGGCGAGATCATGCCAGTTTTGACCTTATGTAGGAAGTACCACTCAAATAGTACTTTGAGCCAATGAACCCACCGGCCACCGCGCATCCAGGCCACATTGCGGGGTGGTATTTGTGGAATGGCTACGAAGGCTACACCGGTATTACCCATGTCGGCTAAACAGATTGCGGCCCATGTTGCTTTATGAGTTGGTTCGAGGTTTTGGTAGATGTCCCTTATATTATAGGCCGTGGCCGTGACCATAGATTCTATCATATATCCCGTTTTGGGAATGCCGATGGGGACTGGGGTTTTCTCCTGCGGTGCAATGGCGACACAGACGCCGACTGCAAAAACATTCTGATATGTGGGATTTCGCTGATAATCATCAATAAGGACAAATCCTTTTTCATTCACAAGTCCGTCGATACCCATGAGCGCGTCAATTCCCGCAAAAGCAGGAATCATCATGGAATAGGAAAAAGGCAGTTCATGAGTTTGTTTAACTTTGCCCAAATCATCATGCTCAGTCACATACATTATGTCTTTTTCGACCTTGTTGACCTTGGCATTGCAGATCCATTTAATGTCGCGTTTGCGTAATTCTGCCTCCAGCATGCCTTTGCTGTCGCCAACGCCGCCAAGTCCTAGGTGGCCGATATAGGGTTCCGCCGTGACATAGGTCATAGGGACCTTGTGGCGTATTTTTTTCTTCACAAGATCCCGGTGCATAATGAAAGCATGCTCGTAAGCCGGCCCAAAACAAGAGGCTCCCTGAACTGCACCGACAACGATTGGTCCCGGGTTGTGCTTAAACTCTGTCCATGCTGTCGCGGCGTTGACCGCGTGATCCACGTGGCATACAGAATGGGTATGGCCACCGTGAGGGCCAAGCCCTTCGATCTGTTCAAAGGCTAACCGGGGGCCCGTGGCAATGACAAGGAAGTCATATTCAACGGTTTCGCCATTCACGAGGTCAATAGCATTTTCCTCGGGTCGTAATTTTTTGGCGGCGACAGGTATAAAGTCGATGTCTTTTTTGTTGAGGTATTTTGCCAGAGGAAGCTCGATCTGTTCCCGTTCACGCCAGTTCACGCCAACCCATGGATTGGAAGGCACGAAATGAAAGGTAGGACGATCCGAAATGACGGTGATCTTATGGCCTTCTTTTGACGTACAGGTGGCCCGCATGTCATAGGCCATGGATACGCCACCTATTCCTCCCCCTAGAACAACAATATGCATTGACAGTATCCCTATTTATGACAATAATTATATTATTATTAATTAAATTCATATATTTTAATATATGAGTCAATCATATAAACAA
>JAESRB010000066.1 GCA_016764855.1 Emcibacter sp.
GCCAAAGGGCGCTCGATGTTCTCAGCTTTACGGCCAATATGGAGCATATTGGCGATATTGTTGATGGTGGAAGACAAGAGCTTTAAAGAATTCAAGCAATTCCATGCGGGGCTATTTTATGATTATATTGGTAAGACACAATTAGCCGAGAAAATGTATGCGGCATCTCTGGTTATACCGGGGGCTATGTCTCTGAGGACTGTGGAGGCTTATGGTATTTTACTGCGTCGTTTGGGACGGACTGATGATGCGCAACAACTTTATCTGAATTATCTAGAAAAAGCACCGGATAATGCGGTGTTAAAGCGTGCGCTTTCTGATCTGCAGAAGGGCACTCGGGCTGAGTTATATGTGGCATCTGAAATGGATGCTATTGCAGAAATATTCTATACGGCGGCAAATTTCCTGATGCAGGATAATATCCGTAGGTCCGCTACGGCGTATTTGCGTTTTGCCAATTATATGAGAAATGATTTTCCCAATGCTGACTATCTCTTGGGTCAGATTTTTGAGACGGATCAATATTTTAGTGGTGCGCTGGATTGTTTTGGGCGAATAGACAGAAATCACCCCTTATATTTTAATGCGCAGTTGCAGATGGCATGGGTTCTGGAAAAAATGGGTCAGTTAGATGATGCTATTGATGCCATGCATCTATTGCTGAAAACATTTCCTGACAATAAGGAAGTTCTGGCGTCACTGGGTGATATAAATCGTATGAACAGCCGTTTTGAAGCCGCAGGAAAGTCCTATACGCTTTATATAGATGGTTTAATAGAGCATAAGGATAAACACTGGAGTATTTTTTATACCCGCGGAATTGTCTATGAACAGCTGAAAAAATGGAAAATGGCAGAGGACGATTTTCTGAAAGCCCTTGAATTACGGCCTGACCAGCCACAGGTGTTGAATTATCTTGCCTATAGTTGGGTGGACAGAGGCCTGCATATTGAAAAGGCGCGTAAAATGCTTGAACGGGCCGTGGAATTGCGACCCTATGATGGTTATATTATCGATAGTCTAGGATGGGCATTATATCGCATTGGTGATATGCCGAAGGCGGTTGAATACCTTGAAAAGGCGGTGCTTTTGCAAACAGATGATTGGGCGATTAATGATCATTTGGGAGATGCTTATTGGGCTGTGGGTCGGAAATATGAGGCTAGATTTCAATGGCGCCATGCGCTCTCCCTAAAGCCAGATGAGGAACTTGTTGCTAAAATCAAAACCAAAATCAAAAATGGTAATTAGTCGTTCGCCGAATATGAATGAAGAAACTGGCACACGAGTAGTGCGTATCTCTTATCAGGCCCGGGCGAAAATTAATCTTGATCTAATGATTACAGGGCGGCGTGATGATGGGTATCATCTGCTGGATAGCTTGGTTGTTTTTGCGGATTATGGCGATGAAATTTTTGTACGACAATCTCCAAATTTACGCTTAAATATTACGGGTCCTTTTTCTAAAGGTCTTTCTGTGATGCAGGATAATCTGGTTCTTAAAGCGGCATCCTTGTTGCAAAATAAATTTAATATTCGGCAAGGAGCAGAAATAGAGCTTGTTAAAAATCTGCCTGTATCATCGGGAATAGGCGGTGGTTCGGCAGATGCCGCAGCGACAATTCAAGCATTACGGGATTTGTGGCAGATAACTTGTGATGACGGTGACTTAAAAGATTTATTATTGTCTTTGGGGGCCGATGTGCCGGTTTGTCTGGCATCTCAAACGATGCAGATGACAGGTATTGGTGAAATTTTACGACCTGTTTCCCTAAATTTTTCATTGGTTCTGTTATTGGTCAATCCTGGTGTAGCTGTCTCAACCGCAGGTATATTTACAGCAAGGGCGGGTCGTCACGTGGCCTTTTCCAGCGCAAGAATTCTACCAGATACTATTTGGGAAATGGAAGAGTTGATTGATATATTGCATTCAACAGGCAATGATTTGACATATGATGCCTGTGCTCTTGAACCTGAAATTACAATTGTTTTGCAAAATATCAAGGAAAGTAATCAATGTATGCATGCTGGAATGTCGGGTAGTGGCGCCACATGTTTCGGATTTTTTCCCGATTTAAACGCTGCGCAGGAGCAGGCAGATAATATTTGTCGTACCTTTCCAGCATGGTGGGCAGTGCCGGTAACGGTTTGCTGATTTCGTTAACCAAAGGCTTGCGCATATTGTCATATATGCTACATTCCGAGAAACATTAAGAAAAATAGATTATTTGTTGCTGTTAAGCCAAGGAAAATACAAAAATGACCGGGAAGACTAGCCTCCTAAAGGGACTTATCGTTACTATTTTTGCAGGGGTATCCTTGTTTAATCAATCGCTTTTCGCACAAGTGATTGACGATTCAATGCTGGAAATTTTAAAAAGCAGAGTCGGGGGAAGTGGTAGCAGCAAGAGTAGTAGACAGGTGCGTTCCCCGCTGGATCAGGCCCGTCAAAAGGAATTTGAAGAACGTCAAAATTTATTTCGTGAGGAACGAGAAGAAGAGGCTTTCCTGCCATCTCGGTTAGAGGAAGATTTCCAAAAACGCTTGGAAACTGAGATAACGCAATATGGCTATTCAATTTTTGATAATATTCCAAATTATGACAATGTAATGACCGGGAGTATCTCGGATAATTATAAGCTGGGTATTGGGGATGAACTTATCATTACCTTTATGGGGGCGCAGTCTGATAGTTTTTCTGTGAAAGTGGACCTTGAGGGCCGTGTGATTATTCCAGAGATCAGGCCGATTTCTGTTATTGGTATGGGCTATGGTGAGTTCAAAACAATTCTGAAAAAGCATGTTGAAGAGAGCATCATTGGGACGGATGTATATGTTTCTTTGGCGTCAGTCAGAATGATTTCAGTTTTCGTTGTTGGAGAGGTCGGAAGGCCCGGTGTTATTCAGACATCCAGTTTAGCTAATCCATTGGCGGTTCTTATGAATGCAGGTGGCGTGAAGAAAACAGGTTCGTTAAGAAATATTACGATTTACCGGGATGGAAAAAAGACAACCTTTGATATATATGCGTTGTTAAGTGGCCAGGATACGGGTTTTTATACCTTAAATGATGGCGACAGAATTATTGTGCCGACGATTGGCGCTACAATTGCTTTGGATGGTGAGTTGATCCGTCCGGGCATTTATGAATTGCCTGCGGGAAAGAATAATATTTCCTATGAGGCAGCAATGTTATTGGCTGGCGGTACGCTTCGGCCTTCTGGTTATGAAATGTCCCAAATCAAGATCGATAGTCAAGGGACGCAGACATTTCGCAAAATAGGCCGTGGTGAAAAGATATATAATGGGGAAGCTATCATTGCGCGGTTGGTTGAGAACTTCCAAGCTGGAAAAGTGGAACTTGTCGGGCATGTAAGAACCCCCGGCATGCGCGCGTTATCAAATGCAAATAATATTCGCGGTTTATTAGGGAATCGATTGAATCTGGAGGATAATCCTTATTTGTTGTTTGGATTAATTGAGAGGATTGAGGAACGGACGCAGACGCGATATCTAGAGACCTTTAGTCCGGAAAACATTTTTTCTGGCGGGGAAGATATTCCGTTAAAAGATGGCGACCGGGTTATTTTTCTGGGCCGATCTGATATTACGTTCTTAATTTCTGACTTTGTACGTGAGGTCGTTGTTACGGGAAAATATTCTGTTGAGGCTAAGCTACCGGATGGTAAAGAAAACCTGAAATTTTGCATGCCTTTGAAAAACTTGGCCCGAATTATTAATGATACGCAATCTAATCGTTTTGCCACGGCGACCAGAGCGGTTTTTGTTAGAAAAGAGGTCGCAGAAATTGTTGCTGAAAAAAGCGCAAACCTTGAACTACAAGAACTTCCTCAAACCATTATGGAACAAAGTTTCATAGTGGAAAAAACAAAAAAAGAGAAAGCTGAAGAAAAGAAAGAAGAAGAGGAATCTGCAGAGAAAGAAAGACGATTATTCTGTCCAAATATATTCACCCAAGTGAATAATCTACTGCCATTGATTCTTGAATATACGGTTTCAGTTGATGGTGCAGTTCGTCTTCCCGGAGTTTATCCCGTCATTACGGATACTTCACTTGCCTCACTTCTTGCGGTAAGTGGTGGTACGTCAAATGATGCCAATTTAACCAATATTGAAATTGCCACTCTGGATAATACATCAGGTTCAAGGTCGATGCAAATAAAGTGGGACTATGTGGATGCAACGGAGAGAGATCTTACCAAGATTGGCATTAATCCAGGCGGAGGTATTCGGGTCGGGTCCAAGTTTTCTAACTTTGAATCAGGCGCAGTTTTATTATCTGGGGAGTTCAGACAACCTGGTGTCTATACCATAAGAAAAGGCGAAAAACTTTCTGATCTAATTTCCCGTGCAGGAGGTGTTACGGATCAAGCTTATACTTATGGGGCCATTTTTACCAGAACCAGAGTTAAGGAAATTCAACGCGCTGAGTTGAAAAAAACAGCAAGACACCTTCAGTCGGCAATGATTTCAGCATCGGTTAAGAAAAATATTGGCGCAAGCTCTTTAATGGCCGCGCAACAATTAACGGATAAACTGGTCAATGCGGAACTTATTGGACGTGTTGTTATTGAGGCGGACCCATTGAAATTATCGCTTAATCCTTCATTGGATACTGTATTGGAAGCGGGCGATGCTTTATATATACCTAAAAGGCCCAACTTCATTATTGCAATGGGGGATGTTCTGAACCCAGGGGCGTTACAATTTATTCCCGGTAAACCTATCAGAAAATATATTGATGAAGTGGGCAGCTATACCCGCTCGGCAGATGAAGGGCGGGTTTATATTGTTTATCCAAATGGGGTTGCAAGACCTGTTAGCTTCTCATCCTGGGGTGGGGACCGGAATATCAGTATTCCACCGGGAACAGCCATTGTGGTGCCAACGAACCTCAGTCCGTTGGATACGCTGACACTAGTGACAGAAATTGGCAATATTTTCAGGAATTTAGCCGTTTCTGCTGCATCTATCGCCGTCCTAGTTCGAGATTAGTGGCCGGAGGTGTTGTGGCAAGGGAAATATAAAACGACCGTGTCTTTCCTGACTGGCTTGGGATGTGCATCATTGTTCTGGACCGCTTCATTGGCGGATGATGTTTCCTACAGTTTTAATAATTTTGGTGGTGTCGGGCTTTTGGATATGCGAACAGCCCGTTTTTCACCGGATGGTACAATTGCCATCGGCGTGCATCATGATAATCATGGGACCCGATATTTATCAACTTGGCAGGCAACGCCGTGGCTTGAAACAACATTAAGCTATACGGATAATGAACTTACTCAGCTTGGCGTTGATCGGTCATTGGATGTAAAAATCAGATTGATGACAGAAGGAAATTACCGACCGCAACTTGCCATTGGCATTCAGGATGCTTTGGGTAGAGGTCGTTTCAGTGCAGAATATCTAGTTGCTAGCAAACGGTACTATGATTTCGATTTTACGATGGGTTTTGCATGGGGTTATCTTGGCTCGCGGGGCGGTGTCGGGAATATGTTCAAGTTATTTGGTGATAGCTTTAGGGAAAGGTCCACGTCAACTACTAGCGGGGGCATCCGTACCGGGAGTTATTTCTCCGGTCAGAATATGTCCTTTTTTGCTGGGGTAGAATATCAGACACCAATCAGAGGGTTAAATTTAAAAGTTGAGTATAGTGGTGTTGATACGACTAAAATTACTGACTTTATCCAAGTGAAACGAAATAGTGCATTTAACGTTGGCCTAAATTATAAACCGACCTCGTGGGCAGATATAGCCGTGGGATATGATTATGGCGACCGTGTTAGTATTCGGTTAATATTAAAGCATAACCTTCGGAAATTGAAATTCAAAAGATGGTTTAAGGGGCAAGAGCCAGCCCCAATTTTAGAACGACACAGGACAATCACCCCACATGAGGTAACGGCTGAAACACAGCATATTACTATAGATAATGATGATGCTTTTGATCGTTTGCATCGTTTGGGGGCCGAGGTTCTGGAGATAGGCCAATCTGAGGGTCGGACTGTTTTTAAAATTCAGATCCATGGGGATAAATATAGTAATCATCTGGTTTTTCTTGGCGCAATCTTGGAGAGTTATGACAAGGTAACGCTTTATATTCAAGAGCAGGGTCCTCAAGGGCTGGGAGAGGCCGCGCAAAAATATGATGCGACAAAAGGGGATACAATCGGTAAGGCGGCATTGGCGAAATTTAGAGGAACTGCTGTTTATTTAAGAGAAAAATTATCTGAAGGTCAGGGCCGTATCGCTCAGTCTAATGATGAAGTGTCTCTTATGGCGCGTACTACCTATGAGGCGTTAGAGAAGAAAAAATTATCCCCCATTATGGTGTCCATTGATAAACAAAGAGCTGTCGTTAGAAAAGAAACAGGACCTAACTTTGGGCTAGTAAAAAATATTGGACGTACAGTTCGCGTTATGAGCCGGGAAATGCCAGACGAGGTGGAAGAATTTACGGTCGTGTCTGAAAAAGACGGTATTGAAATTTCCCGCGTTTCACTGTTGCGCAGAGACCTTGAAAAATCCAATAGTTACCAAAGTAGCCCGGAGGAGATCTGGGCCAATAGTAAAATCCTGACACCTAATAGCCCGGTAGATAGACCTTCGACAGAGGGGAATTCCTATAGTGGTCAATCTATGCTGACATATGATTGGGGGTTTGAACCGGCGCTTCTGACTCATTTCGGCGGAAATGATGATGGGCGTTTCCGGGCAGATTTATATGCTAAACTATATGGCTCCGTAAGGTTTGGTCGAGATGTAAAGCTGTCAGGGGCCGTGAAACAATATATTGGTGGTGATATTGATCAAGTGCCAATGGATAATATGACGACTATTCCAAAAGTAAGAAGTGATATTTCCCGTTATAGTAAAGAAGGTCGTACGGCGCTGGAAAGGTTGCAATTTGATTATACCGCGCAGTTCAGTCAAAATATATACGCCAGACTGACCGGGGGGCTTTTGGAAAGTATGTACGGCGGATTTGGAGCAGAACTTCTTTATCGGCCATATGACCATAATTTTGCCATAAGCATGGATGTAAATTGGGTTAAACAACGAGAATTTGATCAGCTATTTTCATTTCGTGATTATGATGTATTTACTGGACATGTCACATTCTATTATGAAAATACAACTTACAATATTACAAGTAAATTAAGTGCCGGACGATATTTGGCGGGTGATTATGGTGCTACTTATGATATTTCTCGCAGATTTTCAAATGGAGTGCGTATTGGAGTTTGGGCCACGGTAACGAATATGTCATCTGATGAATTTGGAGAGGGTAGTTTTGATAAAGGGATATACCTGACCATGCCGCTGGAAATATTCTGGTATAAACCAACGCAGAAGAAAACACGGTTTAATTTCCGTAGCCTAGGTAAAAATGGTGGACAGATGTTGAATAAAAATGGAAACTTATATGATCTGTTATCATCTGGTCAGAAGCACAGGTTGGCCGGAGAATGGCAGGAAATTTTAAATTAACGTCAGAAAAGTAGTATTTCTTTAATTATCTCAGGGTAATAAGAGATGTATGAAACAAGAAAAATTTAAAAAATAGAGAAACCCGGAAAAGATATGACTAATATTGCCTTTAAACCTGATAGCCGCATCGTTGTCGTTGGTCTTGGATATGTTGGATTGCCATTGGCTGTTGCGATGGCCAAGAAATTTAATGTCATAGGTTTTGACATTAGTTTGGACCGTATCAGGGAATTGAATGATGGATTTGACAGAACCGATGAAATTGATAAAGAGAGATTGCAGGCCAGTACGATAACACTGACCACCGATCCGTCTGAGATTAAAGATGCCGCCGTATATATTGTCACGGTGCCAACGCCGGTTAATGAGGACAAGAGCCCTGACCTTGGGCCGATTAAGTCGTCCTGTGAACTTTTGGGGCCATTGCTTTCAAAAGGGGCGATTGTGATTTTTGAAAGCACAGTGTATCCAGGTGTGACCGAAGAACTCTGCGGCCCTGTTTTAGAAGAAGAATCTGGCTTGGTCTGTGGAGAGGATTTCTTTCTTGGTTATTCGCCGGAAAGAATTAACCCTGGGGACAAAGAGCATACGGTTGATAAAATTACCAAGGTTATTGCCGGGCAGACGCCTGAAGTGACAGCAGTCCTTGCAGACTTATATGGTGCCGTTACCAGTGGCGGAACTTTTGCCGCTGCCAGTATCCGTGCAGCAGAAGCCGCAAAGGTCATTGAGAATTCTCAACGTGATATTAATATCGCTTTTATAAATGAAATTACCATGATTTTCCAGAAACTCGGAATTTCTGTTTATGACGTATTGGAAGCGGCTGCAACTAAATGGAATTTCCTTAATTTTACACCGGGACTAGTCGGTGGTCATTGTATCGGTGTTGATCCTTATTACCTTGCAGAACGGGCGAGACAGATTAACCATGACCCGCGCATTATCCTATCTGGACGTGCAATCAATGATGGTATGGCGGACTTCGTGGCAGAACGCATTTGTGCACAATTGTCTGGTGCGGGTAAAATACTGGTTTTGGGTTTGACGTTTAAAGAAAATTGTCCGGATTTACGCAATACAAAGGCGACAGACCTTATTCAGGGATTGCGCCGTCGTGGATTTTCCGTTGATGTTCATGATGCTGCTGCGGACCCTGTGGAAGCAAAGAAATTTTATAATATTGATCTTGTTTCCTCTCTGGATGATTTAGAAGATCATAGTTACGCTGCTGTCGTGGGTGTCGTATCTCACGATTCATATAAAGACATCACTGGCGCAACCTTTGAGCGGTTGTTGGAAACCGGGGGTTTGATCGCCGATGTTAAGGCTATGTGGCGTAATTTAGACAAGCCAAAACATCTGCGTAAATGGCAGCTTTAAACAGGATTTGATATTTTTGGGTAGTTCGCGGCCAATGATATGGCCCGGACACCCATGAAAATAATATAGCTTAGCCATAAGCCGTGATTGCCCCATAGAGGCAGGAATATAGTTAGAGATGCAATATATATGCTTGCGGAAATAATCATGCCGTTTCGCATATATTTTCCTGCCGTTGCGCCGATAAAAATACCGTCGAGCAGAAAACACCAGACCGAGATAAGCGGCAGGACAATGACCCAGATCATATAATTTGCTGCGGTGTTTCTGACAGGCTCAATATTGGTGAGGCCGTTGATGATCATATTGCCGAACAGGAGATACATCAGGCTGATCAAAATCGCTGTTACAAGGGCCCATTTACTGGACAAAATCACCACTTTTCGTAATCCAGAGCGTGATTTTGCCCCAATTTCTTTGCCCACCAAGACTTCCGCAGCCTGGGCAAAGCCGTCAAGGGCGTATGATGTCATCATTTGTAAATTTATCAGAATTGCATTGGCCGCTAGAATTTCATTGCTCACATTCGCACCCAATATGGTGAATATTGCCATGCTTCCAGTCAGGCAGGCTGTACGGATGAATATGTCTCTGTTTAAAATGAATAATTTGATGAATTCCGCCCGGTCAAATAGGCCGATACGCGCCTTACGGTCCCATATGTTATGGCCAAAAATCTCTTTGCTATGTCGTGATATGATGCGAAAGGCGAGGATGCTAGCTAATGCTTCTGCTAGAACAGTTCCTAATGCAACACCGTCAACGTCCATGCCAAGGCCATAAACAAAGAAAAAATTTAACAAAATATTGCTGATATTGAGGAACAGTTGAATCCACAAAGCCAGTTTCGCTTTGTGTAATCCAAGCAGCCAACCGACAGCAACAAAATTCATTAAGGCAAAAGGAGCCCCCCAAACCCGTATCATGAAATATTCACGGGCCAAAATTTCTACATTTTCATCAGCCCCTGCCAGTGAGAAAACCGTTTGAGCGATTGGCCATTGTAATAAAACAAAGCTTGTTCCAATGGTAATAGCTAGAATACTGGCCCGCATATATATCCTAAGGATTGAGGCAGTTTCTTTTCGGCCTCCTGCCTGTGCTGTTAATCCAGTCGTCGCCATACGTAGAAAATTTGCACTATTATAAAGGATGCTAATGATCATAGCTCCAATTGCGATGGCACCAAGATAACGCGGGTCGGGCAGGTGGCCCATGATGAATGCATCGGCCAGACCAAGAAGAGGAATTGAAATATTGGCAATCATAGATGGTATGGCGATTTGCCACATTTGCTGAGCATGAGTTTTTTTGATCATGTAACCATCTTAACTCAGGTAATTAACCATATAAAAGCTATTAATATACAAATTATTCAAATAAAGAAATAATATTATTGATCTGAATGCTATAGGA
>JAESRB010000067.1 GCA_016764855.1 Emcibacter sp.
AGGAACCGCCTGATTATGGGATTTTCTACATTATGTTTAATATTAAGTATCGTAATAGGTACTACCATCTACCAAGTTAAATTTATTGACAAAGAAATTAACCTCATCAATCACTTGAGAGTCCCTACTTCTGCGGCTAGCTCAGCACTAGTTAAAGATATTTATGCCTCTCTGGCCTTTCTCAGAGGTTATATGCTCACAGGCAACCTCCAATATAAGAACCAGCGAAATGAAGTCTGGGCGGATATGAAAAGTCTAAGACTAGAGATAGACGCTTTATCCAAAAACTGGACCCATCCCGAGAATGTAAAATCATGGACTAGTTTCAAAGTCACTTTAGAAGAGTTTCGCAAAGCTCAAATCGTGGTTGAGAATATAGCCAACAGTCCGGAACAATATCCTGCCAATATAATTTTGGTCAACCAAGCCATACCGCTTACCACGGTAATGTTCCGCAAAATTACCGAATTAATTGACCTAGAAGCGCAAATGCCTGCTACGATAGAACGGAAAAGGCTTTTAAGCATTATGGCTGATATTCGCGGAACCCTTGGTCTTGGCCTTGCTAATATCCGAGCATACCTATTGACTGGAGACAGAAGTTACAAAGATAAATTTGAAACATTATGGACAAAAAACGAACGTCGGTTTCAGGACTTAAAGAACATTACCCACCTACTCGGCCCCAAACAAGCCAAGGCGTTTGATGTTTTCTCGAAGCAACGGACAGAGTTTAATCCTATCCCTGCTATAATGTTTGATATCCGTCATTCTGAAAAATGGAATATGGCGAACTACCTATTGGTAAAGGAAGCTGCTCCCCGTTCTGCACAGCTTTTAAAAACGCTAATGGGCGCCGACAACAAAAGCGGCATGGTTGCCAATCAACGTAGACTTCTATCAGAAGACGTCGCTATTGCCCTATCCCATTCTGAAGAATTAATAACGCTGTTATGGATACTTTTATCCGTTGGCCTGATCATCTCTGTTGTAACTGTCTATCTGGTCTCTGGTTCCATTACGAAACCAATTTTGGCTATGACGGATGCTATGAGAAAACTGGCTGAAGGCGATACATCACTTAATATTCCAGGACTGAACCGCCAGGATGAAATTGGAAAAATGGCGACATCGGTTAATGTCTTTAAAACCAATGCCATTGAACGCCTACAACTGGAAAAAGAAGCCGAAGAAACTCGCATAACTCAGGAAAAGGCAGAAAAAAACCGTCAAAGCGAAGCTGCGGCGACTGAGGCTAAGAAGATAGAAGAGAAGAAACAGCAAGAAGAACAGGCCCAAGTAAAGAATTTAGAAGATCGCCTGGAAATGGCTCATAAGTTTGAGGATCGTATCGGAAGCGTTCTGGAAACAGTATCCAGTGCGGCAACGGAATTAAACGCCACCTCTGAATCCATGAGCAGTTCTGCCAATCGAATGAAGGATGAATCTGTGTCTGCAGCATCCGCAACAAGCCAAGCCGGACAGAATGTTCAACTTGTTGCCAGTGCGGCAGAAGAAATGACCGCATCAGTTCAGGAAATTTCTAATCAGATAAATAATGCCTCTGCTGCCTCACAGAATGCATTAGTTTCTGTTACAAACGCCTCTGAAAGGGTCACGCAAATGGCTGATAGTTCGGAAAAAATCAGTGAGGTGATCCTGTTGATCAATGATATCGCAGAGCAAACAAATTTGCTTGCGCTTAATGCAACCATTGAAGCAGCACGTGCCGGCGAAGCTGGTAAAGGATTTGCCGTTGTGGCATCCGAAGTGAAAAACCTTGCCAGCCAAACCGCTACTGCAACGGATGAGATCAGAACACAGATCAACGAAATGCAGGCAACCACCAACGATACGGTAACCGCTGTGCAGGAAATTTCCGTCACCATTCGTGAACTGGACGAAATATCATCGACCATTGCGGCCTCTGTCGAACAACAGGCAGCCGCGATGCAGGAAATCAGCAAAAACTCTGTGGAAGCGGCAAGAGGCACGGAAACAGCCGGTGAAAATGTTAATAATGTCAGTCTCCTGGCCGAAGAAACTGGCAATGCAGCCTCAGATGTCCTCAGCGCATCCAGCGAATTATCGGGACAGGCATCCACATTAAAAACAGCTGTAGATGAATTTTTGTTAGAAATTCGCAGTGGTTAAAAGACTTTTCATGCGGCACGATATTATGCTCTTTGGCATATCTCCCACACGCCGCTAAACCATATTATAGGCGGATAGATAAGTCCTTTTGGCTTATATATCCGCCATATTACATAGTCCATAAAACCCCCTCCAACTACATAAAATTATAATAAAATATTAATTATTCGACAGCACCCTGAACTGTAATTGCAACTTTAGTTTAACCAGTTAAAGGCAGGGTCTAAAATGGAACAGTTACTAAATAAATACGGAATCAGAAATCGCATTCTAATGGTTGTAAGTATTTTATTAATAACAATGATCATATTTGCGACGACAACACTGAATTCCTACTGGACAGAAAAAGCTGCGTTGGACAAGGTCCAAGGTCTTGCTACTTTTTCTCCCATCGTAAGCAATGTCATCCATGAGTTACAAAAAGAACGCGGCACCTCGGCCGGCTTTATAAGCTCCAAGGGTGCCTCTCAGTTTAACCACTCCCTGAACCTCCAAAAAATATCCACTGATAAAATTATTCAAAGGTTTGAAGCTGAACTGGATATCTTTCCAGAAGAAGAATATAGCCGAGAACTGGTCATAAAAATTCAAACAGCCCTATCTCAACTCAATAATATTTCCACAGAAAGAAATAGAGTTCAAAATATGTCAGCGTCCGTTTCTGACATGGCGAAATATTATACCAATACTATTTCAGAGCTATTAGACATTATCAAAGAAGCCACAAACTTAACCAGCGATGCTCATCTTCTGCAAATGACAACGACGTACATCGCTATGCTTGAAACAAAGGAAAGAGCTGGACTGGAAAGAGCCATGGGTGCCGGAAGTTTTGCAACTGGAACCTTTAAAGACAGTGTTTTTCAACGGTTTATTTCATTGATTGCAGAACAAAACGCGTTTATGACGACTTTCAGAGCTTACGCATCCGATGAAACAATAAAAATATATAATGATACAGTACGCGGCCCTGACGTTAACCGAGTCAATGAGTTACGCGCCTATGCTTTGAAGTCGCCAACCGATTTATCCGGTAGCGGTGCTAACGGTACAACAGAATGGTTTTCAGTAATAACGGGTAAAATCAATCTGTTAAAGAAAGTTGAAGATACGATTGCAACAAACCTGGTAGAAAGCGCATCATCCCTTGCCGCAGAAGCCTCTCAAAAATTTTGGAGTATTTTATTACTCGTTCTGGTACTGGTTTTATTTATCGCACTTTTTGCCATAAAGATTTCCCAGTCTATTGTCAGTCCTCTCACAAAAATTATGACCAGCATGACAGAACTTTCCGAAGGCAATCTTGAGGCTGACGTTCCCTTTACCGATTATGGTAGTGAAATTGGCGAAATGTCCGGTGCCGTACACGTATTTAAAATCAATGCTATTGAACGTGTTCGACTGGAAGAGGAAGCCAAAATAACCAGTATTTCTCAGGAAGAAAGCGATAAGAAAGCCGCTGAAGAGCAAAGAAATGCCGAAAAAATTAAAATTTCAGAAGAGCAACGATTAGAAAAAGAATCTTCTGAAAAACGTCTCGCGGACCGTTTGGAAATGGCCCAACGGTTTGAAGATCGCGTGGGAGGAGTTCTGAAAACCTTATCCAGTTCTGTTACAGAGTTAAATACAACTTCAGAATCCATGAATCAATCTGCAACTACAATGAAAACCGAGTCTGTATCCGCCGCCGCCGCAACCAGTCAAGCTGGACAAAATGTCCAATTGGTTGCCAGTGCCGCCGAAGAAATGACGGCATCAGTTCAGGAAATATCAAATCAGGTGGCCAATGCTACCAACGCTTCCAGAAATGCCTTAAATTCGGTCACCAATGCCTCTGAACGAGTAAACCATATGGCCACCAGTTCGGATAAAATCAGTGAAATCATCATGCTGATAAACGACATTGCAGAACAAACAAATTTACTTGCCCTGAATGCCACTATTGAGGCAGCACGGGCTGGGGAAGCTGGCAAGGGTTTTGCCGTTGTTGCGTCCGAGGTCAAAAACCTTGCCAGCCAAACCGCTACTGCAACAGATGAGATCAGAAAGCAGATTAACGAAATGCAGGAAACAACTAGCCATACGGTATCCGCCGTGCAGGAAATTTCAGTAACGATTGGTGAATTGGATGAAATATCTGCGGCAATTGCCATAGCCATGGAACAACAGGCCGCTGCAATGCAGGAAATCAGCCGTAACTCACTAGAAGCTGCAACGGGAACGGAAACTGCTGGTTCCAACGTCATTACGGTCAGCAAACTGGCCGAAGAAAATGGTGAGGCAGCCTCTGATGTTCTAAATGCATCTACCGAATTATCGGGACAGGCCTCAATCCTTAAAGTCGCAGTCGATGAATTCCTAACAGAAATTCGTACTGGATAACACACAGCTATATTGCGACAGGTCCTCGGCGCCTTAATATTGCCCTACTAAGTCTTAGACTCTGATCAAGAGCCCTGATAGTATCAGGACGATTTAGGGAAAATATAATATAGTTAAGGACCTGTTCTGCATGACCCGACCTCAGAAGTATCTGACAAGAATTACACTTTTCCTCATACCTGTTGCCATCCTCTGTGTCTTTTTATACCCTAGACTAGTAGGTGCCTTTGCCACAAACCCCGGTTTGAATGGTTTGATTGGCGGTGTTCTTTTAATTGGAATTATTATCTCTATACGTCAGGTCACGATGCTGAATCCTGCGGTCAACTGGATCGAAAAATTCAGGAAAAGTGAATCATCCGAAATTCCCGGTGACGCGCCCAAGATCATCGCCCCTATGGCTGCGATGATGGGAAAGAAAAATCAGAAACTTTCATTATCTGCCCTTTCCATGCGCACCATATTGGATGGCATTGCCGCCCGCATGGACGAAGGCCGCGAAATTACCCGTTATTTCATCGGACTATTAATATTTTTAGGATTGTTGGGCACCTTTTGGGGCCTGCTGGGTACGATTGGCTCCATTAAAGACACCATTAACAACCTAACCGTTGGCTCAAACGATATTTCTATCCTGTTCGAAGATTTGAAAGATGGTCTGGCGGCCCCGCTTGGCGGCATGGGAACAGCCTTTAGTTCCTCACTGTTTGGTCTTGCCGGTTCAGTTGTACTTGGTTTTATTGATCTACAGGCGGGACAGGCCCAATGCCGCTTCTTTAACGATCTGGAGGACTGGCTATCCAGTGTCACGACACTATCCCGTGGCAGCAGTCTTACGATCGAAGGTGGGGATGCTACCGTTCCTGCCTATGTCAGTGCCTTACTGGAGCAATCCGCCGATAGTCTGGAAAACCTCCATAACGTCATTGCCCGTAGTGAAGATAAACGTAACGATGTTAATACCGCCATGCTTAACCTGTCTGAACAGCTTTCTACTCTATCAGACAGTCAGATAGAAATGCGGTCTGTCCTGAAAAAAATGCTGGAATTATTTTCTACACAGCTGGCGGCAGAGGACGATAAAATACAAATCAAGCATCTGCGTAATATTGATGTACAGTTTAAATATCTTATCGAAGAGACTGTAAAAGGGCAGAATCAGTTCAATGATACGCTAAAATCTGAATTCAAACTCTTGGCCCGAACATTGGGAGCCATGGTTGATAGGGCGCCTACATCCCCTGCCCCCGAAAGAAACCCGGCACCAACGGCAAATCCCCCTCAGGAAGATATTCTCGATTACGATATGCCAACCCCCAAACCAAAGACCAATAAAAAACCCCTATTTACCACAGATAAGAAACTGACCGCCAGAAAGGATGACTGATGCCCATTTTGCGCACAGGCAGACGTCCTGGCGGAAGCGGGATGGACAACAGTTGGCCCGGTTTTGTTGATGCTCTCAGCACAATGCTGCTGGTTATTATCTTTCTATTATCAATCTTCATGCTGGCTCAGTTCTTTCTGGGACAGGCCCTTTCCAGCAAAGAAGACATACTGGACAAGCTTCGGGCCGAGATTTTTGACCTTCAGGATAGTCTGTCCATACAGGAACAAATCACCAATGACCTGAATGTCGAATTTAATCGTATTTCGTCCAACCTTCAGGAAGCCAATATTTCCAAAGAGGACCTTACGGCCCGCATATTGGAACTTGAATCTGATTTGGCCGATGCGCAAGGCCGCGGCACACGCGTTAAAAGAAGTAGCGATGAACAGATTCAAATCATTCGTGACCTAGAGAAACGATACCGGGAATCAACAGCCACCCTCTCCCGTGAAAAAGAATTGACCTATGCCGCCAATCGGAAAGTCGACCTGCTTAACCATCAGCTAACCAATTTACGTAAGCAGCTTTCTGTTCTTAATGCAGCCCTTGAAGCATCGGAAGTACGTGACAAGGAACAACGCGTTTCCATTGCAAACCTGAGTCAGCGGTTAAACGCCGCCCTCGCCTCCAAAGTTCAGGAACTAAGCCAATTTCGTTCCGAATTTTTCGGACGGCTTAAAAAGCTACTGGGCAGCCGCTCGGACATTCGTATTCACGGCGACCGTTTTGTCTTCCAGTCAGAAGTCCTCTTTTCTTCCGGTTCTGCAATTCTTGGAACAAAAGGACAAAGCGAGATGCGCAAGCTTGCCACTGCCTTGAAGGAAATTTCCGCAACAATCCCAAAAAGTATCGATTGGGTATTACGGGTTGACGGTCACACGGATATTCTCCCGATCCGCACAAAACAATTTCCGTCTAATTGGGACCTTTCTACGGCACGAGCATTATCGGTTGTTAAATTCCTGATCGCAGAGGGTATCCCTGCCAAAAGGCTCGCAGCAACTGGCTTTGGACAATTCCACCCATTGGACAATTCCAATACGTCAGAGGCCCTGAAACGGAACAGACGCATTGAAATGCGGCTTACACAAAGATAACCTAAGGCCATTCTATAGGAACAGCTGTATAGCTGGAGAAATCTGTAATAAAAAGCTTAATAGGGATCCCTAAAAAGGATCCCTAAACATCTGATCTAAAAGATAATATTATTCAGAAAGACTTATGCCTGCTCGCCAAATTGAAGCTTGGCAAGGCGGGTATAGATACCATCTTGCTTAATCAGCTCATCGTGAGTACCAATGCTAACGATACGTCCGTTATCCATCACTACAATCCTGTCAGCCTTCTTCACGGTGGCCAATCTGTGCGCGACAACAAGCGTAGTACGTCCTTGCATCAGTTTTTCCAATGCTTCCTGTACTTTTTTCTCACTTTCAGCATCCAGCGAAGAAGTGGCCTCATCCAAAAGGAGGATTGGCGCATCCCGCAAAATGGCTCTGGCAATGGCTACCCTCTGTCTCTGACCACCGGAAAGACGGCTTCCCCGCTCCCCCAGATAAGTCTGCATTCCCTGAGGAAGCTTTTCAATAAATTCATAAGCCCGGGCCGCGACGGCCGCTGCCATGACCATATCATCCGTCGCCTCTGGATTGCCGTAACGTATGTTTTCTTCAACGCTTGTAGCAAAGACCATGCTTTCCTGTGGCACAATGGCCAGGCGCTTACGTACTTCTTCTGGGTCTGCATCTTTGATGTTGACCCCGTCAATACGGATTTCACCGCTCGCCGGATCATAGAAACGCTGAATCAACTGAAATACCGTTGATTTACCTGCACCAGATGGCCCAACAATGGCAAGATGTTCTCCTGGCTTCACGGACAGATTGAACTGGTTCAATACTTTATCGTCAGGCCTTGATGGATAAGTAAAAGACACTCCATCAAATTCTATTCTGCCCTCATGCTGGTCAGGCAATGGAGATGGATTTTGCGGTGCCTTAATATCCGCATCAATATTTATAATTTCAACACATCGGCTAATGGCCCCAGCGGCCCGCTGGATTTCGCCATAAACCTCGCTCAATGCGCCTACTGCACCGGCAACCAATGCTGCATACATGATGAAAGACGCCAACTCTCCGCCCGTCATGCCACCAGCGATAACGTCAGAAGCCCCAACCCACAGGACAAGATCCATAGCCCCAAAAATCAACAGGATAACAATTCCGGTAAGCCATGAGCGTATCTTAATACGACGAATAGACGTCTCAAAGGCCCGTTCAACAAATGCCCCGTATTTTGTCGACTCCCTTTGCTCTTGAGTGAAAGCCTGTATGACCTGTACCGCGCCAATTGTTTCACTGGCCATTGCACTTGATGCTGCAATTTTTTCCTGTGTCAGCGTGGACAGCTTACGTAATTTACGCCCCAGAAAAATTATTGGCACAACCACAACAGGCACAACCAGCAACACAAGCCCCAACATCTTGGCACTTGTTATCGCCATGAGGGCCAAGCCGCCGATGAGTGTTAAAATATTACGTAACGCAATGGATACCGTAGACCCCACGACAGATTGTATAATAGTCGTATCGGTCGTCAGCCGGGATACAATGTCGCCCGTAAGGTTTTTTTCAAAAAACGTCGGGCTAAGACGTATAACATTGCTATACACAGCTCGCCTGATATCCGTTACGACTCGTTCGCCTATCCATGAAACAAAATAAAACCGGGCAAAGGTTGCAATCGCCAACACCAAAGCCACAGCCATTAGAAGACCAAAATATACATCAATCACCGCAGACTGTTCGCCAGAAAAACCAACATCAATCATCTGACGAAAGGCCATAGGAATCATCAAAGTCGCCCCTGATGCAATCACCAAAGCAATCAATGCGCAAAATATACTCTTCTTATATTGAGATAAAAACTTCCCTAGCAATTTGATTTCACCAGCTTTTTTTCGAGGAGCGGCATCTCCGCCTGTTCCACTTGCTAATGATTTCCCGGATATGCGCATGTGTTTTTTGACCCTTTTTATATTCTAATGAGAAAGGCTATAGCAGGCATCCGCACTTGCGACAACGGCCAACGGCCAGAATATTTAATATTATGCAATAAAACTGCAAACACCCCTTGCTTTCGTATTCTCACTTGGGTATATAAGCCCAACAAATTTTCGCGGAGATGAAATAGCGATGAAACAAAATATTCACCCAGACTACCATGAAATTAAAGTGGTAATGACTGACGGAACTACATATCAAACCTTCTCTACCTGGGGTAAAGAAGGTGATACAATGAATCTGGAAGTTGATCCCAAATCCCATCCTGCATGGACTGGCGGATCTAAGAAAATTGCAGACAAAGGACGTGTTGCACAGTTCAACAAACGTTTTGCAAGTTTCAAACTTTCCAAATAATATTTATTACGATTTTAAATCTGAGGCATCTTTTCATAAAGGTGCCTCATTTTTTATGATTCCTGCCTACTTATTTTTATAGTGTCTCTTTCACCTTTAATGATGACGGCCTATTCAAAAATATCTTTGTTTTCTAACTTTTCAAATAGATGGTGAACGGGATTTTCTTTGTTCCGGCTCCCATATACCATTCTATCCATTCGAGCGACCTGCCGATAAAGATTTTGAGACTTTTCCAGAAACGTCACAAAGGTTTCCGGTAGATTCCCAGAACGGTTATCCACCTTGGCCAGACAAATATCCTCCGCCCCCAAGCGAAACTTTAATGCCCCAGCTTCTTCTTTAGATATTTCACCGGACGCAACGCCCTTTTGAACCAGAAACCATGACATAACCTGCATTAAACAGGTGGAAACCCGCATACTTTCACTAGCATAATGAACTTCTGAGGGCACCTCCAGATTAAAGCCTCTAAGTTTTTCATTCTTCTGTTCAAGATAACTGGCCACGTCTTCGGTAAGTTCCATGGCTTCCCGATATGATTTATCCAGAAAACGCGAATTCAATAGGCCATTTTCGTTAATATTCTGCTGTGTCATAAATTCAAACTCGTTTGATACCCACACCTATATTATCGCCCATTTCTTAAAAGGCGGTTACTTTTTCTCAGAGCTTGTCTTGAAAAAACATTATCCTCGATTATCTATATTTTATATTCGGCGCCAAACATGGGCTGGATAAATACGAAGAAATGTTCCAGCCTAATGGTGGAACAAGGTAAATATCGCTTTATAAACAAAGGATAAATTATGCGTTCTATGGATTTAACTCCCCTGCTCCGGTCTTCCATTGGATTTGACCATATTAACCGCCTTCTTGATAAATCACTCAGTAATAATGAGGCAACTTATCCGCCTTATAATATCGAAAAAATAAACAATGATGACTATAGAATCACTGTTGCGTTAGCCGGCTTTTCTGAGGATGATCTGGATATTTCCATTAATGAGGGCGTACTAATCATCGCGGCAAAGAATACCCACGATAAAGAAGACGAAGATGAAAGTCGTTATCTGCACCGTGGCATTGCCAAGCGTTCTTTTGAACGCCGGTTCCGTTTAGCCGATACCATTCGTGTTAATGGTGCCGCACTGGAAAATGGTTTGCTAACCATTGACTTACAGCGGGAAGTGCCAGAACATCTCAAGCCGCGCAAGATAAGCATCACCAGCAGGCAAAAATAAAACAAAAATGATCGATAATGAATCTGCCTGAGACAATTATCATATAAAAAATAAAGGCCCTGCTTTTTTTAAAGCGGGGCCTGACCTGATATTTCTCATTGCTCCACAGGTTTCAAGAGAGAGCCGTTCATCGCTCAAGACCATTCATTTAAAGAAATTTTCTGCGGATTCTCTGGCATCTCCCTTATGGATAATAGCCTGTTCGGTACGTAAAATTTCTATTTTCAATACTTCTAATCGTTTTTTCAGAATCTCTACGGAGTGAACCGATAGGTCTTCCATCCTCATAATTGCTATTGGCCCGTTTTTCGGAAAAAATATTTCATCATCAAAATCGTAATTTGTCATTTTATTCTCTTGAGTATTTTGTTATTCACATTCATCTTCTATAATATACCTAAATAGACAATCAAAAAGAAAGACGTCCTATGACGAAATTAATGACAGCCATTGAAATAACGAGCTTTGGCGCACCTGATGTCTTAAAACCACGGCAACTTCCCGTGCCCCGAATCAATGACGATGAATTACTTATCAAAGTTGCCGCCGCAGGCGTCAACCGCCCCGACATCATGCAGCGTTCGGGTATGTATCCGCCGCCAAAAGGAGCCTCTGAAATTCCCGGCCTTGAAATATCCGGTGAAATTATCGAAATAGGAAAAAATACATCCGGCTGGTCTGTTGGCGACAAAATATGTGGTCTGGTCGCTGGTGGTGGTTATGCAGAATATTGCACTATTCTTGCGACTCATTGTCTGCCAGTACCAAAGGGAATGAGCATGGAGGAAGCAGCCAGCTTGCCAGAAACATTCTTTACAGTCTGGTCCAATGTCTTTGATCGTGGTGCCCTGAAGCCCGGCGAAACATTTATGGTTCATGGGGGCACATCCGGCATTGGTACAGCCGCCATACAATTAGCCAAGGCTTTTGGTGCAACTGTCATTACCACATCAGGTTCCGATGAAAAAGTTGATTTCTGTACTGATTTGGGAGCTGATTTATCCATAAATTATAAAACTCAGGACTTTGCGGAGGAAGTAAAATCCTTCACCAACGGCAAAGGGGTTAATGTCTTATTGGATATGATCGCTGGCGATTACATGAAACGCAACTTCATGGTTATGGCCGTAGAAGGCCGCATTGTCATGATCGCAGTTCAACGTGGGCCAAAAGTTAAGGCTAATATCCTGCCGATCATGCTCAAACGCCTGACCTTTACCGGTTCCACTTTGCGCGGACGCGGCGCAGAGTTTAAAGCCGCTATCACAGAAAACCTAAAAACTCAGGTTTGGCCACTGATTGAGCAGGGTAAAATCAAACCTGTCATGAGCAAAGTCTTTGCACTGAAAGATGCTGCGGATGCTCATCGTTATCTGGATAGTGGTAAGAATATGGGGAAAATCGTCCTTAAGGTTTCCATATAGCACCTCTAATATACTTGAAAGTTCAACTATATTAGTTTGGAGAAATGTGATGTAATATATTTTCACTTTTTTGTGGATACACATCATGCGTTTTTTTTCTTATAAAAATCGACCTTTTCACTTGGGTGCTTACCCTTTGGAAACCTTAAAACGTACAGGCGGGGCCGTGGAAC
>JAESRB010000068.1 GCA_016764855.1 Emcibacter sp.
AAACGGCCAATGCGCCCAAACCCGTTAATTGCTACACGAATAGTCATTAATAAATTCTCCGTTTTCTTAAATTTTAAACTTTATTCTTTACTGGTTTACTATTGGTGGAGGGAGCTATTACTTGCGGGCTCGTTACTTGAGTTCCCCACCCGCTCGTGTGGCTCGCTCCTCCTTTATAGCCTGTTTTTTACGGCGGTGACGATAGCCTCTGCCGTAATGCCAAAATGTTCATATAATTCATTCGCCGGTGCGGATGCGCCAAAGCTATCCATGCCGATGATGATGCCATCACGTCCTACATAACGTTCCCAGCCAAATTTTACGCCAGCCTCGATAGAGACATTAATATCAGTGTTTCCTAAAACTTCAGTTTTATAGGCTTCTGTCTGGTCATCAAAGACATCGGTACAAGGCATGGAGACAACACGGGTCGGAATACCTTCTGCCTGCAATGTCTCACGGGCGGAAACCGCAATTTCAACTTCTGAGCCGGTCGCGATGATAGTGACGACCGCTGTACCTTCTGCGGCCCGTAATTCATAACCGCCTTTTGCGACCAGATTTTCGCTGGTATGTGTCAGTCTGACAGGCACTAGTCCTTGACGGCTTAGGGCCAAAATGCTTGGGCGTTTAGTATCTTGTAAGGCGGCCAACCATGCTTCGGCTGTTTCCACAGCATCCGCAGGACGATAGACCGCTACATTTGGCATAGCACGCAGGCTCATCAGATGTTCAACCGGTTGATGAGTTGGACCATCTTCGCCGAGGCCGATGCTGTCATGGGTCATGACATAGATGACGCGTTGTTCCATGAGGGCACTCAAACGAATGGCAGACCGACAATAATCGGTAAAGACCATGAAAGTACCGCCGTAAGGAATATATTCTCCGTGCAGGGCAAGGCCGTTCATGACCGCAGACATACCAAATTCCCGAACACCATAATACATATAACGGCCAGAGAAATCCTGTCCGGTGATGGGGGCTTGATCCGCAGTTTTGGTCAGGTTCGATCCGGTGAGATCCGCAGAACCACCAATGGTTTCCTGTAGAATGGGATTAATCACTTCCAGAGCCATGAGGGAGGCTTTGCGGGTGGCAACCTTTACCGGATTATCCACCAGACCTTTTTTGAGGTTGTTGATGGCCTCTGCAAGGTTTTCGGGAAGCTGTTTGTTCAGACGACGGTTGAAATCGGTCTTGACCGCATCATCCAGACCATCAAAAGCTATTTTCCATTTTTCCGCCAAATCCTGTGACCGTTTGCCAGCTTGAGCCCAAGCCTCCAGAATATCTGCTGGAATATGGAAAGGCGCGTGGGGCCAGTCGAGCATCAGGCGTGCGGCGGCGATTTCGTCGGCTCCCAGTGGTGCGCCATGTACGCCAGCGGTTCCCTGTTTTGTCGGGGCACCGTAACCAATGGTGGTGCGGCAGGCAATCATGGAGGGGCGATCGTCTTGTTTCGCGGCTTCGATTGCGGCATCAATTTCTTCGGCATCATGGCCGTTGATGGCCTGTACATGCCAACCAGAGGCAGAAAAACGGGCGATCTGGTCATCGGATACGGTGGCGCTGGTGCTGCCATCAATACAAATTTCGTTATCGTCCCAAAGTACGATCATTTTGCCCAGTTTTAAATGTCCGGCCATTGATATGGCTTCGTGGCTGATACCTTCCATCAAACATCCATCGCCACAAATGACATAGGTGTGATGATCGACAACGTCGCCCATGCGGGCATTGGACAGGCGTTCGGCCAAGGCAAAACCAACGGATGAGGCTAATCCTTGTCCCAGCGGCCCAGTAGTCATCTCGACGCCAGCAATTTCGGCATATTCTGGATGTCCGGCGCAGGGGTGGTGCAATTGCCGGAAATTTTTGATGTCCTCAATGGTTGGGCTTTCATATCCGGTCAGATAAAGCAGGGAGTAAAGCAACATGGAGCCGTGGCCCGCAGACAATATAAATCTATCCCGGTTAGGCCATTCCGGCCAGGCGGGATCATATTTTAAATGTTTGGTGAATAAAACGGTTGCTACATCGGCCATCCCCATGGGCATACCCGGGTGTCCTGAATTTGCGGCCTGTACGGCATCCATGGACAATGCGCGGATCGCGTTGGCCATATGGGAAAATGAAATTGTCATGATTACTCTTACCGGCTATATAAAATTGATGAAAAAATTACCCTGTTAACTTATCCAGTTTAACGGTCCAGTTAATGGCGGCACAATGAACGTTTGGTAGGCTTTCGTCAACCTGCTTGTATGATTTTATGTGAAATCCAAGACTTCTGAATTGTTTTTAATTTTTTGGCTTCAAAAAGCTGTTTTTTTTTGTAACAATGTGCGTTACGTCTTCGGCAAATCGAAAGCTGTTGTTTAATAAATTCAATGAGCAGGAATAACATGGCAAATACCCAGAAAGTAATGAATGCGGATCAGGCTGAGGCCGCACTGGAAGAGGCCTTGACGCGTCTGGAGCGGGCTGTGCTTAACAATGAAACGCAGGAACAGGCGGGCATGAGCGAACAGGCGCTCTATATTGAACAGCTTGAGGCAAAAAACCAACAATTGTCTCGGGATCAGGAGAAGATGAAAAAACACTGTATCGCGTTGAAAAATAGCTATGAGGCATTGGAAGTTAAGTGTCGACGGCTGGAAAATGCAAACGACTCGGCAGAGAAAGAGTTGACAGCAACCTTGAAGGACCTTGATCAAATCATTGCCCAAAAAAGCTTGCATTGATCTTTTGCTACTCCGGCCTTAAGTAGCGAAGCGGTAGGCTAAATAACAAAGCCTTAAGTAGCGAAGCGGTAGGCTAAATAACAAAGCCTCAAGTAGCGAAGCGGTAGGCTAAATAACAAAGCCGCAAGTAACGAAATGGTAGGCCAAACTAAGAAAATCTCAAGTAGCGTAAGCGGTAGACCAAACTAAAAAGCCTCATGCAGCGTAAGCGGTAGGCTAACCAAAAATGGAAAAAATATGGCTAATGTCATCGTCAAATTTAACAAACAAGATTATCACCTCGCGTGTCAGGACGGCGAGGGGGAGCGGCTGACAAAACTTGCCGATTATGTCAATGGCAAGGCCGGTCAAATCGCAAAGGCGATGGGCTCCGTTTCCGATATTCGACTGTTGTTAATGACCGCGATCCTGCTTGCCGATGAGCTGGACGAAGCCCGCGACGGTAAGCCAATGGCCATGAAGGGCGAACAGAATCAAGCTGCCCAAATGGCAACGACACTTGAACATACCCTAAAACGTATCGAAGCCATTACCCGGCAGGTTGAGGCTGATGCGGAGAAGTAACGGTCAGATCGCCGTCAAGCAATGGTGGATGCTCTAGGATGTTATCAATTGGTCCAGAAAGGGCCTGCTTGTGCGGTGGATTGTTCCCTGTATCTCCTCCCTAAGAAAAACAGAAAATGCCAGATTGATAACAATTATTAATGTTATTTATTCTTCTATGTAATGGTAAGTTAAATAATTTTTGCATTCTTAAGTAAGCATGTTTTGCCGAGTAAAATATTCCCATTATCAGCTATAGACGATAATAAAATAAGTCTAACTGCATGAATATAAAGTATTTTAATTACGGCATGGTTCTTGCTTTTTGTTATTTAATACACTTCAGAGGTACCACCTACGAGCTGTTAAAGCAGTCAAGGGAGTTCAGAGAATGTCCATTAATAGCATCAGCGCGACAGCAACGACCATCTATCATGCTCTTCAAGGAAAATCTTACACTCATGTAAGTACGACTACCTCATCGCCATCGCGGATCATTCATGATACAATCGACCTGTCAAATCCGGCTTTGAAGCAGGTCTATTTTGGAAACCCAACCATCATAAATTTCCCGAATCGTCTGGAAATGATGGAAGAAGGTGCAAAAGCAGGCGAGGACATTGAATATACGATGGCTGATTATGATTTTAGGATCAACAATCAAATGGAGGCCGCTGATCTTTACAAAGATATTCTGGTTGATGCCGATGGCCTTTTAAGGGACGTTTTTTATGACTCTGCCGACTCATCCAAACCCATCACAACACCAGACGGCGCCTTCCATCCCCAGACAATCGAGATCAGAGCCTTCCTCGAAAACCATCAAGCTAAATTCGATCAACGGCTGGAACTTCAAACCCGCAAGTTCATATCCTATGCGCAGTGGCATGAAATCCGCGAAACATCATCATAAATTGGGTGTAGAGTAAATTAATGGGATCAATGGGGTTTAAATAATTAATTTTTATTGTTTAATTTCAGTATTTTAATGATGTTGTGATCGTTTGGAGTAGAGCAAGGAGGCTAAGTCAGAGACATAACCTCTACGCGGCAAATGACAATGCTTATTTCCACTTGTGGGTGGTCGTCTGACGGATGTCAAGGACAAGGAGGGGGCGGTTCTGATATGGCTATGACCTTCTGTCCCGTTGTACTGTATTGTGTAATTTATCGGTAATGGCCCGGAAAAATGTTATGGTTTCATGTTTGGAATTCAGGGAGTTCATGAAATCTAGATCGGTAGCGTTTTTCACAATGATGATGTTTTCTGGCTGATTGATATAGATAAACTGACCGTAAACGCCAACCGCGAAAAATTCACCGGGGCGTGCATCGGGGGCTAACCACCATTGATAGCCATAGCCGAATTTATCCGGTCCCGGTGTATTATGGGCAGAGGCGGCGCTGGTGGCGGCGGTGATCCAGGATTTAGGAACAATCTGTTCCCCGTTCCAGTTACCTTGATTAAGATAGAGCCGACCAAAACGGGCAAAATCGCGAGTCCGTACATTCAAACCACCCAAGGCAAATTCAGCATCATTGGAATCCGTGATCCAGTAGGCATCGGCCTCCATACCTATTTTGGACCAAATATGCTCCTCTACTTGGGCAATCAGGCTTTTGCCCGTCACTCTGCGGGCGATCATGCTGATGATATGGGTGTCCATGGAGACATAGTGGAATTTTTGACCAGATTTTGTTTCCCGCGTTAGGGTGGTGGTAAAATCATCCAAAGAACCGCCAATGGCCAAAATACGTCCCATGCGGTTTATGTCGGAATAAAAATCCGCATAATCCTCGTTCCAAAGAACACCGGATGACATTTGCAGGACATCACGGACGGGAACACCCTCATAGCCGCTGCCTTTCATTTCCGGCAGATATTTTTCCACTGGCGCGTTAATATCAATCAGGCCTTTCTCCACCGCGATACCAAATAACGTCACGGTAAAAGATTTAGCCATAGACCATGAAATACGCAGGTCTTGCCCCGTTGTGCCCTGATAATATTTCTCATAATTGATATCATCATCCTTGATCACCAACAGGGCGGTGGTTGCCCTGCGTTGCAGGAACTCATCGGTGGAAACGGTCTCACCACGATAGATGAAGTTCTCAGGCAAGTCATGGGGGGCTTGTCCGAAATTAAATACGGGACCGTCTCGTTTAATGGGTTTACTCAGAAATATCTCATCCATATGGGAGAAATTATGCAGGATGTTTTCTTTTTGGAACAATGTCATTGTGCCATACAGCCGACTTGCCTGCTCATGATTAAAGACAACAACGCCAGCAAAAACGACAAGGGCAAAGAACAAGGTTGCCCCGGTAATTCTCAATAACTTATGCATAAATCCTCCTTTATTCCGATTTGCGCCACCGTAACACAGGTTTGCGTGCCGCCAAAGTCTCATCTAATCGCCTGAGGGGGGCGAAATAGGGCGCGCCGCTGAACAGGTCTTTGTTTCCTGCTTTGGCCTCTGCTACCAGATGACGCAAGGAGCCGATAAACTGATCAAGGGATTGTTTGCTTTCGCTTTCCGTGGGTTCGATCAGCATGGCGCCCTGCACAACCAAGGGGAAATACATGGTCATGGGGTGATAGCCCTCATCAATCATGGCTTTTGCAAAATCAAGAGTGGCTACGCCCGTGCCAGCAAGAAACCGGTCATCAAAAAGACATTCATGCATACAGGGTCCGGGGTAGCTGACGGTCATGACATCTTCCAAGGACGCCATGATGTAATTGGCGTTGAGTACGCTGTCCTCGGCCACGCGGGCAAGGCCGTCTGCACCGTGGGACATCATGAAGGCTAAGGCGCGGATATTCATGCCCATCTGCCCATGAAAAGCGGTCATCCGGCCAAAGCTATCGGAATCTTCTGCAATATGCTCAACTAACTCAAATCCTTCTTCGCCATGTATAACATAAGGTACGGGGGCAAAGGGGGCCAGAGCCTCTGATAGAACAACGGGGCCCGCACCGGGGCCGCCGCCGCCGTGGGGGGTGGAAAAGGTTTTATGCAGATTGATATGCATGGCATCAACGCCTAAATCACCGGGGCGGACCTTGCCGACGATGGCGTTGAAATTGGCGCCGTCGCAATAGAAATAACCACCGGCCTCATGAACCGCATCGGCAATCTCAATGACATCGCGCTCAAACAAACCGCAAGTATTGGGGTTGGTCAGCATAATGGCCGCCACATCCGGTCCAAGAGCCGCTTTAAGGGCAACCAGATCAACGCGGCCGTCTTCTGTGGCCGGGATGCTTTTGACTTTATAGCCACAAAGCGTGGCCGTAGCCGGGTTAGTACCATGGGCAGATTCCGGGGCTAAAACGATCGAGCGATTTTCACCGCGCTTGTCCAAAGCAGACCGAATGGCCATCAGGCCGCAAAGTTCCCCGTGAGCACCGGCCTTGGGCGACATGGCAACGGCAGGCATGCCGGTCAATGTTTTTAACCAATGGGCCAGCATGTCCATAACTTCCAGCGCACCCTGTACCGTAGAGATGGGTTGCAGCGGATGAATATCAGAAAGGCCGGGCAGGCGGGCAACTTTCTCATTTAGGCGCGGGTTATGTTTCATCGTACAGGAGCCAAGGGGATACAGCCCCATATCAATGGCGTAATTTTTCCGGCTCAGACGGGTGTAATGGCGCATAGTTTCCGGTTCAGAGAGACCGGCCAGACCAATCTCATTGTCACGGGTGATGCCGCCTAGGCGATCTTCAAATTCTCCGACCTCTTCCAGATCAACACCGCAACGTTGGGTGTCGCCAATTTCATAAATCAGCAATTCATCCTGCTCAAGCCCTTTGTTACCGCTATGAGTGGTGGTGGCTCCAGCAGACAGTCGGGATGCGGTGGCGATGTCTGTTTGCCGTCCTTGTTTATTTAGCATTTATCAGCTCCTTCAGTTCCGTCACCAATCTGTCCATATCATCTTCGGTTACAGTCTCTGTGACCGCGACTAGCATTTGATTGCTGAGTTTTTCATTATTTGGATAAAGACGGGACAGGGGCACGCCGCCGAGAATCTCTACATCGGCCAGACTTTCAATGACTTTTGCCGCATTGAGAGGTAGAGAGATGGTGAATTCATTAAAGAAACTGTCGTTCAAGACTTGTATGCCGTCAACGCAGGAAAGTTTGTCTGCGAGCTTGACAGCCTTGGAATGATTTAGGCGGGCCAGATGGCGAAAGCCTTTTTCGCCCAGTAATGTCATGTGAATAGTAAAGGCCAATGTGCATAATCCCGCATTGGTGCAGATATTGCTGGTGGCTTTTTCCCGGCGGATATGTTGTTCCCGCGTGGACAGAGTTAGGACATAACCGCGTTTGCCGTCCGCATCTACGGTTTCTCCACAGACACGGCCCGGCATAGTGCGGACATATTTCTGGCGCGTGGCCAGCAGTCCCACATAAGGACCGCCAAAGTTCAGACCATTACCGATACTTTGTCCTTCACCGACAACGATATCGGCGCCCATGGAACCGGGGGAACGTACAGCACCCAAGGAGACAACTTCGGTCACGACAACGACCAGTAATGCTTTCCGCGCATGAAGAGCTTCGGCAAGGGCTGTGAAATCTTGTAGATTACCAAAGAAATCAGGGTTCTGTACCACAACACAACTTGTCTCGTCATCGATCTGGGCGATTAGATCATCGACAAAATAGGTTTCGACCGGATTGATCACGGTAACATCATCAGTATATTTGGTCGCGGTTTTAACGACGTCTATATATTGGGGATGCAAACTGCCCGATAGGATGGCCTTTTTCTTGCGAGTTGCCCGCCGTGCCATAAGAACCGCTTCGCCGCAAGCCGTAGAACCGTCATACATGGAGGCATTGGCAACATCCATACCTGTGATCTGGGCCACCTGTGTTTGAAATTCGAACAGGGTTTGCAGTGTACCTTGGGAAATTTCCGGTTGGTAGGGCGTGTAGGCGGTCAAAAATTCGCCGCGCTGAATCATATGGTCAACCGTGCTGGGGACATAATGACGATAGGCGCCAGCACTACAGAAAAAGGGGTGGGAACCGGCGGGGATGTTTTTCTCTGCCAGTGCACGAAAGTCTCGGTCTACTTGCATTTCCGACATATGGAGTGGCAGATCCACGGGTTCTTTCAGTAGGGCTGATTTCGGTACATCTTTGAACAAGTCATCGATATGGTCAACTCCGATTTTTGCCAACATTTCCGCACGGTCGGATGGGCTTAGCGGTAGGTAACGCATGATATTCCAATCTTTCGTCTATTTTTGGTCATTCTTCTGTTTCAGATAACGAACTGTTTCGGCTAATTCACAGTCAGGTCTTAGTCTAATGTGGCGATAAAGGCTTTATAGCCGTCCGCATCCATCAGACCTTCAAGTTCTTGGACGTTGGAAAGTGCAACTTTATAAAACCAGCCGTCTGTTTCAGCCTGAGCATTGACAAGTGCGGGGTCTTCTTCCAGCGCCTCATTAATAGCTGTGACTTCGCCGCCGATGAGCGCGAAGATTTCACTGGCAGCTTTAACGGATTCAACTACGGCAACTTCATCCCCCTTGGCATGGCTGGAGCCGACTTCAGGGACTTCGATAAAGACAATGTCGCCGAGTGCATTTTGGGCGTAATTGGTAATGCCTACGGTGCCGTTGTTGCCTTCGATAGTGACCCATTCATGTTCTTCTGAATAATAGGTTGTCATTTTTTAATCATCCTTACTTTAAATTTTTTCTGTAATAACGTTGGGGAACAAACGGTGTTTTGACCACATGAGCGGGGCGTTTTTTACCGCGCAGGTCAAGGAAAATTTCCGTGTCAATGGTGGCGAATTCGGTTTTTACATAGCCCATGGCAACCGGACCACCGTAAGTGGGGCCATAGCCGCCGCTGGTGATTTTTCCGAGTTCCATACCTTCACTATTCAGTATGACGGTGCCTTCCCGTGCGGGGGCGCGACCAGTGGGCAGAATGCCGACACGTTTTTTCGTATGGTTTTTATGGGCGATTTGCTCCAAAATGATTTTGTCACCGGGGAAACCGCCTTCTGCACGGCGGCGTTTACTGATCGACCAGAGCAAGGAGGCCTCTATTGGTGTGGTGTCGGGAGTAAGGTCATGCCCATAAAGACAAAGTCCCGCCTCAAGGCGCAGGCTGTCCCTTGCGCCAAGGCCAATGGCCGCGACCTCTTCTTCATTCAAAAGAGCGCGACAGACTTCGTCGGCCTTATCTGCGGGAATGGAAATTTCATGGCCGTCTTCGCCGGTATAGCCGGATCTGCTGATGAAGCAGGTTGCGCCGCAAATCTGGACTTCTTGATAAGACATAAAGTCCATTTTGTCCGCATTGGGCGCAAAACGGCTTAATACTTCAGCGGCTTTTGGGCCTTGTAAAGCTACCAGCGCTCGGTTGGTGAGTTCGGTTAATGTGATGTTATCGGGTAGATGCTTCTGCATATGGGCAATGTCCTGTGCTTTACAGGCTGCATTGACCACAAGAAACAGGTCATCTTTTCGCTTGGTGATCATAAGGTCGTCCAGAATGCCGCCATGCTCATTGGTAAACATGCTGTAGCGGATGTGGTTTTCCTTGAGGTCGATGATGTCGCCGGGGATAAGACTCTCCAGCCATTTGTCCACATCTGTACCTTTAAGAATCACTTGGCCCATGTGGGAGACCTCAAAAAGTCCGGCAGCGGCACGGGTATGATTATGCTCGCCTAGAACACCAAGCGGATATTGCACTGGCATTGCGTAACCAGCAAAAGGAACCATCTTGGCACCAAGTTCTTCATGCAGTGAAAATAAGGGGGTTTTTAGAAGTTCAGGGTTTTCGACACTCATGTATTTCTCCAAAGCAAGCACAAATAGCACGCAAACCGGTGCTGTTGGTGCCCCCTCTGTCATGGTTACCTGAGAGATTTGATCGTGCGATGCACAATTTACCCCGTCGGTGGGATTTTATTTGCAAAAATCCTCTTTCCAGAGTGCCATATTATCCTGCGGTCCTTTGTGCCTGAGAGTTTCCGGGGCGGTTGCTCCTTCGGCGCCGGGAGTGAATGAATATATACTGTAATATATATCGGCCCAGTCTCTCCCGCAGGGTCTGTTAGCATGGCCGCTATAATAGTCTTAATGGGTGCAGAGTCAACGGGGGGACGACGAGAAAAGTATAAGATATTGATCATAGATGGATTATCTGCGATAAATGCGGAAAATTAATTAGATGCTTGTGAGAAAGTAGGAATTCCATGAATTTTTTTAAGAAGGTATTTTCGTCGATTGGGCAGATGCTTAAAATTTTCTGGCAATATTTCCGAAAGTTTCAGTCTGCTGTCGGGACTTTGTTGTTCATGGCGCTGGTTATATTCATTGTGGTGTCGGTCTTTAAAGGGGATACAATTACGATTCCCAAACAGGGTGCGCTCGTGGTGTCATTGGATGGGGCGATACAGGAACAGAAGATATATAATCAATCGCCCATGGCTGCGGTGTCCGGTGGTGGTTTAAAGCGCCAGACAATCCTACGGGATGTGATTAAGGCGATTGACCTTGCCGCAAAAGATGACAAAATCAGCATGATGGTTGTCAATACCAGAAGTATGGCCGGTGGCTTACCTTCTAAATTGCATTATATTGGGCAGGCCATGACCCGTTTTCGGGAAAGTGGTAAGAAAATCGTCATTTATGGTAATAACTTCAGTCAGGCGGCTTATCTAATCGCCACATATGCCGATGAAGTTTATCTGAATCCTTATGGTTCAGTTTTGCTCTATGGTTATGGCTCCTATCAAACGTATTACAAAAACTTTCTGGATAAGATAAAAGCAGAGGTGCAGCTTTTCCGGGTTGGTAAATATAAATCGGCTATGGAACCTTTCATTCGTAGTGATATGTCGCCCGCTGCCAAAGAAGCCAGCTTGGCTTTGATGGGTGATCTGTGGACGGAATATATGAAAAGCGTGGCCGAGGGGCGTACGGTAGATCAGCAAGGATTTGTTCTTAATTTTGACAATGTGGCTGAGGACCTTGCCTCTGTGAAGGGGGATATGGCTGAACTGGCGTTGAAATATAAATTGGTTGATGGGCTGAAAACAAGGGAAGCATGGCGGATTTATCTTGCGGAGCAATTGGGAACCAATACGGATGACCTGAAGGATAGGGTCATTGGACATCATGCGTATCTTACGGCGAAATCTGAGCACATAGTGTCCGAGAAAGATATCATTGCGGTGGTTTATGCCAATGGTGTAATTATGGATGGACAGCAGCCACAAGGAACAGCTGGTGGGGATACGGTGTCCAAGCATTTGCGGGAAGCCCGGCTGAATGAAAATGTGAAGGGCGTTTTTCTTCGGGTGAATAGCCCTGGTGGTAGTGCATTTGCCTCTGAAATCATTCGACAGGAAGTCTTGCAGTTGAAAAAGGCTGGCAAAACGGTCGTGGTCTCCATGGGTTCTCTTGCCGCATCAGGCGGATATTGGATTTCTGCCAATGCGGATGAGATATGGGCCGCGCCCACGACCATTACCGGGTCTATTGGTATTTTCGGAGCTATTCCGAATTTTGAAGGAACGTTGGCCGCAATAGGAATTACAACGGACGGTGTTGGAACGACACCGCTTTCCATTGCGGGTGTCGGGAAGCCGTTGCCGGAAAATGTAAAGGCTATTATTCAAAATAATATTGAAAGCGGTTATAATCGGTTTTTAAACATTGTGGCCGAGGGGCGTCATATGACCGTGGAGCAGGTGGACAAGATCGCACAGGGCCGCGTTTGGAGCGGTAATCAGGCTCTTGAAGTTGGTCTGGTGGATAAGTTGGGTACATTTGAGGATGCCGTGGCATCTGTTGTAGCTCGGACCGGAGTAAAAACATATGAGCTTGTTTTCTGGGAAGACCCTATTCCGTGGGATGTAAAATTAATATCTGACTTTATGGAGCGTCATGCTGGACTTGGGCAGATGTTCATGACAAAAACAAGCAGCCCGCAGGATATTCTAGCAGGTATGATCTTGGACCGGTTGTCACTTTTTTCTCAATTGAATGATCCGGGCCATGCTTATGTTTTATGTGTCACCTGTATGGGTGACTTTGGTGACGGACGATAAATCGATAATGATGAATATGAATGTTTATATTGCCAGCCCAAGGGGATTTTGTGCCGGGGTTGATCGGGCTATACAAATTGTTGAGATGGCCTTGGTGAAATATGGCGCACCCGTATATGTGCGCCATGAAATTGTCCATAATAAATTTGTGGTGGAGGGACTTCGCCGTCGCGGGGCTATCTTTGTTGATGAACTTGATGAAGTGCCGGATGACATGCCGGTTGTTTTTTCTGCTCATGGGGTGCCTAAATCCGTACCGGAAGAGGCGCGCCGCCGCAAGATGTTGTACGTGGATGCGACCTGTCCATTGGTGAGTAAGGTTCACAGGGAAGCGGAACGTCATGAGAAATCAGGGGCCGAGATTATTATGATCGGTCATGAGGGGCATGCAGAGGTTGTGGGAACCATGGGGCAGGTTGGCGAGGGTAGAATCACGCTTGTCGAGACGCCGCAGGATGTTGAGAAATTGACATTGGATAAGTCTGCGAATGTGGCCTATATCACGCAAACCACTTTGTCGCTGGATGACACCGCAGATATTATTGCGGCGTTGAAAGTCAAATTTCCTCATATCCGGGACCCAAAGAAAGAGGATATATGCTACGCGACCACTAATCGGCAAGGGGCGGTAAAGGCTCTGGCGGAAAAGGCCGAAGTTGTATTGGTTATCGGGGCGCCTAATAGCTCAAATTCTCGTCGTTTGGTGGAGGTTGCCAATCGGGAGGGATGTAAATCCATGCTGATTCAACGGGCAGTAGATATCGATTGGGCTTGGCTTTCGGGGGTTGAAAATGTGGGGATCTCTGCGGGGGCTTCTGCACCGGAAGTTTTGGTAGAGGAAGTGATTGAAGCGTTTCGCGGACGTTATAATGTTAATCTAGAGTCTGTTATGACGGTCGAAGAAAACGTCCAGTTCAAATTACCGGCCATCCTGTTAAAAGAGGATTAAAAATGGCTGTTTATACGCATGTCACAGCAGAAGAAATTACTGAATTTCTAAAGAATTATAATGAAGGAGAAATTATCTCCCTTAAAGGTATTGCCGAGGGGGTTGAGAATACCAATTATATTCTTCAAACCACAAAAGCATCTTATATTCTGACCCTTTATGAGAAGCGGGTTAATCCAGATGATTTGCCGTTCTTTTTGGGCCTGATGGATCATTTGGTAAAAAAAGGCTGCAATACGGCCGCGCCGGTACGGGACCGGGACGGGATTATTCTGAAGACATTATGTGGTCGTCCAGCGGCCTTGATCAGTTTTCTGAATGGCCTGTCTGTCAATCGTCCTATGGCGAACCATTGTTATCAGTTGGGTCGGGAAATGGCCAAAATGCATAAGGCGGCCTCTGACTTTGGTCTTAGCCGGGGGAATGCCTTGTCTGTGGCCGGGTGGCAGGATTTGGTTCTGCAATGCGAGGATCGTGCCGATGAGGTGGCAGTCGGGCTGAAAGACTTGCTGCATGATGAGATGGACTTTTTGAAATCCCATTGGCCATCTGATCTGCCCACGGGCGTTATTCATGCAGATTTATTTCCGGATAATGTGTTTTTTATGGGCGATGAGCTGTCGGGGTTAATTGATTATTATTTTGCCTGTAATGACATATTAGCTTATGACGTGGCAATCTCCATGAATGCGTGGTGTTTTGAGGCTGATGGTGCCTTTAATATTACCAAGGCAAGTCGGATGCTTCGGGGCTATGTGAAGGAGCGGCCTTTATCGGATGCTGAAATGTCGGCCATGTCGATTTTGTGTCGCGGGGCTTCCTTTCGTTTCTTATTGTCCCGTCTGTATGATTGGCTTAATCAGGTTGAAGGCGCGCTGGTCAAGGTTAAAGATCCGTCGGAATATATAAATAAGTTGAAGTTTCACCGGGCTGTTAAAAGTCCGTCAGAATATGGGTTGGGTATATGAAAGAAGTTGTAATCTACACGGATGGGGCCTGTTCCGGGAACCCGGGGCCAGGGGGTTGGGGAGCATGGTTGGTTTCGGGCGGTCATGATAAGGAATTGATCGGCGGTAAGGCGGAAACCACGAATAATCAGATGGAATTAACCGCCGCAATTGAAGGTTTGAAAAGCCTGAAGGGGCCTTGTCATGTGACCCTTTTTACGGATAGCGTCTATGTTAAGGACGGTATTACCAAATGGATTCACAATTGGAAAAAGAATGGTTGGCGTACTGCAAATCGTAAGCCGGTTAAAAATGTAGAGCTATGGCAGGCTTTGGATACCGAAGTTGAAAGCCATAATATTACCTGGAAATGGGTAAAAGGCCATAACGGTGATCCCGGAAATGAAAAGGCCGATGAACTTGCCCGTCAGGGTATGGTAAAATATCAATATTAGGACAAGGACATCATATGTCACGTGATGATTTATTTAAGGCCATTGATGTGGCTGATGAGGGGCAGCTTCGTGCTATTTTGGATAAGGATGGTTCGCTGGCCTCAAGTCGCAGTTCGGACGGTGTATCTGCTATTTTATTTACGCTCTATCTTGCGAAATATGATTTGACTAAAGCTCTTTTGGAGCATGATCCGGACCTGGATATGTTTGATCTTAGTGCGTTGAATATGAACGATAAACTGGCGGTTATTTTAACCCATGAAACGGATATTGATAAGTTGAGTGGCGATGGTTTTTCCGCATTGCATTTGGCGTGTTTTTTTGGTTCTCTGGATAGTGCGGCTTTATTGGTTGAAAAGGGCGGGGATGTTAATATCTACGCAGAGAATATGTCGGACCTGAGGCCTCTTCACAGTGCTTGTGCTGCGGGGCATGGGGCTCTTGTTTCTCTGTTGCTAAAAGCGGGGGCAAAACCTAATGTAATACAGGCCGGCGGCTATACGCCATTGATGATTGCAGCAAGCCTGGGGAATGCCCCTGTGATTGATATGTTATTGGAATATGGGGCTGACCGCACTGTTAAGTCCGATGATAATCGAGCAGCAGGTGATTTTGCAAAGAAGGCTGGTTTTGATGTGTTGGTGGAAAGATTGACGGCGTAAATATAAGAAGCGAACATAGTAAAAAAGCAAGACCTTTCAGTCTTGCTTTTTTTTATTATTTTTGTTGTCGGTATATTTTTTAATTTTTATTTATTGCGACGTGGTGTAGGTATTTCCCTCCCTAGACTTGGGCCTCACGTTCGAAAGAGAACATAGTGGAGCATTTTCACACTGTCATTAACTAATATCGTATTTTACCTAGTTTTCCATTACCTGTTGCATAAAACACACACATGTGAGACTGTTAATAATCATAGTGATTAAAAGGGGAAGGGGAGGAAAACTTATGTGGCGATGTATTTTTGCAACAGTTATTCTTAATAATATCTTAATATTTTCAAGTGCTTCGGCAGAAACGAAAGCCTATGTAACCGTCGAAAATTGTCGCATCTTAACAGCGCATATTCCAAATGACGATGTCACTTATAAGGGTGGTGTGGATGTGCGCGGCAAAGCGGTAATGCCCGCAAATGTGTCGTCTGGACCGGATTTTGGATTGAAGACCGGAATTTCTTTCTTGCTGATTCTTGATGTGGCAAAGGAAAGTAGGGCCACGGTAAATTCCCAAAACCAGTTTCAGGACCATCCGGGGCTTGAGGGTAAGATAAATCTAGGCAGAATAGAGATCAAGAACGGAAAGGTTACGCTTGATGGCAAAGATCTTGCAGCGCAGCATAAAATGGAGCTGAGTGAGTTTTGTCAGAAAAGCATAAATCTACCGTAAACGATCTGGTAAAAATGGGCTGACATGTCTATAAATACAAATCTATAAATAAAAAGATTATTTAGTTTAAGTAAGGTAATTACTATGCGTCTTTCGACTTCATTCATGCCCACTCTTAAAGAAAACCCTGCGGAAGCTCAGGTTACCTCTCATAGGTTGATGCTTCGGGCCGGATTGATCCGGCAAACCAGCGCGGGTATATATATCTGGTTGCCGATGGGGCTTCGGGTGTTGCGTAAGATTGAGCAGATCGTCCGTGAAGAACAGGACAGGGCCGGGGCGCTGGAAATTTTGATGCCCACCATCCAGTCAGCGGATCTATGGCAGGAAAGTGGCCGTTATGAAGCCTACGGCAAAGAAATGCTGCGCATTACGGACCGTCATGGCCGGGAAATGCTCTATGGTCCAACCAATGAAGAAATGGTCACTGATTTATTTCGCGGCGATATCAAGTCTTATAAAGACCTGCCGAAGATGCTCTATCATATTCAATGGAAATTCCGGGATGAAGTTCGTCCGCGCTTTGGAATCATGCGGGGACGTGAATTCCTGATGAAGGATAATTACAGCTTTGATATTGATGCAGAGGCTGGGCGCGTTTCCTATAACAAGATGTATGTGGCATATTTACGCACCTTTGCACGGTTAGGGTTGGTGGCTATTCCTGTTCGGGCCGATACCGGCGCCATAGGCGGTGACCTTAGTCATGAATTTCAGATTTTAGCAGAAACGGGCGAAAGTACGCTTTATTATGACAAAGAAATTGAAACTTTTGAGTTGGCTAGCCTGACAGGAGATATCTCACCAGAGACGATTGAGAAGCTGCAAAGTCTCTATGCCATGGAAGAAGAGAAGCATGATCCGGAAAATTGTCCGGTTGATCCTGCGAATTTGCGTACGGCAAAAGGGATCGAAGTTGGGCATATCTTCTTTTTCGGTACTAAATATTCAGAAAGCATGAATGCCAAAGTGGCTGGTCCCGATGGTTCTCTCATTCCTGTTGAAATGGGATCCTATGGTATCGGCGTTTCCCGGCTGGTCGCAGCCTTGATTGAGGCAAATCATGATGAGAATGGGATCATTTGGCCAAGTTCTGTGGCACCTTACAAGGTTGGTCTTATTAATCTGCGGGTTAAGGACGCAGCCTGTACGGCGACCTGTGACGATATTTATCTGCAATTGAACAATGCAGGCGTCGAGGTGTTGTATGATGACCGGGATATGGGCGCTGGGGGCAAATTTGCTGACATGGACTTGGCGGGGCTGCCGTGGCAATTGATTGTCGGGCCGCGCGGTTTGAAAAATAGTGTGGTTGAATTGAAATGTCGGGCGACAGGAGACAGAGAGGAAATGTCTCTGGAAGATGCAATCCGCAAACTAGGGGCATAACATATGTTTAGGGCGCATGAATGGATGGTGGCCTTGCGCTATCTGAAAATCAGAAGTAA
>JAESRB010000069.1 GCA_016764855.1 Emcibacter sp.
CTGTCCTATTTTCTGGGACCACCTCTCTCATTATTCCATACCATTTTACATAATAATAAGGGTTTATTTCCTAATGGTGGTTATCTGTAAATAAGGACAGCGTTTAAGGCTGTGCTATAGATTGAGGTATGTTTTCAGAAAGGTGGAAAGATGGCAGAAAAACCGACATCAACATCTTCTGCTGATTATGAGGTGTTGAAAAGAAGTAAAATAGTGCAATGGGCCGCCAAGGATGCTCTGTTGACGGAGAAAATACGACGGCAGGAGGCGCAACAATCGAAAGGCCCAAAGCTGTTTGGTAAAAAGATAAAGGTAGTAATGCCTTTTCCAATGACATTACTTCTTTGGCGAATATTGCCGTATATGTGCGGGGTGGTGGTCTTAGCTGTTGTTTTTATAGGCTTTTATTTTCGGGAAAAAGCGTATTTCAGCGCGGGTGAGGGGGCTGGATATGCCCTTGGAGTCGTGGGAACTTGTATGATATGCGCCCTTTTTCTCTACCCCTTACGCAAACGTGTTCCCATGATGAAGCGGCTCGGTGATGTGAAGATATGGTTCGGGTTTCATATGCTATGCGGGGTTTTAGGGCCTGTTGTCATTCTGTTTCATGCCAATTTCAGCTTGGGGCCTGTGAAAAGCACGATAGCGCTGTTGACTATGGTGATTGTGATTGTGAGCGGCGTGGTCGGTCATTATCTTTATATGAGAACTCATGATGGATTATAAGGACCGGAAGCAGACTTGAGCCAGATGGAGGAGAGGCTGCATCACAAGCAGCAGGAAATAGAAGAGCTGTTACATCTTGGGGCAGAGGTAAAAGCAGAAATTTTTGAATTCAGTCATCATATTATGGCCTTTGACAAGGGCTTGACCCATAGTGGGTTAAAAATATTAACCTTGGGTATTCGGACAGGTTTAATCATATCCAAAATCAGGAAAGCTGTCCGGCGCGACTTGTGCAAAAGGGTGGAGACGGCTGATTGTTCTCCGCAGGAAATGACAACAAGGGTTGCACTGATCGTTCGTGAGGCCCGTGACTTCCTGCAACAGGCCAGAATGCTCGTGAGATGCCGTTTTTATGGCCGTCTGTTCCCGATCTGGCATGTATTGCATATGGGATTGGTTGTTATGCTGATGCTGACCATCATTATTCATGTCAGCGCAGTATATGGAGCCTCTGCGTAAATATTATGGCTTTTAAAAAGATTGTTTTTTCTTTTGCTTATGTCCTCGAATATTTCTTTTTTGTGTAATCTTCACAATCCGCTGAAATGTGGGGCATTCCATGTGGCTTGGGGCGGGGCATTTGGCCGCATGCCGTAATCCGTCCCGCATGGCAATAAGCCGCTGAATGGTTTGGTCTATTTCATCCGCTTTGGTGGACAGTTGGGCTTTATCAATTTTCAGCTTGCCACAGGGGGGGTACATGGCGGCAATTTCTTCCAGTGAAAATCCGGCATTCTGTCCTAAAGAGATCAAGGAAAGGCGGTCAAGGATAGTGCGGTCAAAAAGCCGCCGCAGTCCACGTCGTCCAATAGATTGGATCAATCCCTTTTCTTCGTAATAGCGCAATGTGGATGCAGGTAAACCGGAATGTTTGGTAACTTCGGTAATATCGATCATTTTTCTTCTTGACCTCAAGTTAACTTGAGCCTGTATCATATCTTTAATTGGGCGGAATGCAAAGAATTGAATCGATAGGGGAAGCTCTATTTTTCGCGCAAGAAATAAAAATTTTAAGAGAAAGGTCGGTCAATGATGACGCGTGATTTTTGGGACGAACGGTTTGGGGCTTCTGATTATGCTTATGGTACGGAGCCAAATAATTTCTTAGTAAATGCAGTGAGGCATATCCCGGCAAAAGGGCGGGTGCTTTGTATCGCGGAGGGGGAGGGGCGTAATGGGGTGTTCCTGGCCAAGAATGGTTTTACTGTTTCTGCCGTCGATATCTCGCCTGAGGGGAAGAAGAAAGCTCTGGCGCTGGCGGCTGATAATAATGTTTCTATTGATTATGTAACTTCTGATGTGGGGCATTTTGATTTTGGAGAGAATGAATGGGATGCGGTTATTTCCATATTTGGCTTTATTGCACATGATGCCCGCGCTAGAAAATTAGCCTTTGAGAGAATTCAAGCGGCGTTAAAGCAAGATGGTGTGTTGATTATGGAGGCCTATCACCCCCGTCAGTTAGCCTATAAAACAGGCGGACCAAAAGAAGTTGAGTTGCTCATTACGCTAGATGAGCTCAACGAGGCATTCGAGAATGAGCAAATTTTGCATAAGACAGAGCTAGAGCGTGAGGTCGTTGAAGGGATTTATCATACTGGAAAAGCTTGTGTAACGCAGTTTATCTATAAGAAAACATCATGAATATTAGAAATAACGGGGTGAGGTTAAGGAGAGGTGGAAAAATCAATGGGGGTCAAGGGAGGGCTGAAAAATTTCTGTGCCCCTCAGCATGAGAGCATCTCACATCGAAAGCGGCATAACTATTGTTAAGCCGTATAGTCCATTGAAATCAATGAGATAAAGTTTGGTGCGGGTGGAGGGAATCGAACCCACACTTCCAGAGGAAACGAGATTTTGAATCTCGCGCGTCTACCAATTCCGCCACACCCGCATGATGGAAACGCAGTCTTATCACCTCTCTATTCGGGTGCCAAGTGAAAACTGCTCTAAAGGCAAAAAAAATGTTCTATATTTGGGTTTAGACAATATACTTATGAGATCAGAGTGAGTTTTTGGTTAGAGAATGGTTGTGTAAGCCTCCTGCAAGGGGGCGAAAAGGTGAAATCCTGAAAAATATCTTTTTCTGGCTTTAAAATGCTGTAATGATGCAACCGGAAAATATCTGCATAAATACCAGAACATATAATCGGAATAAGTGAGTAGGGTGGGAGAGAAATGTTAAAACGCCTCTATGGTTGGACGTTGGAAAAGGCCGAGCATCCCAAAGCATTGTGGATCTTGGCGCTTCTTTCCTTTACGGAAAGCTCGTTCTTTCCCATTCCGCCGGATGTGCTCTTGATTCCCATGGTTCTGGCGGCTCCGACACGGGCCTGGCGCATTGCTTTTGTCTGTTCCGTGGCATCGGTTTTCGGCGGCATGTTCGGCTATTATATTGGCTATGCACTGTTTGATGCCGTGGGCCAACCGATCATTGATTTTTACCATATGCAGGAAAAGTTTCTTTGGTTTCAGGCGAAATATAATGAATGGGGCGCATGGATTGTGGGCTTGGCCGGATTCTCGCCTATACCTTATAAGGTCTTTACTATTGCCAGTGGCATGACAGAAATGTCGCTTTCTACATTCATCATTGCCAGTGCGGTGTCTCGAACAGCGCGGTTTTTTCTGGTGGCGGCATTATTGTGGAAATATGGGACGCCGATCCGTGACTTCATTGAAAAAAGGCTCGGTCTGTTGACGTTGCTTTTCTTTGCGATGTTATTTGGCAGTTTTCTGGCGCTGAAATATATATGAAGACGCCCTACGACAAGCTTAATATAGCTCTTTACTGTTGTGAGGGCCGGTTTCCTATTGATCTCTTGGGCCCAGTCAGTATTCTGATAAAAAGTAACAATCAGATATAGTCATATGTCACAAAATAAAAACATAATAGTCGCGTTAAGCGCCCTCTTTTGGCAGAGGCCGCTGCTGTTGGCTTTTTTGATGTCGATGTCTCTGTTGGCGGGGGCTTACGCTTTCGAGTATATTGGTGGGCTGGAGCCTTGTGATCTATGTTGGCCGCAACGCTATGCGCATATGGCAATCGCGGTTTTATCCGGGGCGGGATTGTTGTTACGCCGCGCTGGCAGCTTTGTGGCGACCAGCTTGGCTTGGATGACGGTACTGGCGTTAGATGTCAGTATTATCGTATCCGGTTATCATGCCGGGGTTGAGCAGAAATGGTGGAAGGGGCCGGATACCTGTACAGCCGGTGATATGGCAGAGGCCGTAGATATGGAGTCTCTGTTTGACAGCATGATGGAATCCACTGTTATTATGTGTGATGAAATCGCGTGGGAGATGTTTGGTATATCCATGGCGGGATATAATTTCCTGATATCTTTTGGTGTTGCCGTTTTTGTGGCCCTTGCTTTGTATGAAAAATTTAAGGAAAAATCATGACGGACGTTTCTGATAAGAAACCGCGCTTTCCCGGCGGTTTGACAAAAGATCAAATGATTGACCGTTTTTTACGCGTTGACCATGCGGGGGAATATGGCGCGGTTCGTATATATCAGGGACAATTGGCGGTTTTGGGCGACAATCACCCCATGAGCGACACCATAAAACATATGAAAGAGCAGGAAGATGTGCATCTGGAACGGTTCAGCACATTAATTCGGGAGCGGGGCGCACGGCCGACCATCTTGACGCCGCTTTGGCATGTGGCAGGCTTTGCTTTAGGGGCCGGAACGGCCTTGCTGGGGGTAAAGGCGGCTATGGTCTGTACAGAGGCCGTAGAAACCGTGATAGACGAGCATTATGCCGCACAGATTGAGCAATTGGGAGAGGATGAAACCGCCCTTGCCGATGAGTTGGAGAAATTTCGTCTGGAAGAAGTGGAGCATCGGGAAACGGCCGTTGCACATGGCGCGCATGAGGCCCCGGCATATGGATTGTTATCGGGTCTGATTCAATTTGGCTGTAAAGCGGTTATTAAAATTGCGGAGCGCGTATAAGCTAGCGGTCCAGCTCGCTGTCCCAATATAGAAAATCTCGCCAGCTATCGTGGAGATAGTTTGGCGGATAGGAACGCCCGATATTTTGGATGTCATAAACCGTGGGCCGGCGGGGCTGTGAATAGAGGTGCATGCCAGCACGTTCCGGCGTTCTGCCGCCTTTTCGAAGATTACAGCTCGGACAGGCCGAGGTGATATTTTCCCAACTCGTTTTGCCGCCTAATCGGCGCGGGATCACATGATCGAATGTTAATTCCCGACCATTTCCAGCAATAAATCCACAATATTGACAGGTAAAGCGATCCCGTAAGAACAGGTTGAACCGCGTGAAATTAGGGTAAGTGCCGGGGGCAATATATTCTTTTAAAGAGATGACACTGGGCAGCCTGATGGCCGCAGATGTGGAATGAACCAACCTGTCATATTCTTCGATCACAATGATACGTTCAAGGTAAACGGCTTTGATTACATCCTGCCAGGACCAGAGTGACAGAGGGAAATAACTCAGCGGTTTGAAATCCGCATTAAGAACCAGCGCCGGACAGGATTCCAGCGAAACAAGTTGTTTGTCACCATGATTCAGGAGCATTAAAACTCTCCTTTTCTGTAATCAGAACATAAGTATATCACCATTATGGTCAATGATATATAGTTTTCACATATGACATTTTCGGGAAGAATTTGTTTTATTTTTCCGTTTTTCGCGGGGTTTAAACTTTAATCCGTTAATTTAGGAGGCGTTTAAGCCGGAGCCGTTCTTTCTTTAGAACATCGTCCACCGTATTACAGAGTTCATCCAGTGAGAAGGGCTTGCTGATTACCTCATGAAACAGGCATTCAAGGTTATGGGCTCTTGTGCGTTCATGGGCATAGCCAGTCATCATCAGAATGGGCATGTCCGGGTGATCTGCAGAAACTTTCAAGGCCAGTGCAATGCCATCCATGACCGGCATAACGATATCGGTCAGGAGAAGATCAAAATCTTCTTTTGCGACAGCATCAACGGCTGCCCCGCCGTCTTCGACACTGACGGTGCTATGACCTCGATGTTCCAAAGCTCGGCTGACAAACATCCGTACAGCCATTTCATCTTCTGCAATTAAAATATGTGCCATATTCCTGTAACTCCCCATCAACTTGTGGGCACGATATCAGGTAAATCTTTATATTCTCTTTACGAGGTTCATATTACGCGCATGAGAACCGAAAGTCTTTAGAGAAGTTTAATGACTTTCGGCGAAAGTGACGTGGATTGTTGTGGCATTGTCAGGCGGATTGGGCAAAGAGGTTGAAAAAGGAACTTTTTCGCCTTTTGAAATGGTTGCCGCCGATGATTTGAAGTTCCATTCCCGAATGGTGTCCCCATGACTGTCTTTCAGAGAAATTCTGAGCAGAGGCAGGGGCAGGGTTTTATCGGTCAGATTAGCGATATTTCCCTCAACCTTTAAAGTGACCAGTCTGCCTGTCTGGGTTTTGCTGGGGGTCGTATTTTCAATTTTGAA
>JAESRB010000070.1 GCA_016764855.1 Emcibacter sp.
ATCGTGGATATGATTCTGCAGGGATTGCGACATTGCCGAACGGGGATAAAATTGATCGGCGTCGTGCGGAAGGCAAGCTTGTTAATTTGGAAAACCTGTTGCGGAGTGACACTTTGTCTGGTGATGTCGGTATCGGTCATACCCGTTGGGCAACCCATGGGGCACCGACGGTGGAAAATGCCCATCCCCATACAACAGAAAAAGTCGCGGTTGTTCATAACGGTATCATTGAAAATTTTCGCGAATTACGTGAAGAATTGACAGGCAAAGGCCATGTACTGAAAACGGAAACGGATACAGAGGTCATCGTTCACCTAATCACAGATTTCTTGGATCAGGGCCTGAACCCAAGAGAGGCCGCAGCTTCTGCTTTGAAGCGCCTTGAAGGTGCTTTTGCATTGGCTATTATTTTCGAAGGTGAATATGACCTTCTTATAGGCGCGCGTAAGGGGAGCCCGTTGGTTATGGGATATGGTGAAGGTGAGATGTACCTGGGGTCTGACGCTATTGCCCTAAGTCACTTGACCAATAAAATTACTTATCTGGAAGAAGGTGACCGGGTTGAGTTGACGAGACTGTCCGCGCGTATTTTTGATGTGGAGGGCAGGGAAGTCATTCGGGAAGTTGCTTTGGTTTCTGCCATGGGTGGAATGATTGACAAGGGCAATTACCGGCATTTCATGATGAAAGAAATTCATGAGCAGCCCACAGTAGTTGGCCAGACATTAGGCACAATGATTGATCCCATTCATGGCCGTGTCAAGCTGCCTGAGATGCCTTTTGATCTTTCTGCCGTTGACCGGGTGACGATCATTGCTTGCGGGACGTCCTATTATGCCGGTCAAGTGACAAAATACTGGCTGGAGCAGATGGCGCGGATAAATGTTGAGGTGGATGTGGCGTCTGAATTCCGTTATCGGGAAGCGGTCATGCCGGAAGGGGGCTTGGCGATATTCATTTCACAATCCGGTGAGACAGCGGATACTTTGGCCGCGTTGAAATATGCGAAATCACAGGGGCAGCATATTTTGAGTATTCTGAATGTGCCGCAAAGCTCCATGGAACGGGAATCTGATATTGTGCTGCACACTCATGCAGGACCAGAAGTGGGCGTTGCCTCAACGAAGGCCTTCACCTGTCAGTTGGCCGTATTGGCCTGTCTGTCTATTGCTATTGCGGTTGCGCGTGGCAAGATTGATGCTGCCGAGGAAGCCCGGCTATGTGTTGCCTTGACCGAGGCCCCAGCGCGGATGGCTGATGTCTTGAACCACGAAGAAGCTATTATGGCCATTGCTGATGAGGTGGCAAAGGCGCGGGATGTGATTTATTTGGCGCGGGGACTGGAATTCCCCATTGCCATGGAAGGGGCGCTTAAGCTCAAGGAAATTTCCTATATCCATGCAGAAGGATACGCAGCAGGGGAGATGAAACATGGTCCTATTGCGCTGATTGATGAGAATGTGCCGATCATCGTGATCGCGCCGAGTGGTCGCTTGTATGAGAAAACAGTTTCCAATATGCAAGAAGTCATTGCCCGCAAAGGTAAAGTGATTTTTATAACCGATGAAAAAGGCGCCAAAATCGATGGACAGGATGCTATTGCGACAATAGCTTTGCCTATGCTGGATGAATTTGTTACGCCGTTATTATATTCGATCCCTGTTCAATTGCTGGCCTATTATGTGGCTGTAGCCAAGGGAACTGATGTGGATCAACCGAGAAATCTGGCTAAATCAGTTACGGTTGAATAGGCCAGAACATTTTATATTTATGTCTTGGGAAGTAATTTCTACCCTAGGAACTCTACTCCAGGAATTCTACAGGGATATCAATTGGGCTCCGGTATAATAGCCGTGACCGTATATCAGCACGCCATATAGAATTGCGGTGATGATACAGGTTTTTAGGTCGCTTGTCAGGGGGCAGCGGGCCGGTTTTTCCCATGGGCCATCCCGCCGGTTGATTAAAAGAATCATAATCGACGTCCAGATGGCAAATATGCCAAATAGCACAAGTGAGCGATCATCGCCATTGGAGAGCAGATGGGCAAGGCCCCAAAGAAGAATAGAGCATAACTGGGGATGACGAATAAGACGCTTAACATTATTTTGCGCCTTGGCAGTCATAAACAGAAACAAGGCCAGATACATCAGAATTGATGTTGCCTTCGGACCCCATTCAGGAATCTCAAAAAAGTATGTGGGATCATTGGATCGCCAGCCAACAATGATCATGATAAGAGAAAATAGGGTTGAGAGGGAATATAATCCTCTGTAGGGTGTCTCCCCTATTTTACCAATGACAGCCTGACGGCCGTTAGCAAAAATGACAGGATATAGATGGGTCAGGCAAAATAATATAGTACCAATTGTCAGATATATACTCATGTTATCCTCCCTATATTTTGTCGTGCTCTAGTTCATTTTATTGATGAGAGAACAGTGCTTTCCGATCTCTCATTCCTTCCAATTCTGGGATTTTTTTATATCGGCGTCTTTGGCTTCTACCCAATGAGCACCATGGGATGTTTGTTCCTTTTTCCAGAAAGGGGCATCCGTTTTCAGCCTGTCCATGATAAAGGCCGCAGCCTCAAAGGCAGCTTCACGGTGTGCCGACAGAATGACAACCAAAACAATCTGCTCGCCGGGAAGTAAGGAGCCATAACGGTGAATGACGGTGCCACCTTGCAGAGGCCATCGTTTGTCGGCGGCTTGGCAGATGTTTCCAAGTTGTTTTTCGGCCATGCCGGGAAAATGCTCTAATGTCATTTTCTGGATTTTATTTTCGCCATGAAAATCACGGACAAGTCCGGTGAAGGTAACTATAGCGCCAATATCTGTGCGGTTGCCGCAAAGTTCTTTGATTTCTGCAGCTATGTTAAAATTCTGTTGTTGGACCCGGACTTTCATATTCTAAGATATTTCTCCAATCCTTATCCGCCTGTCATAGGAGGGAAAAAGGCAACTTCGTCCTTGTCCTCCAGAGGATGATCAAACTTTACATAGGCTTGATTAACGGCGACTCGGATAATTATTTCATTTTCAAAGGCCGTTTGATAATTTTGCCCTTTTTGCCGTAAGAACCCAATTAAGCTTTCCACATTTGACACATTCTCAGGCAGTGAAATTATTTCGGATGAGTGACCAATATCTTCTCGAATTCGCGCGAAGTAAAGCAGTTCCATTCCGTGTCACTCCATCATATGCCGCATGCCGGCTTTTAGGTAATCATAGCCCGTATATAGGGTGAGTAGGGCTGCAACCCAAAGACAGATATTGCCGATTTCAACGGCATTGATCATTTCTGGGGACGCATCCCCGACCAATAAAAAACCAAGGGCGAATATCTGTAAAGTCGTTTTCCATTTGGCTAGATAGGACACTGGGACGCTGACTTTTAATTCTGCCAGAAATTCCCGTAGTCCTGATACGGCAAATTCCCGACACAGGATAATGACAGCGGCAATCACGGCTAATCCATCAATGCGGTGAAAGGCGACCATCATCAATATAGCGGCTGCGATCAGAAGTTTGTCTGCGATGGGGTCCATAAATTTTCCCAAGGCTGAGGTCATGCTGTATTTTCGGGCGATATAACCATCAAAGAAATCGGTAATGCCTGCGATACTAAAGATTATAAAACCAGTCCAGTTCGCGGTGTGGCCCTCTAGATAGAATGAACCCACGATCAAAGGTATCATCAGGATACGTGAAAAAGTTAATAGATTAGCGAGGTTATACATGACTATTCTGGCCTGTTGGAACAGATGATTTTCTTAAAATAGTTATAGGCTATCCCATCTGTTCTGCCAATAGGGAAATGGGGTTAGGTTTTAATCATCGTCATGAAAATAGTCATAGATGTTTTTTGCCAGAACCCGACTGATACCATTCACGCTTTCCAGGTCTTGCAACCCAGCGGATTCTACGGACTTTGCAGAGCCGAAATGTCGTAACAGGGCTTTTTTACGGCTTGGACCAATGCCAGGTAGCCCGTCCAATATGGATTTATGCATGTTTTTGGCCCGCTGTTGTCGGTGGCTGCCAATGGCAAAACGGTGAGCTTCATCCCGTAGCCGTTGAAGAAAATAAAGGGTTGGGTCATTGGGGGGCAATGTGAAAGGGGCTTGCCCGGGTAGATAGAAGTCTTCTCGTCCGGCATTACGGTCTGGTCCTTTGGCGATGGAAATGATCGCGATGTCTTCCAGACCTAAGTCGCCGAGAATTTGGGTCACAGCAGAGAGTTGTCCCTTCCCGCCGTCAATGAGTAGGAGATCGGGCCAAGTGGCACTGGAGCGGTCCGGGTCTTCTTTTAATTGCCGTGTGAAGCGTCGGGTCATGACTTCCCGCATCATACCAAAATCATCCCCCGGCGTGATATCGGTGGATTTGATGTTAAATTTTCGATAGCTGCCCTTATCAAACCCTTCTGACCCGGAAACAACCATAGCACCGACGGCATTGGTGCCGGAAATATGGCTATTATCATAAATTTCGATGCGGTTTGGTGGGCCTTCCAAATTGAATCTTTCGGACAAAGATTCCAGAAGTTTCTTTTGAGAGGCTTTTTCCGCCAGACGTCTTTCCAGAGCTTCCTTAGCATTTTTCTCAACCATGGCAATCAAGTTAAGTTTATCTCCCCGCAGGGGTTGCGTGATTTTGACTTTATGGCCGGCTTTGATGGTCAGAGCTTCTTCTAGCAAACTTGTCTGAGAAAGCGGGTTGTTGATTAATATGAGTCGAGGCGGTGGCTTATTGTCGTAGAATTGTGAAATAAAGGCCGGTAAGACGTCCTCTATGCCCTGATCCTTATGATGCCGGGGGAAATAGGCCTTGTTGCCCCAATTCTGTCCTGCGCGAAAGAAAAAAACTTGAATGCAGGTCTGGCCGCCTTGCTGAAAACCAGCGATGATATCAGCTTCCTCCACATGACCCTGAGCGGTATCCTGACGGGACTGTACGGCGGCTAATGCTTTCAGTCGGTCACGGTATAGTGCTGCCATTTCATAGGCCATATTTTCGCTGGCCTGTTCCATTTTAACAGTAAGGTCTTCTTTGATAGACTGGCTTTTGCCGCTGAGGAAGTCATGGGCGGACTGGACCAGTTTTTTATAGTCCTCAAGAGAGATCTTTTCAACGCAGGGACCAGAACACCGTTTGATTTGATAAAGCAGGCAGGGGCGGGTGCGGCCGTTGTAAACACTATCGGAACAGGTTCTGAGTAAGAAAGCTTTTTGCAGGATATGGAGACTGTGATTAACGGCCCCGACAGAGGCAAAGGGGCCAAAATAATATCCCTCTCTATTTTTTGCTCCTCGGTGTTTTTTTACTTGTGGCGCGGGGTGAGTCGTATCAATCAGGATATAAGGAAATGATTTGTCATCACGTAGCAGGATATTATAGCGCGGTTTAAGGCGCTTGATCATATTTGCTTCGAGCAGGAGAGCTTCGACTTCAGTATGGGTGGTGACGAACTCCATGGAGCAGGTTTCGCTCACCATCCGGGCAATGCGGTAGGGTTGGCTCACAAGATTGGTATAGTTGGAAACTCTGTTTTTAAGGTTTTTAGCCTTGCCCACATAGAGGATATTTTCATGTGCATCAATCATACGATAAACCCCCGGTTTCCCAGGTAGGTTTTTTACATATTTTTTGATGATATCGACGCCGTTTATCATGCTTTTCCCAAAGGTGAATATGATTGCTGCATCATGCGAAAAAAATGCGGTTTTCTCAATGGAAAATATATCAAATTTTTAGGGGCTCTCATGTTAGTAAAACGTAATATAAAGAAAAAAGATAGTTAATAAATTATAAAATCCTTAGGAATCAAAGGCTAAAGCTGATCCGTAAGATTCGGATAAAAACTATCCACTATTCCTGTGGATAAGTCGGTGAATAACTTTTGTGACACTAATGTGAAAGGGCAGGATCGTTGGGTTTTTAGCTTTTTGCCCAAAAAATAGGCAGTTATTTTAAGTCATTGAAATATATATCTAAAATTAAAGTCAAGAAGCTTTTAATAAAGAATTCATCGGTATTTAGTCGTTGTTACTTATTTCTGAAACATTAGGAGAACACTGGTGTGTACAAGTGAGTATAGAGGAATAGCTAAACGTTGATAATTCAAGGTTTATTTTAAGCATCTCCCTTATTTGGAACGGAGGAGAGTTGAGAAAATAAGATTATTTTCGGTAACGTTCTATTTCAATGCCAACGCTGGCGGCATTTTTGATGGCCTCTAGCTTTTCAACCCGGACTCTTACGCAGGAAATTCTTGCATCCTGAAGGCTCATTTCAGCGATATTTTCTGCCAGTGTTTCTACAAGGTGAACATGGCCGGAATTAACGATCTTTTCAATGGCTGTGGCAATTTTCTCATAGCAGACGACATTGTCAATATTGTCGCCTAGGTTCTGATCGTTTTCAATGACGGAAAGATCTACATTAATGCGGATTCTCTGATGGCCATTTTTTTCGTGGTCATAGACACCGATGCGGCTGTCTAATTCCAGGTCACGGATAAAGACATGGCGTATGGCCTGGGATGCATCGGCGAATTTCAGGTGGCTGAGGTTGCTTGCTTTCATAATGCCTAAGTCCGTTTTACTAGAGGTTTACAGGTGCTTTGGTCATTAATTAGTATGAAAGTCAGATTTTGGCAATCAAATAAATCAAGCAAAGAGGTTAGCTTGTTGGCCGAGGAATAAGAGATACGCAATATAGAAGAGCGTAAATACGATTCCGGTAAGGCGATTAATCTTAATTTTCCCCATAGCGAGAGGGATCAGCATTAAGGATGTGACCAAAAGAATTGGAAAATCAATACGGAAAAATTGTTCTGGAATGGTGACGGGCGCCACCAGTGATGTTACCCCCATGATAGCGAGGATGTTAAACAAGTTGCTGCCAATGATATTGCCCATAGCAACGTCACCGTGTTTGTTGCGAGCCGCCATAATGGAGGTTACTAATTCAGGCAATGACGTTCCAATGGCAACAATGCTGAGTCCTATGATCGCTTCCGGAATTCCAACGGTCCGGGCGATGATAACGGCACCGTCTACCAGAATGTGAGCGCCAAATACCAGTCCAGCCAGTCCTAGAACAATAGTAATTATCACTTTGGAGAAATGGGGTGATTTTTCTGTTTGTGGTCCGATATCCTCTAATGCTCGTTCGGCAAAATCTTTATCATGTTTCAAAATTTTGGCATTATTTTTGGCGCGCTTTACAGCATAAAAGAGGAAAATAGCTAAAAGCGTCAGCATCAGAACGCCCTGCCATATGTGGAGCGGGCCATAGTAAGACAGCATGATAAACAACAGCGTGGCAAACATCATATAAAAAAGGCTGTGTCTTATTTCACCATCATCGCAGGAAAAGGGGTAAAAAAGTGCGGGGATGCCTAGTACAAGAAGGATATTGGCAATATTGCTTCCGGCAACATTCCCTAATGCAATTTCAACGGCGCCAGATAATGCCGCATCAATGCCGACGACTAATTCGGGGGCTGAGGTGCCAATAGACACCACTGTAATGCCGATGACCAATTTGCTGATGTTAAACCGTTCTGCTATGGCAACAGAGCCGTCAACCAGTTTATCTCCGGCAATGACCAGAAGTATAAGCCCACCAATGACTGAGAAATATTCCACTGTTATTCCTGTTTCCGGATATTGTTTTTCTGAGGTCAATGTAGTGGCTTGTATTAGTTTTACAAGTCTCTTTTCATAGCAATGTCACAAAAGTATAAAAAGAGAGAGGGGCTGTTCTTATGCAGGGTTTTTAGGAGAGGGGAAAATTGGTTGAATGAGAATCGTAGAGCGTAAGGGGGAGAAAATTCTACATATGATCGATAGGAGGTGCATATAGGGACTAAAAATTTAATAAAGTTCCTTTTTTTGTAAGGATTATGTCATGGAAATTGAAATGAATATTAAATAAGCACAGAATTGTAAAAAGTTTAAGATAATCAATAGTTTTTAATCATCATTAAACCTTTCTTTAACTGTGTATGGGGTAGAATAAAGCATTCAAGCTTGGAATTATTATGACAGACAAGGCATTAATATGAAAAATCAGCTTTCAAAGCGAAAGAATTATGGTACATCTCCGGGGGGGGATGTACAGTTAGTTACAGATTATAATATGCTTTTTGATGTCATTGTCGCAGATACACCAGACCTTCTTGAGGAATGTTTCAAGCTGAGGTATCAGGTTTATTGCGTAGAAACTGGTTTTGAAGATAAGAAGCAGTTTATTGATCAACTGGAAAAAGATATTTTTGATGACAGGTCCGTATCCAGCCTTCTTGTTCACAAAAAACAGGAATTATGGCGGGGACTGTCAGGCTTATTTTACCACCAAATGACGCGATACCGGAACTTTTCCCGGCTTTTAAAATTTCTAATGAATTGTCAGGACTGAGCGACAAAGTTCTACCTCGCGCGAGTACTGCGGAGATTTCACGCTTCTCTATATCGAAGAAATTCCGTCAAAGACATTATGATACTCATATTCCGGGTGTCGAAGAGAATATAGCTGATGTGAATAATTCTCAAAGGGTTATTCCTCATATTACGTTGGGTTTAATGAAGGCTATTCTCAGAATGAGCGTTGAAAATGATATTACGCATTGGTCTGTCGTTATTGAGCCAACGTTACAACGGTTGTTGAGAAAACTAGGTATTTATTTTATTCCTATCGGGGGTATGGTGGAATATCATGGTCGACGTCGGACTTTATACAGTGAAATTGGCATTTTGCTTGATAAGATATATGAAACCCATCATGAAATATGGGCAGTGATTACGGATTATGGTCAATTATGGCCCTATAGTAATTCGTCGAGTGCGTTAAGAAAGATACATTAAAAATTTTCAGAGAAACTGACGTGTCAAATGTCAGTCCTGCTAAACAACATTAATCTATTGACCAGAGGCGGTCTATTAGAGGGGAAGTATCATGTTATCTCAAGGTTTTATTAAAGCTATTTCTAAAAAAAATCGGTCCCATACAGGGCTTTTTGTCATTATGGCGTCTTTATGCTTGTCCAGTTGTGGAGAAGGGGAGAAAATTAGCCTAGATGACCATATGGAACAGGCACTTTCCTGGCAATCGGACGGTAATTTGAAAGCGGCCGTTATTGAGTTAAAAAATACTCTAATTGATTACCCCGATAGTGGGGATGCTAGATTCCTGTTGGGCAGGGTTTACCTCGAGCTTGGCATCGGGTTTGCTGCCGAAAAGGAATTTGAAAAAGCTGGTGTGCTTGGAGTTGATGAAAATATTACGCTTTTTCCGCTTGCTGAAAGTTGGTTGTTGCAGGGTAAGTTTGACACCATTATCGAAAAAATTTCATATGATGCTGGGCGTGCAACGTCTGTTTCTCTTGTTAAACGGAATTTCTTGGGAGCGGCGTACCTTAGTAAGGGGGAGATTAAAACAGCGGAAATATATTTTGACGAAGTGCTGGAAGTAGCACCGCGTAATATGCGGGCTCTTGTGGGTAAAGCGCGGATCAATTTTTTCAGAAACAATACTGAAGAAATGAATGAATATGTCGCACTGGCCAAAGCTATTCATCCAAATGACCGTGAGCTTTTACAATTGGAAGCTAGCCGTAGTTGGTCTACGAAGGATTTTGTCGCTGCTGAAGGTTTTTACCGTAATCTAGTGAAACATTACCCTAGTTTCTATGTTAATGAGATTAATCTGGCATGGGTGGAGATCATTAACGGCAAACTTGAAGAAGCCGGAAAAATATTGACGAAATACAGGAAAACGGCTCCTGAAAATATACTGGTTAATTTTGTTTCAGCTCTTCATGCTATTATTGATAAAAATTATCTTGGGGCGAAAACTTATACTGAAAAAGTATTAGCAAAGGCTCCAGGAGACATTAGAACAAAATATATTGCAGCAATGGCAACCTTCGCACTAGATGAAAATGAGCAGAGTTTTGCATATATTCAACAATATCTGAGAGTGTTTCCTGAGAACTTAGAGGCGAAAGAATTACTGGTTCAGCTTCAAATTCGTTTGAATAAGAATGAAGATGCTTATGAAACTTTGAAAGACATAAGTGCCCAATCAGAAAAGAAAGAAAAATTTCTGAATATGCTGGCCAGTTATGAGTTGAAAAAAGGTGATATCGAACAGGCTCGCCTACATTTAGAACAATCTCTGGCAGAAAACCCAGACCAAATGACTAGTCGTCAGAAACTTGCTTATCTGAAAATTTATGGTGGAGAAGTGAGTGAAGGCATTGGAGAAATGGAGAGGGCCTTAAAGGATATTCCTGATGATTATCAAAGAACTATGCGGCAGGCAAGAACATTAATTATAGCAAAGAAGTATGAGGATGCCGTCGTCCTTTGCCATGAGCTTCAGTCCAGTGATCCAGATAATATGAATGGTTATTTATGTGAAGCGACAGCTTTGTTTAAAAAAGGAGATTTTCAGGAATCTTTGCCTTTATTAACAAAAGTCTTGGATAAAGAGCCCGGAAATTTAGTAGCTTCGCGACAGGCAATTGCTGCACATTTACAGAATAAATCCCTTGAAAAGGCGGAAGACGTTCAGAGGAAGTATTTGGTAGTAAATCCACGAGATGCAAAGTCAACATTTGGAATGTATATCTTGCAACTTATGGCAGGAAGAAAAGATGTAGCGATTGAATATCTAAGAAAATCCGTAAAA
>JAESRB010000071.1 GCA_016764855.1 Emcibacter sp.
TATATAAATTAAACATGAATTTAAAGATTAAATTATACAATAAACCAAATAAATCTAATTTTGGACTTAAAAATAATAATTTACAGTCCGGTTTTGGCAAACGTGGAATTGTGAAAATGGGCCATATTTGTTATATTTGAAGCTACTAAAGTCATTGTGAATTATGTATATAATTATTTATTATCAGTATGTTATGTTGTTTTATGTGAATTTTAAGTATGTAAAAAGTTAAGAGCTGTTAATGTTGCTATGCGTTCAGTGCATGGCTGTAATGCAAAAACATCTACTACTAATAATTCGATTAATATCTTAAGTATTACTCATCGTAAGGCGAATGAACGTCAGGCGAAGAAATATAGAAATTAATATTCAACAGGTTTTTTTTTAAAACAAGGTTAAGATCAATGACAAAATTTGTATCAGGGTACAATTTCATGGATCTGTTGAAGGACAAGGGTTTTGCTCCTCAGACAGATGCTAACACAAACAATGTAGTTTCCATTTTTAATGGACTGGTTGCTAAGCTGTCTTCGAAGATTGAGCTTTCTGCCGGACATTATGACTTCATGGACCTCATGCGTGACAATGGCTTTATCCCAGAGCCCAGCAATGACAATGAATTACGTTCAATCGGTTTGGTTTCCCGCGTGAACGTCATGGTTAGCAAGCTGGACTGGAAAATTGACGCGCCGGTTGAGGACCATGATTTTATGGATCTCTTGCAGGATAAAGGTTTCGTACCGGCCCATTGCAATGATAATGGCACTGTAATTCAGGTTGCCTAATATATTCTAAAAGTTATCTTCCTATGACTTTGCCCGTGACAGTTCAAATGAACTGACACGGGTTTTTTTATGTGTTGCGGCCAGAGGATTTTTTGATGGAGCTTTTCTTCTGTGGTTCTTTAATATGGGATTTCTATGCGCTACGGCGCAAAAGAAGGCTGTGCCATTCTCCGCGTGGGTAGCGGCGAACCAATGTCATTCCTTGCTTGGTATAAGCGGCACATACAGCGTCTTCCTGTGTGCCTAATAAACCAGATAAGATCAAGGTTCCGTCCAGTGATAAGTTGTTCACAATGTCTTTGGCCATATCCTGCAAGGGTTTTGCCAGAATGTTGGCGACAATGATATCATAGGGGCCAGCCTCGCCGAGTGCAGTGTCATCAAAACCGTCACTGGTCAGGGCGGCGATGCCGGCTTGTCCAGACTTTAAAGGCACGACGGGGATTTGGTTGGCTTGAGCATTAAGGATGGTGGTTTCGGTGGCAATGGGGTCAATATCACTGGCGACGATGGTAATGGGCCAGATGCGGCTCATGGCAAGAGCCAGTAGGCCAGAGCCACAGCCCAGATCAAGAGCGGTTTCCGGCGGATTTTTTTCTTTGTATTCAGCGGATAGATCGCCAATGGCCAAAAGACAGCCGTGAGTGGTTTCATGCTGACCTGTGCCAAAAGCCTGTCCTGCTTCAACCAGAAGATTGATTCGGTCGTCAGGAATTTTATGGGCGTCATGGCTGCCATAAATAAAGAACAGACCGGCATCGACGGGCTGTAGCAATTTCTGGGATTCGGATACCCAGTCTTTTTCAGCGATTTCAGACAGGTTAATCGCGGCCTGTGTGAGATCAATGGAGGGCAGACAGTCTGCGATTCGGCTTTCTAATAAGGAGATATCCGGTTTTTGAACGAAAAACGCTTCCAGCAGGCGAATATTGTCGCCTTCCAGTATCTCGAAATCGCTTAAGGTGGGGAAATCATCAGGGGCAAGACCATATATGATTTCTTCCATAACGGGGATCAGGTCTTGAGCCACCTTCATTTCAATTTTCCAACTGGTCATAGAGTCTTTACTTACCTTTTGTTTTGAGTCTGAGCGGTTATACAGGAAAAGCAATTTTTAGGGAAAAAAACTGGCGGACAAAAAACGACGATTCCGGGTAAATTGATCCAAAAATCATGAGAAATGCGACGAATATAAGTGATTCTGAGATGAAACAGGCGGGGAGGCTCTTGTGTAGGTGACGTCATATTTAATATAATGGGGCCAGAAATAGGGGGACAAGAGATAAGAGGTGCTGGGGCAATATTAGGAGCAGAGACATGAAAACGACAGGTTCAAAGATTGCGATTGCCGCAGGGTTTAGTTTATTGGCGTTGGCCATGGCGCAGGCGGGGGATGTGACAGAAGGCCGCGATTTGCGCGCTTTTGAGAAAATCATTATTGATGGCGTTGGTATTGAGCTTGATGTAGATGTCGGCAAGGATTTCTCAGTGCTCTTAAAAGGCAGTGAAAAATGGCTTGGCCGGATTACCACCAAGGTTGAGGATAATACCCTTGTCATTGCGCGTAAAGACGGTAAGAAAAACATCTTTAATTTTGATTCGGATAATCTGGTGATTATTACCATGCCAAAATTCTTGGCCTTGGAAGTGAATGGTGCAGTGGATGCGGATATATCCGGTGTTGATAGTGAAAATCTGCTATTTGGCATCAACGGGGCGGGGAATATCGAGGTTGACGGCATATGTGGTCAGCTTACTGTTGAATTAAACGGAGCCGCTAATTTCGAGGGTGAGGACTTGAAATGTGAGGACATTAAAATTAGTATCAACGGGGCAGGAAATGTGGAAACTTATGCTTCCAAATCAGCGGACCTTGATATCAATGGGGTGGGTAATATCGACCTCTACGGTAATCCGAAAGTGATCACGCAGGATAAGAGCTGGTTCAGTAATATAGAAATACATGTGAAATAATTATCGTTGTATTTAAATAATTATGAAGGCAATGACTTGAAATATATGGCACGATGTTGTGTTAATGTAGTATAAGTCGGCAAGAGGTGTCGTAATGAATTATATGAAACTTTTGGGGTTCGCGGCCTTTGCTATTGGCGCGATTCTATATTTGGCATCTGGCGATGATCATGTGATCGTGGTGGGAAAGCAAAATTACGATTTAGGCGAATATGTTAAAATCAGCGATAACAGCTCCAGCAATGTGATCGTTCGGGTTGGGGAAGAATATAGCCTTGATATTGACGCCGATGAACGGGATATCGCCCTGCTCCGCATATATGTCAAGGGTCATACCCTGGTCATTGAAAAGCGGAAAGGTATGCTTGAGACATGGCACGGCGATATTCCAAAATTTACAATCACTCTGCCCAAGTTGAAGAAATATACCGTTAATGGTGGTTCTGATGTGGAGATCGAAGGTATTCATGGCAGTATTTTCAAGGCTGTTGTCAATGGTTCCGGCGGGATTATGTTCGAAGGAGAAAGCGAAGAATTGGTTGCCAAAGTCAATGGTTCCGGTGAACTGAACGGGCCGTCATATGATGCGCATGAAAGCAAAGTGGTCCTAAATGGTAGCGGGACGGTGGCTCTGAGCGGGAATTGTGGCAGCCTTGAGGTTGAAATCAATGGCTCCGGTAGTTTTGAAGGTCGGAATTATGAGTGTGAAACCGTTGAAGTGGACATTTTGGGGTCCGGTAGTCTGGAAGTTCACGCCAGGGAGATGGTGGACGTGGACGTCATGGGTTCCGGTCGCGTGAATATTTATGGTGATCCGGATAGGGTCAAGGACCGGTCACATAAAAAGAATCACATTGTCATTCATTGATGGATTAGCTTGCCTTTTGAGGTCCAATTTATCAAACTCAGTTTGATGTGGGTCGTTTATCAGGCCGCTATGACAAAGCTATCCATGACCTTGCGGATGGAACCTTTTTCGAAATCAACTTCCAACTTGTTGCCATCACAGGCGACAATGGCGCCATAGCCAAATTTATCATGGAAAACCCGGTCGCCGATTTTAAAGGCAGAACTGGTTACGGTCCGGCCTTTGGCAGACGAATTTTTCGGCTTGGCTCGGCTGCGGTCAAGTTGAGTCGTACGGCGGTAATCTTTGTTATAGCCCTGCGACCATTGCGTTGTTGATCCCCCATAGCCGGAAGTCTGGGTTTCCTGACCATACATGCCTTGGGATTGGTTGAAATCCACGTGGTCTGCGGGTAACTCGCTGATGAAGCGGGACGGCATGGGGCTGGTGTATTTACCGTAAAGATAGCGGGAGGCTACATGAAAGATATGGGCCTCTTTTTTGGCGCGGGTCAGCCCGACATAGGCCAGACGCCGTTCTTCCTCAAGTCCCTTTTCACCCTGTTCTTCCAGTGATTTTTTGCTAGGAAACAAGTCTTCTTCCCAACCCGGTAGAAAGACGGTTTCAAATTCCAGTCCCTTGGACCCGTGGAGGGTCATGATGTTGACCCTATCCTGTGCATCATTGCGGGAATTGTCCATGACCAGTGCGGTATGTTCCAGAAATTCAGCCAGCCCTTCAAAGGGTTCCATGGCACGGAGCAATTCAGATAGATTCTCCAGCTTGCCTTCGGCTTCGGGGGATTTGTTCAACCGCCACATTTCCGAATAGCCACTTTCTTCCAGAATGGTTTCCGTCAGGGCAATATGGTCATTGTCCTGCGTGGCCTCTCGCCAGCGTTCAAAGTCTCCAAGCAGGTTGTCCAATGCATTTTTGGCTTTGCCGCGCAGTTCGTTCCTGTCGATGATCCGTCGGGCGGCAATGGCCAAAGAACAATTTTCATCACGTGATATGGCATGGAGTTTTTTGACGGTGGCATCCCCGATACCGCGTTTAGGCACGTTGATAATACGTTCAAAGGCCAAACTGTCCTCTGGATTGGCAATATGACGCAGATAGGCAATGACATCTCGGATTTCGGCCCGTTCATAAAAGCGAAAGCCGCCAATAATCCGGTAAGGTAGGCCAAGGGTCAGGAAGCGTTCCTCAAATTCACGGGTCTGGAAACCGGCGCGGACCAGAATGGCCATGTCTTTTACATTTTGTTTTTTACGTTGGCGTTCTTCGATCATTTCACCAATATTACGGGCTTCTTCGCGACCGTCCCACACGGGATTGACGGTGACTTTTGCGCCGCCTTTGGTCTCGGTCCAGAGCGTTTTGCCCAGCCGGTTCAAGTTGGCTTGGATCAGCCCGCCAGAAGCACCCAAGATATGCTCAGTGGAACGATAATTTTGTTCCAGGCGGACAATTTTCGCGCCGTCAAAGTCTTTTTCAAAACGCAGGATATTACCCACTTCCGCCCCGCGCCAA
>JAESRB010000072.1 GCA_016764855.1 Emcibacter sp.
AGCCAATCAAAAGGCATACGACCTGCTAAGTGAATACGGCTTAGATACGAGCCATCCAGTGGCCTACATGCCGCATTTTCATGGCATAGTAGCCGTGCAAGGCACATCAGCAGAGGCATTTGGTAATAAGCTGCGTGATAACTTCACTAAATCCAATCAGATATCGGTTTCTCGTCTTCATATAGATAAAACAAAACGTAAAAACATCACTAACATGGCTCGTTACATGTTTAAGTTCAGATATCAATTTGCTGACAACATCAAAGTCGACAAGCCTTCATATAAAACCAGATTTGATGATGATACCATGCGTACTTATGCTCAGGTTATGCATGATATGAAGGGTGATAATGGACTTAGAGGCTTCATCGTTAATCATAACTTATGAGTGATAATGTTAATATTAGTCTTAACGATTACTGATGTATGTGTATGCATTACTAGTGTTTAAATGGATACCATACACATACTATGAGAAACGCTTTTCAGCACTCAAGTACAGCTGTAGCGGCTACCACAAAAACGGTTTTTTAACTCCATGATTTTACAGAAGAAAATATCGTTATTTTACGTGCTTTTTGCAGATATACTTTAAATGAAGCCAAATTAAGTGGCTTCAAAACCGTAAGATAAGAGTATGTTTTATGTCGGGCTGACGGCAAGAAGAACGACTTCTGATTATACATAGAATAGTGCCTTATTTCGAACCTGTCGAGCAATACCAGAACGATAGATCGACTTTATTTTCCACCTGTGTTTGATCGACATTATGGCAGATGCAGTTCATACTATGAAGAGATTGACGCGGAGAGAGCATGAAGTTTTTCTCCTTGTCACTGACGGCTATACGAATAAGGAAATGGCCAATATGCTCGACGTGACGGATAAGACGATTGAGGCGCACCGTTCCAAGGTCATGCGTAAGACGGGAGCTAACGGATTGGCCGATTTAATCAAGCTCAGACGTTTTACTTTTTCCGAGCGCGCATAGCAGAGCGTGACAACTTCTTGATTTGCTGAAAAGTGCCTGTTCCTTGCTCAGCTCGGATGTTGGTAAGCTCGGCCTTTTCCTTGGCTAACTCGACCTGTTCTTTCTCAAGCTCAACGGCCTGCATTTGCGCTTCATGGCTATTATCCCGCCCATACATAGAAGACAGAAGAGGCTTTCGCCTTTCAGCAGCAGCGCAGAGGTTTTTCAACCTTAATTTTTCTTGGTTTAACTGCCTAAGCGTAATCAATGGCTTGCGGCTTCGATGCCTATATTTCTCTATCTCAACTAATCTCATGACGGACCTCCATTTTGTTCCGTCAGTATTTATTATTCAAACGGTTCAGCATAAGGAACTTGAGCGGCAACTGAGGGAACATCTTCCTCTTTAACGGCTCGTGCGGATTGGGTAGGATCACCCTTGCTCTTACCCTCACTATTATCACTCTCAATTATTTCTGGCACATTAAAGATAATCGGCGTCCCTCCCTTTAATGCCTTGCCTGATACTATTGCCTGTTTAAAGCGTAAATTAGGTAATGTATTTGCAAGCTCACTTCCAAAATAATTAGAGAGAAAATCACAGCTGGTTTTGTCAAATTGCTTAAAGGCAACAATAGTATTGCACTGAGTAAGAACTGTTTTGGAAACACTTGCAGTACGTTGAGCTACGACAATGAAACCAACATCATATTTTCGCCCTTGCAGTGCTACTTGGCTAATAGCATTAATTGCCGCGCTTGTAGATTTCTCTTGGTCACCAAAATTCCACTCAGGAATTACTGTATGAGCCTCCTCCAATACGATTGCTATGATTTGTTTGTTACCATTGCTGTCCAACAATTTCTTCTCTTTAGCTACCTTAAACAATCCCTTCATAAACCACTTAGTAAATTCCATTGTGGCACTCGTAGCTGTAAAATCTGGCAAGCCTAAAATTGCGACATCATCTTCTGATGTGGCGAAATCCTTCACAGCTTCACCAAGCATCGTCATAATTTCACGTTCCCATTTTGCTAAATTAGTTTTGTTCCGTTTATTCGGAAACTCATCCATTTCATTAATCCATTGATCAATAATTGGAGCAAGTTCAGTCATTTTCTTTTTTTCATCTAATACAGGCCTAACGGACAACCCCTTTGATGGAAGCTTTGCTTGATGTTCATTAGTAAAATCAATACACACAACCTTAATGCCTTTTTCGACAACATCTTTTATAAGCTGGCGAGTAAAAACTGACTTACCTGTTCCTGTAACACCAAGAACAGCAGTATGGTGAGTGACCAACTCCTCAGCATTAAGATATAAGGGCAACTCCAACCCTTGCATATTGCCTATCAAAATTTCACTGTCATCTTGATCTCGCACATCTTTTACACTCTTTGGAGATGCTTTAAAAAGGAGGGAGTTCATAGATGGGATCCAGCCATACTTTTCAAAAGCGCCAGAAGATGAATGGTAAAGACCAACCTGAGTAGCATGACCTACAATTCTGCCATTTTCACTCTTTCCATCAAGTGCTTCCATCAAATTAACGGCATTGGTAATTTGATAAAAAACTCGTTCGTCAAAAGGTGTATCAAAATAAAGAGTGTCGCCTTCAGATAGACGCGTTCTTGGTAAATACTCAAATTTAACAGCTGAAATTTCTGTCCCTGACGTAATTATGCCAGCAACATTCTCTTCAAGAGTTGTGTCACCCTTTAAGATTGCTATTTCTCTATCTTTTAGGTCATTCCCCTCTATTATCTTGGTTTTAACAAATTTGATAGTATCTTCTTCCTCTGAAACCATAGTGCCTATAACAAAGCCTTCACCGAACTCTGTTTTTCCACCATGGTCGAAGCGGTACTGCACTTTTTCAAATAATGTCGCACTGCCATTTGCATCTTTAAACCTTCTAGCACGAAAAATATTATCCGCGTGAACAGACACTATTTCACCAAGTATCTCACTTTCATTTTTAGTTTTGAAGCTAATAAACAAATTGGCCAAACGCTTTGCAATATGATCAAATGGCAACAACGCAATTAAAGCAAAAAGTGAGAACCACATCCCCCATTGCTCAATGGCATTTTTTGAATAAATAGCGGCTATCGACAAGAAAGGAAGAGCAAACAAAATTCTAGCGTGACCAAAATTAACCGTTATCCATTTTACACTTTTAGATATTTTATTTGCGATATTATTTGGCGATTGATTGTTTAACAAAAATAAGGATGAAAATGATAATCCCGCCATCAGAAGACAATACCAAATAGTGAAATTATAAAACATTCCTAAGTCACGCATTAATCCACCTAATGGAGCCATCATCAATAAAATTGCAACTGAGGATGCCATCACATCAGACGGGCGAGTAAAGAAGTGCTCTATAAACAGAACAGATATAGCCAAAGTCATTAGGAGTGTTAGCAATATCACCTGATATGTCTCAGCGTCCCATATTATGGTTCCGAATATGCTTTGCACTACAAACCATATAATTAAGTATAGCAAAAACAGCCCCAATCTAATCATACGCTCTAGCATGAGAAAGTTCCTTCGTAGTATGTTCTAACTAGAATAGGCAGCCTAAAATGATGATGAAAATTGCTGTTCACGGTTCTTCTCCATGAAAGCGGCTACCTCTTTCATCTTGGTTTTCATCGCTATGAATTTGAAAAAATGAAGTTGGCGTATGAAAGTGTAAGTCACATTTTATCCAGCGAGAGCCTTTCAATACATCCTCCTCTTATTTCTTTTTCTTTTTAGATTTTGCTATTAACGGAGCAGTAATCTTCTCGTAGAGCGCAAATAGGTATTCAATTCTGTGTCGTTCAGAAGGAAACGGCTGTGGGCGATATGCTTTATCAACAGCCTTATCCAAAGCGTGATGCGCCTTTAAAAGGCCCACAGGCATTGTTAGAGGGTCATATAAATCAGCTAGAGAGCAGTCCGAATATTTTTCTCGTTCATCTAAAATATTCTGTGCTGCTTTTTCAACAGCATCAACATGCTTAACACTTGGATTTTCTGGCCACGGAAAATTGTTATAGACCAGTCTAGTTGAATAGCGGTAATCACTCTTCAATCTCCCTGCTACAACCCGCACCCAATCCATATGCATCTTAGAAGATAGCACCCCATAATGATATGGAGATACTTCACATGCTATTTTTACGAGGTTACTTGCTAGGGTACTCGGTTGCTCGAAACCAAATGGAATGTAATTCCTTCTTGATGAACTTGCTTCAGGCATAACAAGATATGGCGTATCTGGAATATTAGTAACATGGAACTTAGTCGGAAAATCACCTAATTTCTGCGTTTGAGCATCTCGTTTTTTGTTCTTAGGAATATCTTCTTTGCCCTTTGCTGGGATTTGCCCTCGTCTATATTGTGATACTTTCTGAATGCGCTCTTTTGACATGGGCATTGAACGCAATTCGACAGGGCTGGCATCTTTCAATAGTAAACACCAACGCTCAAAACCGTTTAGAAATTCTTGTGCCCCAATCCAACGTCTAAAGAATTTCTGCGCCGCAGGCTCTGCCTTAATGAATTCATCACGTTCATCTGTAGTGAATAGAAAATACCCTCCATCAATAGGCTTATTACCAATACCTGATATTGGGATGTCACAGATTGGTTTCGTTCTATTTTCAACGAAGTTATCCTGACCTTCTACCAAATAAGGATTAATATTTTTTACGACAATTTCTTGAGGATCGCCTTTAATATCATCATATTCAAATATTCGTTTCCGCTTTACATCAAAGCTTCCAAATCCAATAATAATGACATGCACATTTGCTTTTCCACGAGCTTCGTTCCCCCATGCAAAAGTCTGGTGAGCAAAATGAATTTTAATCCCGTATTCTTCAAAAAGAAGTCGCCACAATATACCTACTTGCTCTCCTTGCGAAATAGAGTTTGTGGAGACAAATGCGCAACGAATATCTGTTCCTTGAAGATATTGAGCAGCTTTTAAATACCAAGCTGACACATAATCAAGCACGCCAGCGCCTTTGACACCTGAAAAGATAGTTTTTATCTGTGCTCTTTGTTCGGGCGATTGATATTTTGACCCCCTAAATGGTGGGTTACCAAGTAAAGTAACTTGATTGCTAATAGGTAATATATCAGCCCATTCAGTTTCCAAAGCATCTGCATGATGAATATGAGGCGCAGAGACCAGGGGAATACGCGCATAATAAATACCGAACTCTTCCGATAACCGCATGTTCATTTGATGGTCAACTAGCCATAAAGCAACTTCCGCAATACGAGCCGGAAATTCCTCATACTCAATTCCATAAAATTGGTCCACATTGATTTTTGACATATGAGAAATATCAAGTTCTAAATTGTAAGGTGCAGGCCCGTATATTTCCTTAAGAATTTCTATTTCAAGCAATCGCAATTCACGATAAGCCATAATCAAGAAGTTACCGCAACCACAAGCAGGGTCGAGGAATTTCATTCGCCCCATACGTTGCTGCAATGCTTCCAGTTTCTTTTTGCTGCCCTTTGCTTTGATATACTCGACTTTAAGGTCTTCAAGGAACAAAGGCTCTATTACTTTCATTATGTTCTGCTCATTGGTATAATGAGCTCCTAGCCCCCTTCGCTTATCCTTGTCCATCACTGACTGGAAAAGCGAACCGAAGATAGCAGGTGAAATATCACTCCAATCAAAATAGCAAGCCTTCAACAAGGCTTCTCTCATATCACTATCAAATGAAGCGATCCGCAATGGCTCACTGAACAAGTCACCGTTCACATATGGGAATTGGGCAAGGTCTTCATCTAGTGTGGCTGGCCTTTTTGTATTAGGTGTATCTAATATTTGAAAGAGGTGCTGTATTTGTGAGCCTAAATCGGATCCATCTTCGGCAGTTCTTTCTTCAATGAAGAATTTCAGAATATCTTTATCAAAGATACCTGTATCATCCGCAAATAGGCAGAAAAGTAGCCTAACAAGAAAAAGTTCAAGCTCACTCCCCTCATAGCCATTTCCTAGAAGGGTATCATGCAATTGCCCCATCATCTCTGAGGCCTTGATATTTACAGGGTCTTGGTTTTCAAAAACACGTTTTTTGTAACCTGAAATGAACCCAAATAAATCAATATGTTTATGAAGGTCAGAAAGAGGGAATTTATATTCATCCCCTGTTTCCAAATCGTGCAATTCAAAAGTCTGGAAATCGGATAAAAGTAAATGGCTTGGCAGCTCTTGTTCTTTAAGATTTGGAAAATAGTCAAAAGCTTGCGTCTTAGCCTTACTCAAGTCGCGTCCCGCACTTTTTTGCTCTACTAGCAAGACCCCTTTCCAAAACAGGTCAATAAACCCTTGTTTGTTCCCTAATTTCTTAACAGGGGCTTCAAATGATGCCACACGCTGACGCTTAATACCAAAAACACGAAAGAAATCATTATAGAAAGACTGAGTTTCGCCTTTTTCATAATGAGCATTCTCATATTCCTTTGAAAATTCTAATGCTCGCTTCCGTATTTCATTTTTACTTAATGGCATTTAAAGCGCCTCCCCGCACAACACTTACAAAATAGACAACCCTTTCGTCTTTGGCGAGAACATTCTGTACTTACTGTAATTTAAGATAATGTATTCGTAATTTTATTACCATATCTCGTAACTCAATGGTTTCGCTGCCGTTCTGTTTCTGGCCGACATCACGCTTTTCAGGAAATATAATAATAGTCACTCAACGAGCAGATTTTATTAGGTTTTTGGAGATTTAAAAATGAAACAGGCGAAAGTGTTATCAGAGAAAGAATTGAAACGAGTGCTGTCTGTGGCGGCTGGAATGCGCCACGGTGAGAGAAACAAGCTTATTGTATTGATATCGCACCTCGCAGGCCTGAGGGTCGGGGAGTTGGCCCATTTGAAGATGGGTGACGTTTATGCTGATGATGGCTCTACGCGGTCACAGGTGTACATAAAGCCCGCCTACTCCAAGGGACAGAAAGGAAGGGTCATATTCATTAATGCCAAACTAATCAAGGCATTGACAATATGGCGTCAGGTTAATCTGGGTTTATCTACCCGTTTATCTGCTCGCAAACTTCACGCTGATGCGCCGCTAATCGGCTCTCAAAAGCGTCGGCATTTTTCACCAAATAGCCTTTGTCAGCTTTTCGGTGAAATATATGCCTTGGCGGGTATAGAAACTTCGAGCCATGCAGGAAGGCGTTTTTTCATCACCCGATTAGCTCATAGTGGCATCAGTCCGAAAGTTATCATGGAATTAGCGGGGCATTCCCAGCTCACGACGACCCAGCGTTACATTGACGTTGATGACGATATGAAACGCGAGGCCGTTGAGGTATTGTAGTTCATAGTATGAACTAGCCCCCCCCACTACATTTAAGCAGGAAGGGGCTAGTTGCCTTATTTCTTGCCCTTGCGCTTAAACAGCTCACTCACCTTAGTAGGCCCACTCAGCTTGCCTGTTGGCGCAGGGGTATTTTGGATCGTTGCCTTTTTCACCGAACTATTAATGGTAATCACATTACCGCTAGTAACCGTATATATTGTTGGCTTAGCAACTTGCGGGTGGCCATTGGCATACGCATTATCCAGCACCAATAAAGTTTGCGGATCAAACAATTTGCTTCGGCCTTGCTTTGGTGTTGGCTGTAACAAGACATCCGCAATCGCATCTTGAGCCTCCAGCAAATATGTTGGCACTAAGGGCCGCAATTTCGATTTAGTTAAACCTCTTTTTAAAATTTGGTGAATTGCATCGATAGAATTAATCTGCACTTCAACATTATGGTTTTGCAGCATTAAGTAACCTAAATTATCAGGCCGCTTTACACCCCGCCAATCTTTGATAATAATATCCCCTTTGGTCAGGTATTTACTAATCTCAGACCCCTTACAAGGGAATGGCGCATTGCTGCCAGCCCATGTTGACTTATCAACTCTAACTGACGGAATAGTCATACGATTGGATGTGATTTTGGGCTTATCCAACGCTGTTAAATTTTTGCCCCCAGCTAAAAATGGCGATGATGTATCATAAGATACCTCAATGCGGCAGTGCGGAAACTTATGGCGCAAAACATCCCGCAAAGTGGTTAATAGAACAGCCGTCTTTAAATCACCGACACCAAGGAAATGTAGCCATGTTTCGTCCTTGTCGAACTTACCGTCTTCAATAAGTGCAAGTATGCGGTACAGAACAAGTTTCATGGTCGTTTTGTCTTCACCAGCAAAAGCCCAACCGTAAAAGTCAAAACGCTTTACTACATCATACCAAAGGTCTTGATGATGAAGACCATGACCTTGCAACACATTGAGGAAGTATTCGTTTTTTGCACCATAATTGTTGAAAGCATATAAATGCCTGAATGTCGTCAGCAAGCAATCATCAAACGTTGGATAGTGAATTGACGTACCCTTGTACATGCCAGCCGTTGGAACATCTAACGTCATAGCGAGGTCGCATGTATTGACCAGCCATTGATATGTCTCAAGTCGCTCGCTTGCTGATAATAAACGGTTTTGTGACATAATCTGATAACCGCCACTGTCACCCATAATGAGTGTGTCTTGATTTTTGCACCGCACTCTCTGTGTCACCATACACTTAGGCGGGTTTTTCTTATTGTTAATCAGGCCAGCAGAATACAGGGCTGCGTTAATGTTGAAAAACTTTGAATTGGGTTCAAAGAAATTCAGGTCTTTTAATGTTGCACCATTAGGTAGTGGCCTAAATGCTTTGGGCTGCACTACACCCTGAGTGTACTGAGTTTGCAGGGCTGGCAGATAGATTGCATGGTCTAAATGATTAATTACGCTATATGGTATCTTCATGAGTTTACTCCATTTTTGATAAAACTATCCCCTCCCCAGCCAAATAAATGGCTGAGGCTGGAAGGTTTCAGTTGTTGGGAAAGCTACTTGGAATGCATAGTACGGCTAGAAGAAGGAGCTGATGTTATGTAGCTTTTTCTGATATTTGCACCTTCAAGGCTTACCACCAAATCCTCAATTTTTCGCAGTGCCGATCGGCAGTCACCATTGGCCTTAGAAGCGATGTTAAGTAGCTCCGCATCTGTAGCAATGTTGGCATAACCCTCAAGTTTCATTATGTGCTTCAAGCGTGGAAGCCATGCGCTCATATTGCTATGGCTGATTTTCATTTTTCGGCATCGTGATTGTATTGCTTTATCGATCTTGTTCAAAAAATTGGTCGTAAATACAAAGTGAACAACGCCGCTATATTGATCGATGTACCCTTTTAAATTGCGCTGCACCTCAGGTTTAAGATTGTCAATTTCATCGATTACAACAAATCTATTGTTAGAAAACGAAAGTGAGTTTACACCACAAAAAGCTTTCAGGTCATTTAGTTGTCCAGCTAAATTGTTTCGACCATCGGCAATTATCCATTGAAGATCAAAAGCATCAAAGTCAGCATACATTGCATACGGTAGCAATTTAGCTATAGACGACTTCCCTGTCCCGCTTGGGCCGTATAAAATAAGCGGTTCTTGGGATTTAGTTGCTAGCCAATTTCTTAACTGCAAACAAACATTTTTGTCACTGATGACAACATCGTTAAACGTTATTGGTTTATGCTTAATAATAAAGCTCATTATATATTCCTTGCTAAATTTTTAGGTTGAGCGGCAAGACACAATCGTGCCTCGCCAACTTTGAATTGCTCGTCATGGCTAAGCGTTGCTTTCGCTGGACTGAGAACGTTCAGTAATTTCCGCTATCGTAGCTGACACAGTTGAGCCGTTCAGGTCGTCGCCTGGGCTTGAAGAGACCTCGTCAACTGGCACACTATTCTTAGTGTTCCTTATTACGTATTCGATAATATCGTCGTTAGCGAAAACATCGACCACTTCGATTTCACCGTCAGTGACACGGCCAACCATTGTAACAAAGTTACTTTCGGTTAGCTTAACATTCGCTGGCAAAGCGAACTTGTTCACAACGTTGGTTGCATCAGCATGATATGCTTGAATATGCTTATTCACCTCATCTATTTTCATGCGTGTGCTCGTATTTGTTCCGGTTTTACCCTTTTTAGAAAGAGCATCAATCCCGCCAGCATTTTTAATGAAACAAACCATCTCATCTAACAATTCATCACTATAGTCTGTGATTTGACGCCCTTTAAATTGCTTGTCCTTAAGCAAATTAACGGCTGCATCTTTATACTTACTAATAGTAGATGCCTGCTTCTTCTCATCTAGCCGTGTTGTCGCTTTAAACGCTGTCGTAAGCGGGTGCGTGTCGTCCTTGACAGTGAATGGCTCAAACACCATCGCAATATAAGTCTCGTCATGCTTGCTCATCTCGTGCCAAATAATAGTACGAGCAACACATTTGTGTTTATACTCAGTGCCTGCAACAAAATCCTTTTGTGCGGTCGCAAGTACAAGTTCATTTTCAGCAAAATCATTTGCCATATCAACAACAAACTCTTGCTTGTTTTTGGTTGGAACTTTTACAATCTTAGTGTCTGCATTTGTACCGTTCGATTTCTTAAAATTTAACTTAGCCATGATAATAATCCTTTTTCTGGCGTTAATAATGTGCAGCAAAAGCGGAATTGCTTGAGCTGCGGTTATGCTTGAGGAGCTAAACGATGTGTTTTGCTGTTGTTCAAGCAAGACCGAAGATAAGGAAAAGGAAAGTTGGCGAGGTCTGTTGGAAAACTAACTACAACAGAAGTTAATTATCCAATATTTACATATTGTTATGGGATATTAAAAAATTCAAGCAGCGACAAACTAGCGACCTTTTTAAGATCGTTGAGCATCAATAATGGCCTTTTCGCCACCGATTGCCTTGAAACACGCTTCGACTTTGGAGGGGGATATGCCGTTTTCTTCAAAATAGGTCAGCACCGTGGCAACCTTATTCACCATGCTCTTGTCAGAGGCATGTTTCTCTTCAAATCTATCTGGCTTATCTTTTTTAGCTTTGGCTAACAGACGCACCATTTCACCTGACATTAGCTTGGCTAACACGGAGGCAATCAGGTTAGATTGCTTGATGCCTTTAAGTTCCAAGTGATAAGCAAAGCAGGCTTCATAGTGCTGAATTTTATCTGCGAACTGCTTTGACGCTTTATAGGCCATCTTCTTTCTTATTGTTGGCGTATCAGGCCTTCCAATAGATATCTCTATAACTTTGCGTTTATATTGTTCTTTTTCTGTGTAAGTGCCATCACCAAAAATCCAATCATGACGGTCTATATAATCGACATCACCTTTAATTTCGTCTTCAGTGATATACTTCAGCTTTCGCTTGTTAAATATGCCTCTGATATAAGCTTCGAGCGTTTCTAAAAAATCATATTCACGCTTAAATGTATTTAAGGAATGGGCCTTCTTCATACGTGGCTTTTTGAGGTCTGTCTTATGTGTATTCGTAATAAACCAGCTAAATTTCCGTATCGCCTGCTTATATCCCATTCGCTCTATAGAACGTTTGAAGGGGAGATACTGGTTATCTTGTATCTCATCCCAAAGTTCATGCTGCTCAAAATCATCAATGATTTCAGCATTCACTATTTCAACATTTTTTAGATATTTTTGGTAACGCTGCTCAGCCGATAGCCCTACGTCTTCTTCTTTTTCATATTCAGAACGATATTTTTCTTTAAGCTCGTCAACAAGTTCATTTTGCGGATTGTGAAAGCCATGCCTATGGCGGCGCATAGTTTCATACGCCTTATTATACTTTCTCATGTCTTGCGGTGTGACTGCCATACGCCCCTTAGTTCATAGTATGAACTAGATAAATGCTAACTCATTTTAATGAAGGACTAGAATCAAAATCTTGAGATACATTGAAATATCCCTCAGGTAACTTACAAAGCCGCTCTATATCCCTTTTAGAAAGAGACAATTCAGAAATTATCTCACTTGTTGTTTTCTTCTCATTATCAACCAAAAGCTCCACCGCTCGCTTAAGTAACCTTGGCTGTTCAAATGGAATTTTATCATCATATGGTTCAATTTTTCGCCATTTACGACGAGATATTTGCTTATAAAGATTTGTGATTTGAAACTCGTCAAAGATACCAAGATCCTTACAACGATAAATCATTGCTTGAATTGCCACTTTCCACCTAAGCTTTAATTCCTTAAAAGCATCCAATCGCGTTGTAAAAATCTCACTTGGGAAGGACTGTCTTGGCAGTAAAAATGCTCCTGCAAAACGGTTGGCTTCTCCTTCGATTTCTTTAAGCGTCGCCTTATCTTCAATTTCGTCTTGGTCAATTCCGCGATGCATAATGAGGTGGCCTAACTCATGAGCAACATCAAACCTTGAACGAACCGCTGATTCCTTTACGGATGACAAAAATACAAACGGTTTATTACCATTCCAATATGAAAACGCCTCAACTTGAGCATCTTCAATTTCATATCGTGTGATTAATATCCCCTTGCTTTCAAGCAACCGTACAATATTTGATATAGGGCCAAAACCAAGGCCCCATGCCTTTCGCAAGTCTTCCGCAATCTTCTCAATTTCTTCATCACTATACCTGCCACTGGATGATACAGGCTCAACATCTGGTAATTGCACTTCTGGGTAATTCACATAATCATCTAAATATCTAGAGACTTGAGTAAACCATAAGCCCAAAACCTCACTCATATTGTTAAGTTTTTTTGTCTTGGCACCAAACGCTCTATAGAATTGAGTTCCTGTTTCACCAAAGCAAGGCAAGTCAGGGGCAGTAAAATAAGGAATTGGTTGCTTTAGGGTTTCAGCAATTTGATACATCACTTGAGGCTCAGGGTTTTTATCACCCAATTCATAAGCAGATACTGCCTGTCGACTAACACCTATTTGTGCCGCCAATTCAGATTGGTTTAACCGACACTTGAGTCTTGCATTTCTCAACTTGGCCGGAATCAATGACCGCTCGGCATCCTCTGCGCGAGCGGTCCCAGGAAATCTAACAATGTTATCAGACATCATTATCTTTTAACCATTTCTCTATCTCTTCTTTTAAATCCATCAAATCATCATCTTCATAGTCTGTATCTTCAATTGGGGCACGGTCGTCAACAATAATGTGCGGACGCAACATTAAATTCCCAGTTTGATAAAGATAACCCTTAGAGTGGTCTGCATTAGGAATTCCCAAATATGCAAAGTCCGGATCGCTACCACCATGTGTCAATAAAATATGAGGCAAACCCTGAACCGCATGCTCTTCTTTCATTTCTTCCAACAAGGTCAATTGATTATTCATACGCATATTCGTGCGAAAATGAACATCACGAGGTTGCTTCTTTGCCATTTGCACACGGCTAATACTCAAACGAGAATGTGGTAAACGAACTTCAAGGTAACGACCCGTTGGTTTCGCATATTGGCTCCAATGATAATCACAATCCCAAGCACCGTTTTTTATCACTTGCTCAATTGCGAAATCAACAGCCCACGAATAAAGGCGACCTTTATTTGCTTTTGCTGTAGGGGTTTGTAAAAAAGGCGTTTCTTTACTTAACATATCAGCCGCACGATACGCACGTTTCAAAGTCTCAGGCATTAGTCCCTGAACTTGTGCGCTGATCTGATCGTTGATAAAATTCTCATTATTATTAGCCATTGGAACAAAACCTCTCTTGTGCAACCTTATGCGATTTTTATACCATTTTGTCAACCAGCGCGCAAGTTTTAATTTATTCCGCGTTATTATGTCTCCTCATATCTCGCGGTGTGACTGCCAGTCGCCCGTTAGTTCATAGTATGAAGTAAGTATTTGCTAATTCATTTTTCTACATGTAAAAAACTGTCAACACCTTACCAGTAAAGTTGCTATAGCCTTTTACTAGTAAACGCAGTAAAAACTGTTACCACGTGTCAACGGCTTGTCAAAAATATAGTTGTAACTCATTGATTTTACTGACTCTAAGGTTGCCGTGTAAAAATCTGTTAAAAAATTATATTCGCAGTTTTCTGCGGGTTTGGAGACGAAAATGGATGCTAAATGGCAGTTCTGGATTGATCGTGGCGGGACATTCACTGATATTGTGGCCCAAAGCCCGGACGGGGAAATTCATAGTCATAAATTGCTGTCTGAAAACCCAGAGCATTATGAGGATGCCGCCCTGCACGGCATTCGGTATTTTCTGAAAATATCCAAAAATGCCGCCCTGCCTGCCCAGAGGATCGCCGCCGTCAAAATGGGCACTACTGTCGCTACAAATGCGCTATTGGAACGTAAGGGCGACCGTACTTTATTGGTCATCACAAAGGGCTTCCGCGATGCGCTGCGTATTGGTTATCAAAACCGTCCCGATTTATTTGCCCTTGATGTCAAACTGCCGGAATTGCTCTATGAGCAGGTTATCGAGGTGGATGAGAGGACCGATGCCAAGGGCAATATCCTGACTGTTCTCGACACCGCGCCCCTGCAACAACAACTGGACAGGGTTTTTGAATCCGGCATTCGGGCCATCGCCATTGTCTGCATGCATGGCTACCGCTATCACGAGACGGAATTAAAAATTGGTCAAATCGCCAAGAAAACAGGCTTTACACAAATATCGCTCAGTCATCAGGCAAGCCCCCTGATGAAACTGATCAGCCGGGGTGATACCACTGTGGTTGATGCCTATCTCAGCCCGCTGTTGCGCCGCTATATTGATCGGGTACAAGCGGCTCTGCAAGGCGTCCCGCTCTATTTCATGCAATCCCACGGCGGCCTTAGCCCGGCGGACCAGTTTCAGGGCAAGGACGCGATCCTCTCAGGTCCGGCCGGGGGCATTATCGGCGCGGTAAAGGTTGCGGAAAGAGCGGGCCTGCATAAATTAATCGGTTTTGATATGGGCGGCACCTCCACCGATGTCACCCATTATAACGGTGAATATGAACGCAGTTTTGATACATTGGTCGCCGGGGTACGTCTGCGCGTGCCCATGATGCATATCCATACGGTGGCAGCGGGCGGCGGATCAATTTTATCCTATGACGGCAGCCGTTTTCGGGTTGGGCCGGAAAGCGCCGGAGCCAATCCCGGTCCCGCCGGGTATCGCCGCGGCGGCCCCTTGACCGTCACGGACTGTAATATTCTGCTCGGCCGTATCAATCCTGAATTTTTCCCGCAGGTTTTTGGGCCGGATGGTGATCTCCCCTTGGACAGGGATATTGTTCGCAAGAAATTTCAACACATGGCCGACCAAATGGACAAGCCGCTATCCCTTGAACATATTGCCGAAGGTTTCCTCGCCATAGCGGTAGAGAATATGGCCACCGCCATCAAGAAAATATCCACCCAACAGGGCCATGATATCAGCCCCTATACCTTACTGAGCTTTGGCGGTGCCGGTGGGCAACATGCCTGTAAAGTCGCCGACCGTTTGGGTATGAAACGCATATTCCTCCACCCGCTCGCCGGGGTTTTGTCGGCTTTTGGCATGGGGCTGGCAGATTTACGGGTTTTAAAAGAACAGGCCATTGAGCAACCTTTAACGCCGGAGAATCTGGTTAAAATCAAAGAAATATCTGCTGAATTGTCTCAGGCCGCCCAACAGGAATTATCTGATCAGAAAGTGACCGAGATAACGCTGAAACAGAAACTTCATCTTAAATATCTGGGTAGTGACAGCAGCCTGTTGGTGCCGTTGGCTTCGTTCGATAGTTTAAAAGAAGGCTTTGAACAGCAGCACCGACAACAGTTCGGTTTTATCTCACCCGAAAAGGTCCTGATCGTAGAACAATTATCCATCGAGGCTTACGGCGGCGGCGAGACTGTTGACCTCCCTGCCCGCACCTCACAGGCGGCGGCTTCTCTGAATATTGAACAAGATATATATACCAACGGTGCCTATGGCCGCTGTCCGGTGATCCACCGGGACAGCTTGCAAAACCAGCTGCCCATCTCTGGCCCCGCCGTGATACTGGAAGACCACGGCACCAACATTGTCGAAGATGGCTGGCAGGCCTATCTTGATGAACAAAATAATCTGATTTTGGAACGGACAGAAGAACTGCACCGCGCCCCGGCCTCTGGCACCACTGCGGACCCGGTCCTGTTGGAAATTTTCAACAATCTGTTCATGTCCATTGCCGAGCAGATGGGGGCTGTGCTGGAAAAAGTTGCCCATTCGGTCAATATGAAAGAACGGCTGGATTTTTCCTGCGCGCTGTTTGATGGTGAGGGAAATTTGGTGGCCAATGCGCCTCATATGCCCGTGCATCTGGGATCTATGGGGGCCAGCGTCAAGGCGATCATGCAGACCAACCGAGACACCATGAAAGAAGGCGACAGCTTCTTGCTCAATGATCCCTATAACGGCGGTACCCATCTGCCCGATATGACAGTGATCGCCCCCTATTTCAAGGGAGACGGGGAACGGCCGCTATTCTATCTGGCCACGCGGGGGCATCATGCGGATATTGGTGGCATCAGCCCCGGTTCCATGCCGCCCATGTCCCGCAGCATCGAAGAAGAAGGCATTCTGTTTGATAATTTCCCTCTGGTAGCCGACCAAGAATTTCAAGAAGAGGCTCTGTTACGGAAACTGGCCGAGGAGCCCTACCCCGCCCGTAATCCGGCCCAGAATATCGCCGATCTAAAGGCTCAGATTGCAGCCAATGCCAAGGGCCAGCGAGAATTGGACCGTATGGTGGATGAATTCTCCCTGACCGTGGTCACGGCCTATATGTCCCATGTACAGGATAACGCCGAAGAGGCCGTACGCCGCGCGATCAGGGGACTTAAAAATGGTCATTATGATTATCCGCTGGATAATGGGGCTCACATCAAAGTCAGCATCAAAATCCATCCAGAAACCCGGCGCGCCACCATTGATTTTACCGGCACCAGTGCGCAATTAGACAATAATTTCAATGCACCTCTGGCCATCTGTCGCGCCGCAGTCTTATATGTATTCCGGTGTTTGGTAGAGGATGAAATTCCCCTGAATGAGGGGTGCCTTGCGCCCTTAGACATCATTGTCCCCAAGGGATGCATGCTCAACCCGGTTCCCCCCGCCGCCGTGGTGGCCGGGAATGTGGAAACGTCACAAGCGGTGGTCAATGCTTTGTTTCTTGCTCTTGGCGTTATGGCGGCAGCACAGGGCACGATGAATAACCTGACCTTTGGCGATGATGAATTCCAATATTACGAAACCATCGCTGGCGGCATGGGGGCAACCGCGCATAACAGTGGCATCAGCGCCATTCAGCCCCATATGACCAACAGCCGCCTCACCGATCCAGAGGTACTGGAATGGCGTTATCCAGTGACATTGGAAAAATTTAAAATCCGTAAAAACAGCGGTGGCGCGGGTAGATTTTCCGGCGGCAACGGGGTCGTTCGTCATATCCGTTTTAATCACCCCATGAAAGCGGCCATCATCTCAAACCATCGCACCATTGCTCCGCCGGGCCTAAACGGTGGCGAGAATGGCGTCTGCGGCATAAACCAAGTCTTGCGGCAGAATGGCCATATTGATACGCTATCGTCTGCGGCGGAAACAGACATGCAGCCGGGTGATGTCTTTATCGTGGAAACACCGGGCGGCGGTGGCTTTGGTCCGCCCTTGAAAAAGGAATGATATCATGAGCGAGAAACCTGCCCCGCCCTATTATGCGGTGATTTTTTCCAGTATCCGCACCGATAATAATGACGGCTATGCCCAGACCATCGACCATATGCTGGACCTTGGCCTGAAACATCCCGGATGCCTCGGGTTCGAAACCGTGAGCGAAGGCGATAAAGGCATTTCCGTTTCCTATTGGAAGGACTTGGAGAGCATCAAAAGCTGGAAACAGGTCGCCGACCATCTCACCGCACAGCAATTGGGCCGGGAAAAATGGTATAAAAGCTACACCACTCGCATAGCACTGGTTGAACGGGAATATTCATTTGAGCAGGACTGAAAACTAAAACAGGCGAATGAGAGCATGCCCCCTAAAACGGCCAGAGCCAGAAGCCGCGGTCGAGACTGCTTTCGCATTTCTTTAATTGGGCGGCATAGCGCAGGCTGTTGGCCTGAACCTTGCGGGCGACCCCCATCAACCATTTTTTCTTGCGGTATGTTTTGCGTTTAAAACCGCCGTGGCCTTCGTGGTAAGCCAGATATTGCAGTTCCGCGTTCCATTTGGAAATGCCCAGCGTTTTCTGACTCACATCCGTGTACCAACCGATGAAATCCACCGCGTCACTGAAATTATCCCGGTCCGCGCCCCGGTTGCCGGTTTTCTGTTTATACCAATCCCATGTGCCGTCCTTGACCTGTGCATAGCCATAAGCCGTAGATTTTCGACCCCAAGGGATCACCCAAAAAATATGAGTCCGTTCCGTCTTGGCATTATGCTTAAAAGACGATTCCTGTTTGATGATCGCAAGCTGCACATGAATGGGTGTACCATACCGTTTTCGCACAGAACGCATGGCCTTATACCAGCCGCTCTTTTCCTTAAAAATCGAACAGCTGTCATTGATATTGCGGGGCGGCGTGGTTGTACAACCGCCCAACAAAACACATAAACTCACAACAAGGAAAGTCCCCCTGAACATCATCATAACCCTATATTATATTACTGGCGAGCCAGCGTCTGGCCACGTCAAGTTCAATGCCCCGACGTTTGGCGTAATCGGCCAATTGGTCTTCATCAATTTTACCTATACCAAAATATTGGCTTTCTGGATGACCGAAATAATAACCTGATACGGCGGCGGTTGGCAACATGGCCATGCTATCGGTCAGGGTGATCCCGGCGTTTTTCTCCACATCCAATAATTTGAACAGGCTGGGCTTAGTGGTATGATCCGGGCAGGCTGGATAGCCGGGCGCCGGACGGATGCCCTTATATTTCTCCTTGATCAATTCCTGATTGCTCAGACTTTCATCGGTGTCATAGCCCCAGAATTCTTTCCGGACCCGCTCATGCATATGTTCGGCAAAGGCTTCGGCCAGACGGTCAGCAAGAGCTTTTAGCAGGATATCGTTATAATCATCGAATTTGGCTTTATATTCTTTCAGCTTTTCCTCGATACCGATACCGGCTGTGACGGCGAAACCGCCCAGATAGTCGGCCTTACCGCTGTCTTTTGGCGCGACAAAATCGGCCAGACACATATTGTATTTCCCGGACCGTTTTTTGGTTTGCTGACGCAGGAACGGCACCGTATCTAGAACCGTTTTCCGGCTTTCGTCCGTATAAAGCTCCACATCATCGCCAATGGCGTTGGCCGGCCAAAATCCGATAACGCCCCGCGCTGTCAGCCATTTTTCATCCTGAATGGATTTCAGCATGGCTTCCGCATCCCGGAATAAATCCGTTGCTGTCTCGCCAACAACCTTATCGGTTAGAATCCGCGGATAATTCCCCGCCAATTCCCACGTGCGGAAGAACGGCGTCCAATCAATACGGTCCACCAGCTTTCCCAGATCATAATCTTCAAAGCTTTTGGCGCCAAGGAATGTGGGGCGCGGCATATCATGGCCCCAATTGATCGGGAATTTATTCTCCCGACAATCAGCAATGGTAATCCGCTCCCGCTTTGTCCGGCCCCGGGCATGACGCTCACGCATTTCCTGATATTCATTGGCAACCTGCGTCACATAATCTTCTTTCAGCGTGGCGCTGAGCAGATTACTGGCAACCCCCACGGCCCGTGAGGCATCCAACACGTGAATCACCGGATGGTCATAATGAGGCGCAATCTTCACCGCCGTATGAATCTTAGACGTGGTCGCACCACCAATCATCACCGGAATATTGAAACCCTGACGCTGCATTTCACTGGCCACTAGTGCCATTTCTTCCAGCGACGGTGTGATCAGGCCCGACAGCCCAATGATATCAACTTTTTCCTCAATGGCGGTTTTTAGAATTTTGTCATAAGACACCATGACGCCCAGATCGACGATCTCATAATTGTTACATTGCAACACAACACCGACAATATTCTTGCCGATATCATGAACGTCGCCCTTAACCGTGGCCATCAGGATTTTACCCTTGGTGGTGACACCGCCGGACTTGGCTTTTTCTTCCTCAATGAAAGGCAAGAGATAGGCCACGGACTGTTTCATCACCCGGGCGGATTTCACCACCTGAGGCAAGAACATCTGGCCAGAACCAAACAAATCCCCGACCACATTCATACCGTCCATCAACGGACCTTCGATGACTTCCAAGGCCAAGTCATATTTCTGACGGGCTTCTTCGGTGTCTTCTTCGATATAGGCGGTAATGCCCTTGACCAAAGAATGGGACAGGCGTTTTTCTACTGGCGCCTCACGCCAGCTCAGATCTTCCGTGAGCTGAATGCCTTTTTCACCCTTAAATTCACTCGCGATTTCCAGCAAGCGGTCCGTGGCGTCATCGCGCCGGTTCAGGATCACATCCTCTACCCGTTCCCGCAAGTCATGGGGGATTTCCGAATAGACCGTAATCAGACCCGCATTAACAATACCCATGTCCATGCCGGCTTTGATGGCATGATAGAGAAAGACGCTGTGCATGGCCTCCCGCACCGGGTTATTACCCCGGAAAGAGAAAGACACATTACTCACCCCGCCCGACACATGGCAGTGCGGTAAGTTATCGGTAATTTTGCGTGTCGCCTCGATAAAATCAACGCCGTAGTTATTATGTTCTTCGATCCCCGTGGCAACAGCAAATATATTCGGGTCAAAGATGATATCTTCCGGTGGGAAACCCGCATCATTAACAAGAACTTCATAGGATTTTGTGCAGATTTCCACTTTCCGTTCCAGCGTATCTGCCTGCCCCTTCTCATCAAAGGCCATGACCACCGCTGCAGCACCATAATCCCGGATCAATTTTGCCTGAGCAATAAATTTTTCTTTGCCTTCTTTCATAGAGATACTATTGACCACGGCCTTGCCCTGCACACATTTCAGGCCGGCCTCAATCACCGACCATTTGGAGCTGTCGATCATCACAGGCACGCGGGAAATATCCGGCTCGGACGCGATCAGATTCAGGAATGTCACCATGGCCTGCTCACTGTCGAGCATGGCTTCATCCATGTTCACGTCAATGATCTGTGCTCCAGCCTCCACCTGTTGACGGGCGACAGCCAGCGCCGCAGAAAAATCATCATTCAGGATCAGCTTTTTAAATTTGGCCGAGCCCGTGACATTGGTTCTTTCACCAATATTTATAAAAATTGCACTTTTTTTCATTTTCGGGCTCTTTATTTCTGGATTACTTCAAATGGCTCAAGACCCGACAGGCGCATATGCCGATCAGGTTCCGGTATGGCACGGGGGCTTATACCGGATACGGCCTCTGCGATGGCCTTGATATGACCTGGTTCCGTACCGCAACAACCACCAACGATATTCAACAGGCCACTGGAGGCCCATTCTTTCAGTTGGGCAGACATTTCTTCGGGGCTTTCCTCATATTCGCCCATTTCATTGGGCAGGCCCGCATTGGGATGGGCGGAAACGCCCGTATCGGCAATCTTTGATACGGATACAATATGCTGGCGTAAATCTTTGGCCCCAAGCGCACAGTTGAACCCAATGCTTATCGGATTGGCGTGACGTACAGAATACCAGAAGGAACAATTGCCGCCATGCGAAAGAACCCGGTTGTGCCGTGCAGGCGGCCATCGCCGATGGATCGCTTGATCAGGCCCGGTTAAGCCGTTGGGAGAAA
>JAESRB010000073.1 GCA_016764855.1 Emcibacter sp.
CGGGAACCATGGGCGGTGGTATCGCCATGAATTTCCTGAGTGCGGAAATTCCGGTGACGCTTGTTGAGATGAAACAGGACGCTTTGGACCGTGGCATGGGCATCATGCGTAAAAATTACGAGAATACCGCGAAAAAAGGACGGATCACAACGGATGAGGTAGAGGCCTGCATGGGGCGTCTTACGGGTAGTCTGGTAATGGAAGATTTGGCGGATTGTGACCTTATCATTGAAGCTGTCTTTGAGCAGATGGATATCAAGAAAAGCATCTTTGCCAATCTTGATAAAATTGCCAAACCGGGCGCAATTCTGGCCAGTAATACCTCTTACCTTGATATTGATGAGATTGCATCCGCTACCAAACGTCCACAGGATGTGATCGGACTGCATTTCTTCTCACCGGCCAATATCATGCGCCTTCTGGAAATCGTTCGGGGAGCGGAAACCAGCAAAACCGTCATTGCCACCACGCTGAATCTGGCCAAAACCATTGGTAAAACAGGCGTTCTGGTTGGAAATTGTTTTGGTTTTGTCGGCAACCGTATGTTGGCCCAGCGTCAACGGGAAGCGGAAAAACTGATTTTAGAAGGAGCGATGCCTTGGGACGTGGACCGGGTTCTTTATGACTTTGGTTTGCCGATGGGGCCATTCGCCATGCGGGATATGGCGGGTATGGATGTGGGCTGGGACCCGGAAAAAAGTTCGTCTTCTACGGTTCGTGAAATTCTGAATGAGATGAACCGCAGGGGTCAGAAAACCAGTGCCGGTTTTTATATTATGATGAAAACCGCAAATCGACGCCGTCAAAGGTTGTGGAAAAGGTTATTCTTGATTTCTGTGAAAAGCATGGACATGAGCGCCGTGTTGTCGGGGATGAGGAAATTCTGGAGCGTTGTTTATATACCATGGTCAACGAAGCGGCCAATATCCTGATGGAAGGTATCGCTGTGCGGGCTTCGGATATTGATACGGTCTGGATCACAGGCTATGGCTGGCCGGCCTATACGGGCGGACCGATGTTCTGGGCTGATTTGGTGGGGCTTGATAAAATCCTTGCCCGGATGCAGGCTTTGTATGAGGCCTACGGCGATGATTTCAAACCCTCTCCATTATTGGAAAAATTGGTTGCCGAGGGCAAAGGCTTTAAAGACATTTAACAGACCGGGCCTATGCCTGAAAAATTTATAAGGACTAAAATATGCGTAGAGCAGCTATTGTTTCCCCAATTCGGACGCCGGTTGGTAAATATCTCGGTACTATGAAAAACATCAATGCTGGTGACTTGGCCGCAGTGGTTTTGAAAGAATTGGTCAAGCGTACAGCCATTGATCCTGAACGCATTGATGATGTGGTTTTTGCCCAAGGCTATGGTAACGGCGAAGCCCCCTGTATTGCTCGCTGGGCCGCGTTGGCAGCGGGATTACCCATTTCCACACCCGGATATCAGCTGGATCGCCGCTGTGGTAGTGGTCTACAAGCGGTTATTGATGCGGCAATGATGGTGCAAACCGGGGCCGCTGATGTGGTTGTCGCCGGTGGTGTGGAAAGTATGAGTAACGTTGAATATTACAGTACGGATATGCGCGGGGGCGCGCGGTCTGGCTCTGTGACTATGCATGACCGTTTGACACGGGGCCGGGTCATGTCCCAACCCGTAGAACGGTGTGGCGTGATTTCGGGTATGATTGAAACGGCTGAGAATTTGGCGAAAGACTATAATATCACCCGTGAGCAATGTGATGAATATGCGGTGATGAGCCATCAACGGGCGGCCAAAGCCTGGGCTGACGGAAAATTCGATGATGAATTGGTTCCGGTTTCCGTACCGCAACGGCGGGGAGAGCCGATTATATTCTCTCAGGATGAAGGTTTTCGTGCGGATGCAACGATGGAGAGTCTTGGCAAATTACGGCCTCTTGAAGGGGGGGTTGTAACAGCGGGTAATGCCAGTCAGCAGAATGATGCCGCCGCCGCTTGTTTGGTCGTTGCCGAAGACAAATTGGCAGAATTGGACCTTGACCCGATGGGTTGGTTTGTCAGTTGGGCCGCCGCTGGCTGTGAGCCATCCCGTATGGGCATTGGACCTGTACCTGCTGTGGAGAGGCTTTTTGCCCGGACTGGCATGTCATGGGATGATATTGACCTTGTGGAATTGAATGAGGCTTTCGCACCGCAAGTTCTGGCCGTTCTAAAAGGCTGGGGCTGGGACGATCGGGACCGTTTGAATGTGAATGGTTCCGGTATTTCTTTGGGCCATCCTATTGGCGCGACTGGCGGACGTATATTGGCGAACCTGCTGCGGGAACTTGACCGCCGTGGTGGTAAATATGGTCTGGAAACCATGTGTATTGGTGGCGGGCAGGGGCTTGCCGCGATTTTTGAAAGAGTCTGATAATAACGGGTGATGGCATATTAAATAAGGGGCCTGAACAAGCCCCTTATTTTTTGTGTTTCTGTATCTATTGATATGGCCGTCTTTTTAAGGCGGTCATTTTATTTTGAGAAGAAGCGCCTTGGCCCGTTCAGCAACCGGCAGATCAATCATCATACCGTTAAGGGAGGCAACGGCCTTTCCTTGGGCCTGTGTGGTCTTCCAAACGTCCAGAATTTCCCGGGCTTGGGCTATGGTTTTGGCGTCCGGCTGAAATCTGCTATTGGCGGCTTTAACCTGTGCCGGGTGAATGCAAATGGCACCGGTAGCTCCAAAATTGGCCGCAAGGTTGGCCGCAGAACTATAGGCCTCTATATCTCTGAATTCCGCAATGGAAATAGGGACGGCCAAGGCCATTTGTTTACGAGACGCCGCCGCAAAGGCAATTTGCCGAGCGGGGAGGTCAAGCACATCAGGGCAGGGGGCAACGCCCAGTTCCAAACAGAAATCCTCTGTGCCGAGCGCAAAGCCTGCGACGCGTTCTATTTTTGCAATTTCAGCAAGATTTTGGAGACCCACAGGCGATTCAATCAGCGCAATAATGTGGGTTTCTCCCACAGTCATACCGCAGTCCGCTTCAAATTCAGATATCATTTCTGAGATGATCGCTACTTGAGTTGGACTTTCGACTTTAGGCAGCATAATGACCTGTACGGCGGGACAAATCGCCACTTCAAGGTCCAACATCAGCTCGCGCCATCCGCTATTCACACGGACAACAACAGGAATATTAGCGTCTTTCATTTTCTGAGCTGCTGCCGAAAGATCGATACGGGCCGCAGGTTTAGCCGCGGGGGCAACGCCGTCTTCCAAGTCAAGGATTACGGCGTCGGCACCAGTTTTTTGTGCTTTGGCCTGTCTCTCCGGGTTGTCTGCGGGGATGAATAATAATGAACGCCAGTCATATGTCATGTGAATAGACCTTAAAAAGACTTGGGCATGCCAAGTACGTGGGTTGCCACATGGCTAAGGATCAAGTTGGTTGAAATCGGAGCTACTTGATACAGCCGTGTTTCACGGAATTTACGTTCAATATCATATTCTTCGGCAAAACCAAAACCGCCGTGGGTTTGCAGGCACATATCCGCCGCAAACCATGATGCTTCGGAGGCCAGCATTTTGGCCATATTGGCCTCGCTCCCCATTTTTTGATCTTCATCGAACAGGCGTGCAGCCTTATTGACCATTTCAGCCGCAGCAGAAATCTGGATATAGGCCCGGGCGATAGGAAATTGAATGCCTTGGTTTTTGGCAATGGGCTGGCCAAATACAGACCGTTCAGACGCATATTTGGTGGCTCGATCGACAAAGAAACGTCCATCGCCGATACATTCAGCGGCAATTAATGTACGTTCGGCATTCATTCCGTCAATGATATAACGGAAGCCATTACCTTCTGTACCAATAAGATTTTCCACGGGAACCTTAAGATCATCAAAGAACAATTCCGTGGTGGCATGGTTCAGCATAGTACGGATCGGCTGAATGGTGAGGCCATTGCCGATAGCGTCATTCATATCCACCAGCAGTACGCTCATGCCATCCGTTGGTTTTTTCACGTCTTGCCGCTTTGTGGTGCGGACCAAGAGAACCATAAGGTCGGAATGTTCCGCTCTGCTGATCCAGATTTTCTGACCTTTGACAATATAATTATCGCCTTCCCGGCGGGCAAAGGTGGAAATCCGGCTGGTGTCTGTGCCGCTGGTGGGTTCAGTTACACCAAAGGCTTGTAGCCGTATTTCACCAGTGGTGATTTTAGGCAAATAGCGTTCTTTTTGTTCTTTGGAACCATGGCGCAAAAGCGTTCCCATGGTATACATTTGGGCATGACAGGCGCCGCCGTTACATCCGGCACGGTGGATTTCTTCCAAAATGGCGCTGGCGGCGCGCAGGCCAAGACCGGACCCGCCGTATTCTTCAGGGATAAGAACGCTGAGGAAACCTGCCTCGGTCAGGGCATTGACGAATTCGATGGGATAAGACCGGTCCCGATCATGTTTTTGCCAGTAAGGGCCGGGGAAATCGGCACAAAGACGTTGTACGGCTTCCCGGATTTCCGGATAATTTTGATCTTGTTCTTCGCTCATGGTTTTTTCCTGTTAAACGGTTGCCGTTGCGGTCATGGCACGGGTGCCATCGCATCGTAATGCGCTGTATTCTCCGTCATCTTTTCCGGCGGTTAATATAATTTCCTGACCAACAAAAAGCGGGGCAGAGGCGCGAAATCTAAAGCTTTTTAGAGGAGCATCAAGATGCTTTTCTGCATGGCCATATAGTTTGATTGCCGTGAAAGGACCGTGAACGACAAGGCCGGGGTATCCTTCTTCTCCAGTGGCATAGGGAACATCGTAATGAATACGGTGGCTATTGAATGTCACGGCAGAAAAACGGAAAAGTTCCACCGGGCCGGGGGTCCATAATTCATCATTTATGCCCGTGGGTTGTGAAATTACCTCAACCGGAGGAATAACATCACCGCCATGTTTGAAAACGATTGTCTGCTGTTCCGTGATGCAGCTTTTATTCTTTTGGCTGATGGTGCGCATAACTTCCATAAAGACCAGCTCGCCGCTTTTGCCGGATCGATATTTAATGTCTGTGATTTCAGAATGCATCGTTGCCTTAAGGCCAAGTTGCAACGGCGCTAGTAGAGTGATGTTGGCAGAGGCAAACATGCGTTGTGCCAAGGTCACGGGCGGGACAAAACCACCGCGTAGCGGGTGACCGTCTTCGCCGATTTTATCACTTGGGGCAATGGGCAGGAAAAATGCCCAATGGGCCAGAGGCGGAAGGTTCTCTTGTACATTCAGATCAGCATCCGTAGCAGCGGCAAAGCGGCGCAAAATTTCGGGACAGAGCGTTTCCGTCCGTGTTTCGGTTTTTCCGATCCAGCTTTTCCAATGGTCCATGGTTTCTGGTGATATGGTTTCGGGCATTATGCGGCCTTTGCGTTGTTCATTCCGGCAATGATGCCTTTATCATGGAGGCGTCCGATTTCATGGTCGGGCAGTCCCAGTTTCATAGCGAGGACTTCATCGGTATGTTGACCCAGATGTGGAGCGGGTATGAGTGTGCCACGGTCCTGTCCCGGCAATGTTGCCGCTGGGCCCGCCGCAGGATAGCTCATGCCGCTTGGATGATCAATATTGGTAAACATAGGGTTTTCCTTGACCATGCGATCATCGGTTGTTACGGCCTCATAAAGGGTTTGGTACGGCCCCCAGGTGACGCCATTTTTATCAAAGGCCTGATAGAGTTCTGCACTGTTACGGGTGACAATAGCAGCAATGATTAGGGGAATGATTTTATCACGGTGGTTGAAACGTGTTCCAGCCTCTGCGGAGAGGGATATATTCAGGCTTTGCTCTAGGCTTTCAATGACCTCGACTAGATTAAGTACTCTGACTAACCCGATCCATTGGCGTGTGGTAAGGGCGACAATCATGACACGCTTGCCATCTTTGGTCTCGAAATCCCGGCCCAAAGCACCGAACATATCATTGCCCATGCGCGGACGGTCGGCCCCGCTGGCGAGGACTTCTGCGATCTGTCCCGTATGGCTCAGACAGGAAATGGCGACATCGGCAAGAGGTAAGCGGATGTCATGGCCTTTGCCACTTGTTTTACGGTCAAGGATCGCCGCTGTCATGGCAAAGGCCGCGTAGGCTCCCGTGATCAGATCCCATGCAGGTAAAACCTGATTAACGGGCTTTTCGTCGTCTTGTGGTCCGGTCATCATGGGGATTCCGCTTGCCGCATTAACGGTCGGGTCCATGGCAGGCGCACCATCGGCCCAGCCCATGACGCGCAGGCAGATCAAATCCGCCCGTTTTTCCTTCAGGATATCATAGGATAAAAAGCCATTGACCGGATAATTGGTGACGAACAATCCGGCATTCTCACCGGGGGCTGTTGCAATGGCTATGGCCAATTCCCGACCTTCTGTTGTGGACAGATTAAGGGCAATAGATTTCTTACCTTTGTTCATGCCTTCCCAATAAAGGCTTTGGCCATTTTTCGCCAAGGGCCATCTGTTGAAATCTGGCCCGCCGCCAATATTGTCAAAACGGATGACTTCCGCGCCCATTTGGGCCATATGCATTGTCGCCGAAGGTCCGGCAATGAAAGAGGCGCCTTCAACAATAGAAAGTCCTTTGAGAAGATTATACATAACAGTTTCTCTATTTAGCGTCAGGGTTGAGTTTTACCAGCATTTTGCCAAAATTCTGGCCTTCGAAAAGACCAATGAGAGCATCGGGAGCTTTATCCAGTCCATCTATAATGGTCTCTTTCCATTTCAATTTTCCTTGACTATGCCACTGGGCAATGTCTTTTCGGAAGGCGGGTTTCATGTCATTATGGAAAGAAACGATATAGCCTTGCAACCGCAACGCCTTGCCCATGATCAGAACCAGATTACGGGGAACATAAGGCGCAGAGGTTAGATTATATTGTGAGATCATGCCGCAAATGGCAAAGCGGGCAAAACGGTTGGCGATGGCAATGGCGGCCTGAAGATGTTCGCCGCCCACATTATCAAAATAAACGTCAATACCTTCCGGGGCTGCCTGTGCCAATGCTTTGGTCAGGCTGGGAACAGCTTTATAGTCAATGACCTCATCAAGTCCAAGTTCATCCTTAAGGTAGGCGCATTTTTCTGGCCCACCTGCGGAACCGATGACCTTATGGCCTTTGATCTTGGCAATTTGACAGACCAAAGAACCAACGGCACCGGAGGCTGCGGAGACAAAAACCACATCACCTTCTTTGAGTTTCGCAATGCGCAACAGCCCGACATAGGCGGTTAAACCAGGCATTCCCGCAATGCCAAGAAATGCCTGAGGTGGAATATTTTCCACATTCAGCTTCTCCAACTGAGAGGCTGGAGCCACAAAGATCTCCCGCCAGCCAAATTCGGAATAGACGATATCGCCGACTTTTAAGGACGGATCATTGGAGGCTATTACACGACCAACAGCAGGGCCTTCGGGGGCGGCATCAAGCTGAAAGGGAGGTTTATAGCTTTTGATGTCATGCATGCGGCCGCGCATGGCGGGATCGACACTCATCCAGTCATTACGGACCAAAACTTCATTGGGGCCGGGGGTGGGTAATGTCACTTCTACAAGTTCAAAATCCTGCCGTGAAGGTAAACCAATGGGGCGATTTTTTAAGTGAATTTCATGGTTGGAGGTCATATTAAATCTCTAGTAGAATTTAGGCGTTCATGGCCGATAAGAAAATGTAGGCATTCAATGGGTTTCTTTAAAATCCATTGATTTGCGCATAACGTTCACGGTGGTAGGCTGCATTGCCGTAGGACGCCGCCACAACTCTGGCGCGTTTTAGATACAGCCCTGCATCATGTTCGTCCGTCATTCCAATGCCGCCGTGCATTTGAACCATTTCATTGGACACCAGTTTTAATGTCTCACAGGCCATAATCTTGGCGAGGGAGACAAGCTGTGGAATGTCGTCGCTGTTATCATCTAGCGCATCCAAAGCGGCCTCAACGGCGGTACGGGTTAATTCAATCTCCCCGAACATGGCAACTGCACGATGTTGTAAGGCCTGAAATGACCCGATGATCTGACCAAATTGTTCACGGATTTTTAAATATTCCAGCGTTGTTTCAAGAGCCTGACTTGCGGTGCCAAGCATTTCAGCAGCTGTGCCCGCACAGGCGCGGTCGAGGATTTGCTCCAAGAGATCGGCCCCTTCATCGACGTCCCCAAGAATTGCATCACCCTCAACGGATACCTGATCAAAAATAAATTTAGCGGGATAGCGCGAGTCAATTTGATGCATCGGCGTACGGGTTAGCCCATCGGTTGTTGCCTTGACCAGAAACAGGGTAATGCCATCTCGGTCGCCGGGCTTGCCGGATGTGCGGGCGGATACGATAAGAAAATTCGCCCCCATACCTTCTGGAACAGGCATTTTGATCCCGTTTAATGTCCAGCTATTTCCGGTTGGTGTGGCGGAGAGGGCCGTTTTTAGGGGCGCGTGCCGATGACTTTCATCAACGGCCACTGTTGCGATTACTGAACCGTCAGAAATTTTAGGCAACCATGTCTCTTTTTGTAAAGATGATCCGCCAAGGGTAAGGGCGCAAACAGACGCCAAAGAGGAACTGATCAAGGGGGAGGCGGTGAGGGTTTTGCCAAGCTCTTCCAAGATGACGCCGAGCCCTCTGTAGCCGAAACCTACGCCGTCATATTCTTCGGGTATGATAATGCCCGTCCACCCCATTTCGGCCATTTCAGCATAAAGGGCGGGGTCATAGCCCAATGTGGAACCGCTATCACGAAGTTTGCGTAACTCAGTAACCGGCGCCCGTCCGCGCACCCATGAGGTCGCCGCATCCTTTAGCATATTTTGTTCTTCGTTTAGGGCGGCCATAAACCTTCCTTTTCTTTTTATATTTGGTTTAACGGGGGTCCGGCAGACCAAGAACGCGCTTGGCCGCAATATTATTCTGAATCTCATGACTGCCGCCATAAATAGAGAAGGCCTTGCTATAGAGCCATGCTCGGGTGGCTTCTATATCTTCGTCTTTATAACCTTCGCCTTGCCAACCTAGCCCCAGATTACCAAGGATTTCTATGGCAAGTTCCGTCCTGTTCTGCTCAATGGCGGCACCCAGATTTTTAATCACAGACACCGCTGAATTCGGAGAAGTTTCTTCGGATATTCGTTTCAGGGTGAGTTGGTAGGATTGGGTCCGAACAGCATGGTCTATAAGGCGGGAACGCAAGTCGGGGTCGTCAATGCGACCCTGTGCATCGGTTCCGATATATTTTTTTGCTAGATCAATCAGGTTAGGACCGGAACGGCGGACAGTGGAAAGTCCAGAACGCTCATGTTGTAATAATCTTTTGGCAATTTTCCAGCCGTCATTAATTTTACCCACCAGATTTTCTTTGGGTACTTTGACATCATTAAGGAAAACCTCGCAAAAATGGGTAATTCCGCTGATCAGATCAATAGGGCGTACGTTAATGCCGGGAGAATTCATGTCGATGAGGAGAAAACTGATGCCCGCATGTTTCACGGATGTATCAGTTCGTACTAGGCAAAAACACCAATGGGAATGATTGGCAAAAGAGGTCCAGACTTTTTGCCCATTCACCAGCCAATGATCGCCCTTGTCCTCACATTTTGTCTTGAGGGACGCCAGATCAGAACCGGCACC
>JAESRB010000074.1 GCA_016764855.1 Emcibacter sp.
CAGCAGCTATGAATGGATTGGATGCCATTATATTTACCGCTGGTATTGGTGAAAACTCAGATGTGATTCGTAAATTAGTGTGGGGCGCGTAAGCCTGCAAATCATCAAACGCATAATCGCAGATACAAAAAAATAGTAAATGGGGGCCGTGGGTAACCGCTTACTTTTAAAGGGACTTTTTCAAAGAACCTCAGGCTGATGTTCTCACGTACTCTATTAAGGACAAGAACCGGACGAAAACCGATAAAAATAATCATCAAGACGGCTGTGAATGCCTCTGCAAGGCATTCACCTGCGGCCAATCCCTTAACGGAAGTAAAACAGAGGTCTCTCCCCCACCCTCTTGGGAACAGGAGGAGCTTGTGCTGGATTTGGTCTCAATATGATTTGGGATGATCCTCTGACAGGCGACGTCGGAGCTATGGAAACCTCTGTCTTGACGGGATAATAAACGATACAGGCTTTCAAGCAGGACACACTGCGCCCGCACCTGCCCGGCTTTGGCTTTGGCTTTGGCTTTGGCTTTGGCTTTGGCTTTGCCAGAAAACGCCAAAAATAATTTAAACATATTCCATTAAAAATATGGGCGATCATGATGATCGCCCATATATATTTTTAACGCCACCAGCAGCCTGCCCCCTACTGGCTAACGTGGCATTTCTTTAAGAACGGATCAATTTGATGAGCCGGATGATGCAATGGCATCCGCCTGTTTTTTTTCACTCATATTCCGGTAACCAACGGTCAAAGCGATCGCCGCGAGAATGGACCCTATGGCCATTGTCGTCGCGACCCCACCACGGTCCATACCAGAGACAAGCAAGAAGCCTGCTATGACAGGCCCGACTGCAGCACCTGCCCGTCCTATGCCAATAACAAAGCCTGTGCCTGTTGCCCGTAAGCGCGTTGGGAAGGCTTTTGCGGTAAGAGCATAAAGACCAACCACACCACCGAACATGCAAAATCCCAATAAGAAAGCAACGGCTTTTAACATACCGATTTCGGGGGTAATCAGACCAAACAAAATAACAAAGCTACCTGTAGCCATCATCAAAATGATTGTCAGTTTTCGAAGACCAAAGGTAGCGGCTGTCCAGCCCAGTAAACTTCCGCCCACAACGCCGCCAATACTTACCCAGACTGAAACCGACGTTCCCACAGCTTTATCAAAGCCCAAGGCCGTAACAATTGAAGGAACCCACCCCATAACATAATAGAATGTCATGATATGCAGAAAATAACTGGCCGTCAGCGTCATGGTATGCCGAATCATCTCAGGCGCAAATAAATCCTTCATACGTGAACGGGCATGGGGAGTATCAGGCATGGTAACATGGGACGCCTCTGAATGACCCATACGGCGCAATATGCCATTAATTTTATCCAGGGCCGCTTCCCCCTTGTGATGACTTAAGAATGAAATTGATTCCGGTAACCCAAACATGACCACTGGCAGGGTAGCCAACGTGACCACACCACCAAATATAAAGACCGCCTGCCAGTCATAATTCTGTAGCAATATCACGGCAACTGACCCACCGAGCACACCCCCAATCGGATAGCCCGATGTCATTATGCTAATACAAAAATCACGTCTCTTTTCATTGGAGAACTCAGCAGCCATCGCATTGATAGAGGCCAGCATTGCACCAATCCCAAGACCCGTACCAAAGCGATATAAGGACAATGTGATCATATCCGTCGCCGTAGCAGACAAAAGCATCCCGCAGCCCATAACAACAATACAGGACAGAATTATCTTGCGCCGTCCGTATCTATCTGCCAATGGCGCAAGGAATATAGATCCAAATGCCATACCAATAAGACCCGTAGATATAACGATGCCAATAGCACCCGGCCCCATACCCCAATCCGCAGCAATACTAGGCGCAGCAAAAGTAATCGCAAGGACATCAAAACCGTCCAGTGCATTTAAAAATATACAAATACCAACGGCCAAAACTTGAAGTCTGCCCATTGGTTCACGGTTTATAATATCGCGTGGATCGTTCTGCATGATTGTTAGAGCCCTATTCTCTTTATATGGTTAACGACAAAAATGAGTACAGACACTTTCCAGATCCTCCGATTATAAATCAGATAGAACTATACTCGCGCCTGCCACTCGTAAAATATTACATCAATTGCTTAGAAGTTATACGTAAAAGAAGCGAACCATTCACGTTTGCGCGCATAAGCAATTTCAGCATAACCAGACCCTGAACCCAAAGATGAATTACCGGCAATTGGGAAAAGTTGATCTGTCAGGTTACTAACACCAACAACAAATTTCCATTGCGTATCATCAGGTTCTATTGCAACGGAGGCATTAACCAAGGTACGCCCTTTACTTTGAGCAACCTCTTCGGAATTGATCGCATCAAAGAAAGTTTTACTTTGATAGCTTACATCAACACGCGGTGTGATGCTAAGGTCCGTTCCTTCAGGTGACAGGATATAACCAATACCAACGTTCCCTTGCCATGATGGGGCAAACGGAAGTTTATTGCCTGCCTCAACGCCGGTGGCCGCACCGTCAAAGGTAACAACTTCGTCAATCCTTGCATCAAGATAACCCATACCGGCATCAATGATCAGATTGTCTGTCGCAACCCATGTCAGTTCCAATTCGAAACCATCGTTGGACGCCTTACCCGCATTCAGGATGAACGGTGCCACACCAAAACGGTAAACCAATTGCAGATCGGTATAATCGGTTGAGAAAATCGCACCATTCAAGCGTACAGTACTGTCCAGAAGGTCCATCTTAAAACCAACTTCATAGTTGATGGCCGTTTCATCAGAAAAGGCATGAATCTGATCCAGAAGGTCAAGCTGTTCCTGAGTGTCATTGAAGTTTGAATTAAAATGACTGTTCCAGCCGCCGCTTTTGAAGCCTTCGGAATAGCTGGCATATGTCATGATATTCTCGTTCCAGCGATAACTCACATTAGCGGAGATATTAAACGCCTTAAACTTCTGTGAATATTTCTGATGGTCAATATATTTATCAGCAACATTTGCATAGTTGAACTGGTCTGGTGTCGAAGACTTGATTTCCGACGTATAACGCCCGCCAACAGTCACACTTAATTGATCTGTTACATCATAAGTCCATTGGGAGAACGCCGCCCAGTTGCTGTTATCCGTAATATTATTATCACTATCCAACGCACCGGTCGGAGCAGGAGGAGGTGATAATACGATTGTTACAATATCATCAATTTTTTCATCATAATAATAAAGCCCGGCAACACCCGTCAGACGGTCTGCGCTATAAATAGCCTGAACTTCCTGACTGAATTGGCGACCATCACTTTTATAATCCGTATGCAAAATAGGGAATGGTGTATTATCCGCATCACGAACACCTGACCAGTCAATATTACGATAAGATGAGATGGATTTGAATGTCAAATTCTCAGAAAAATCATAAGTTACGTGAAAAGATCCACCCCAATTTTCCAACAGGCTTTCCAAAGGATTGGTGCCGTTGTTTGAGAAAGGTCCATCATTCCAGAAATCATTGGCACAACGCGCATCATCAATCAACGGGACATCCATACCCAGGTTGGTCATACCAGGACAACCGGCATGCAAGCTGACGGTTTTCTGGAAAATCGCACTTTCATTACTGGAAGCAAAAACCAATGGCGAACCATTTTCATCTGCTTTCGTATAATCAAATTGTATTTTCAATTCCAGATTATCGGTAGGCGTGAAGACAATTTTACCAGTGGCCGTATAGGAATTGGTATCTCCAAGGTCTGTTCCATCGCTGACACGGATGACATAGCCGTCTCTAACCCGAGAACCAAAAGTAAAACGGGAATGGACTTTATCTGAAATAGGAACATCAACCGCAAGGGAAAATTCCCGTAAGTTATCAGCGCCAACCCCTGCTTTGAATGAGCCACCGAATTCTTCACCGGGTTCCTGTGTTGTGATCAGGATCGCACCACCAATAGTATTGCGCCCAAACAACGTTCCTTGAGGACCACGAAGAATTTGAATGCCCGAAATATCACGGAAATCCATTGTTCCGCCTACGGATTGTCCCATATAGACATCATCGATATAGATACCAACACCCGGATCAACCGTTGCTGTCGGGTCTGTTTGACCAATACCGCGAATAAAAACCTGTGATGAGGCATTGTTGCCTGCAAGTGGGGCATTATTGCTAAACTGTAAGTTAGGCGTGACATTATCCAAATCATCTGTGCTGAAAATTTGACGTCTTGCGAGCCCTTCACCACTGAACGCAGTCATAGAAATTGGAGTTTCCTGAAGGTTTTCTTCAACTTTACGCGCAGTTACAGTAATTTCTTCAAGTGTATAACCACCGTCTTTTTCATTATTTTCTGCAGCAATAGTCTGGGTAGATGAGATAGCCACGCACGCTAAAGTCATGGCAGTAGTGTAGTTTAACATTCCGAATAGATGTTTTTTAATAATCATTATTTTTTTCCTCAATAAAATGACACGGTAATTAATATTCGGGACTGTTGATTATTTGTCTTTCAATCCCGAATTACGCAAATTAGGAGGTATTAAAAGACCTCTTCTTATTATTTTTCTTTAAAAAAATATTCAGTAGAAATAACCCCTATCAGCTACTTCTGATAAAGGAAAATTAAATGACTGATGAACGCTATTCAATTATTGAATATCCTCAACGTCAAATGAGCTTATGATTTATAGCTTCCCAAAGACGGCAAGCTATAAATCATCGCATATAATCAATCTCTAAACTTAGCAACAAAATTGATGGAATTTGCAAAAGCAGCAAAGGTAAAGAAATGGATACCCCAAATATTTAGGGATGGCTCTTGAAGCTGAGCGATAGCAAGTTCAGTCAAAACTTTTTCAGGCGTTTCACCCGTAGCCAAATTCTTCATCAATGATTTGCGCTCTTTCAGAGCCCGCATAGAGGCTCCAACGCCACATATCATTGCATATTTTAACAATGTGGTTTTTTTCGCTGGTCCCGCAACACCAATTCGAATGCGGTTATTGATCCCTTGAGCCCGTAATCTGCGAATATGGTCAAGGATGGGCTTTGATTCAAAGCAAACCTGACTAATCGTCACCGTTTCCAAATTCGCTTTTTCCGCCGCAGCGAGTTTATCTTTTAAGGCTACATCCAAAACTTCATTTGAAATACGAGGATGCCCCTCTGGATAGGTCCCAATGGCAATTTTAGAAATGCCGTGTTTTTCAAGAAGGCCTGTTTGAATGATCTGAAGACTGCAATCAAGGTCCCCGGCGGCATCATCCCGGTCACCCGCAAGAACAAGCGCGCGATCAACACCAGCTTCACCAGCAAGGCGCGCCAACAGTTCGTCCAATGCCTTTTCACTCTTAATATTACGGGCAACAATATGAGGAACCGGAACCAATCCTGCTTTTTTCAAATGCGATGCGGCGGAAACCAGTCGATCAGCCGTATCTGATGGTAGAGAGGCAATATACACGCGAGAACCAGGATCCATCATATCAGCTGCGGCATCAAGTGACTTCCTGTCAGGCGCAGTAACTTCAGCGGAATAATCTTTAAGTAATTTGGACATTTCTGCCCTGATTTCTTCTGGAGAAACAATCATATTTTCAACAATCATAATCAATGTAATTTATTTTTCTAGACACAGGCAGGAAGAAGCCGCCGCCCCTGCATGAGACGCGACGGCTTCATATAGTACTATTACTTACCGCGCCAGCCGTCAGCATAGGTTTCGCGTGCAACCTTGGAATAAGGCACTGGGCTAACAATGGCACGAACTTCTATCTGCTTATGAGGCTCAACAGTTGTTTTCTCAGTTCCGCCATTCGGCTCACCCCATACAACAGTGATTTCATCACCAATTTGAATGTCCGCATCGATTGTCGCGAGTGACAATGCAGTCCGTTCATTGTTGCTGTATCCGGTAAACATGGAGAAACCAACAGTTTTGCCATTAACTTTAACGGCGTCATAACTTGATGAAGCATAGTTCGCTAGGGGCATATCAAAGGATTTATAGTTTTCTTCGCCTGTAAAGTAAGATGAGAGGATTTTAATCATGTCTTCGCCATTCCACTCCAGAGTAACTTTTCTGCGTTGCGCACCCTTGTCCATTTTTTCAAGAGCTTCCCGACCGATAAAGTCATGGTCAAACTTGACCATCACACCATATCCCAGCTCGTAAGGTGTCAAGTAATAGTCTTCGATGTTATCCGAAACAAAACTACCACCGATAGAACCCGTTGCTTCATAGCTGTCAGCAGGCAACCATTCGCGGAAAGATTTCATTTTCTCGCCAGTATAAATAGCGGGCAGTGGAGAAGGAATCCAACCTGATTCCAGCGTATTGGTCGCATATGTCCGCGAGCCAACGGCAACGATTCCGAATTCTTCACCAGCTTCGAGGATAGCGGCACGAATTTCTTCACCCTCTTCATAAGGACCCCAAATTTCAAGACCCGGTGCGCCGGCCATACCATGACGCAAAGCTCTTACCTGACGGCCTGCAATATTGATATAATCCATGTGGAAGAATTTAATGTCCGGGAAAGGTCCGCCATTAATTTTTTCGATCACTTGCTTGGCTTTTGGGCCCTGGATCTGGAACCGGTAAAATTGACGCGTTACAGGCTTGCCCATTGGACGCGCAGGAGAACGGTCATCTTTAACAACTTTAACATCATAACCACCAGTTTCAGCGTGGAACATAATCCAGTTAGCAGATGGCGCACGTCCAACAAAAACAAATTCGTCTTCAGCCAAATAGAACAAGATGCCATCACCAATGAGATAGCCATCATAAGTACAAGGTGCAAACTGCTTGGCAGTATTGATTTTGAATTTTGCGAAACTGTTCGTTGCCAAATAAGACAGCATTTTAAACGCATCTTTTCCGCTAATGAACAGATCTACCATGTGGTGAGACTGATCAAACAATACGGCAGTTTCACGCCAAGCGCGCTGCTCATCGCGCCAGTTAGAGAATTCAGTAGGCACTACTGGATATACATACGCTCCAATTTTTGAATTCCGCAACATATCAACGGGATTTCCCGCAGCTGCGATAACTTCTTCTAGATTCTTAGCACTCATATGGCAATTCCTTCTTAGTTTAATTCGGGGGCAATCCCCTTTCTTTGCTTCTGAGAAACCTTATACATATTTTTCATATTGCATGCAATATCTTTCTTTGTTATATAAATTACAGCTATTTATCTGGTTTTTTGCATGATATTAGTTATTATTGTATACAATAAAGCTGAACCAAAGAAAAATTTAACCGCAAGTACTTATTATAATTACAGTTTTAAGAAACATATTTCAGGGCATATATATGTGAGATTGGCGAAGCAGTGCATCTGTAGCGTTTTGAAATCTGCATTTCCCGCTTATAAGGAGAATAGAATCATGATTAAAGCTCACACCCTAACGCTTTCCTGCAAAGACCGTCCAGGCATCGCAGCAAAAGTAACTGGGATATTATTTGATAATAATGCCAACGTCTTAGAAGCACAGCAGTATAATGATTTGGACACAGATCACTTTTTTATGCGCGTCGTATTTGACCTCGATACAGAGACAAGATCAACATTAACAACACAATTCGAGGCAATTGCAAAAGACTTCGATATGGATTGGTCTCTTCGGGATAATGAGAGAAAAATGCGTGTCCTGCTGATGGTATCAAAATTCGACCATTGTCTTGGCGACCTATTATACAGAGTACGAATTGGTGAATTAAATATGGAAGTGGTCGGCATCGTGTCGAATCATCCAAAAGAGGCTTTAAACCTTACGCTTATCGGCGACATTCCTTATCATCATCTGCCCATCACCAAGGAAACAAAACCTCAACAAGAAGCACAGATCAAGGCCGTCGTAAATGAATCTGGCGCGGAGCTTGTGGTACTCGCCAGATATATGCAAATCCTTTCCGATGATTTCTCAGCCTTCCTACATGGGCGCTGCATTAATATTCACCATTCATTCTTACCAAGCTTTAAAGGGTCCAAGCCTTATCATCAGGCCTACGAGCGGGGCGTTAAAATAATAGGCACCACGGCACATTATGTAACTGCAGACCTAGATGAAGGCCCCATTATTATTCAGGATGTAGAGCATATCAGCCACAATGATACGCCAGATAATCTGGTCCGTAAGGGACGTGATATTGAACGCCGCGTCCTTGCGCGCGCTGTCCATTACCATTTGGAAGGTCGAATTCTTATTAATGGTAGCAAGACGGTTGTTTTTCGCGATTAATTTAAAATCATCCCCCTATATTCGGAGTTAAAGTAAATTGGCTAAAATTATTGATGGCAAAAAGATTGCTGCGAGCATTCGTAGCGACTGCAAGATACGTGTGGAAAAGTTAAAGGATGAATCAGGCGTAACACCTGGACTTGCTGTTATTTTAATCGGCGAAGACCCCGCCTCATCTGTCTATGTCAGAAACAAGATCGAAGCATGTAAAGCTGTGGGAATCAAATCCTCCAGCTATCGGCATGATGCTGATATTACCACTGATGAACTGGTCGTTCTGATTGAAAAATTAAATATTGACCCTGAGGTACACGGCATTCTTGTGCAATTACCTCTACCCCCCCATATCGATATGGAACGTGTCTTGGAAACGATCTCCATAGATAAGGATGTGGACGGTTTTCATCTCTATAATGTTGGCGGCCTGGTTGTGGGTAAAATGGTATTCTCCCCCTGCACGCCTTACGGCGTTGTCAAAATGCTGGAAAGTGAAAATATCCCAGTAGAGGGCCAGAATGTGGTTATTGTCGGCGCGAGCAACATCGTTGGCAAACCGATGGCTTTGATGCTCATGGCACGGGATGCCACAGTCTCCATTTGTCATGCAAAAACGCGTGACCTTGCACAATTTACTATTCTTGCAGATATTTTAGTGGTAGCCGCAGGCGTGCCTAACCTTATCATTCCCCAAATGGTAAAAACAGGTGCGGTCGTTATTGATGTGGGAATCAATAGATTGCCAAATGGCAGTCTGCAAGGCGATGTTGATTTTGAAGGTGTATCGAAAAAAGCCTCCTATATCACACCAGTACCCGGCGGCGTCGGACCAATGACAGTCACAATGCTATTAGTAAATACAATAGAAGCCGCGGAACGTCATGCGGTACAAAAATAAGCTTTAAAGAAATTCTGCCTTTATATTTCTAAAAGTGAGATACCGGGAATCCTCTCCCGCATATCCGCATGACTAAGTGCTTTTGATAGTATTTTCAACGCCAGAAGAGAATGTTCACGGACCAGCGCCTCTGCGCGCATTCCTTGACCATTCTCTATGGCATCGAGAATAGCAACATGTTGACACTGCCCATATTTCAAATTCTCGAAATGTTCATCTGAATCACCAACAGTAAAAGAAAATGCATTAGGCGATGTAAATGGCAGCGTCGCCACATGCGCAAAAGAACGTCTCAACATCGCGCTATCTGCCAGAGCTAAGAGAGATTTATGAAATTCCTCATTCAGCTCGCGATACTGCTCTGTGAAAAATTTACGGTCTTTCATACGCACCAATTTCTCTAATTTACCTGTAACAGCTCTTAGGGGCGCTATTTCATCCTCTGACAACTGACGTTCGGCTGCACGCCGCGCCGCCATCCCTTCCAAGACGCCCCTAATTTCAATGGCATGATGGACATCCTGAATTGTAAACTGCCGAACGATATAGCCCCCTCTTGGTAGGGACCGCAGGAAACCTTCGTTCTCCAATACTGTTAACGCAATACGAACTGGGGTTCGGGATATATCCAACTTCTCAACGACCGCTAATTCTGACACACGCTGCCCAACGGAAAATTCCCCGGCAAGGATAAGTTCACGTAGCTTTTGAATGGCCTGAATTTGCTGGGGAGATCTGGGAACCGAGGTCATTTCACACCCAAAATATATAACTTATTGTTAAACTGAAAAGTCATCAAAAATGTCCTAAATATATATCGTTACATTAATTTATTTTAATCTGATACGGCATTCGACAACCATAAAAATTCATCACTATTATGCTTATTGCAATGGAACTTGTCAAAGAAACTTAAAATTTATCAATAGTATCTTACCCTATTACCCCTCTCCTTTTCTAAATAATAACAATGGTTAAGCTCACGAAAAGCAAAAGACAGATCCATTCAATAAAAAACATGACAAACAACAATATTAAATGACCGAAAATGCCGATCGTTTTCCTCAAAAAAAATGCCTGGCCCGATAAAAAGTATCACTACTTCATATCAGGCCAGGCATCATTCAGCTATTTACGAAATGGCAATTCGTAAGTTTTAGAAGCTAACTCCGACAGTCGCCCCCCAAGTCATTGGTGGTTGATATGTCTGAGCCATAGCCGCCGCAGAACCAAAGAACGGACGTCTATCAGCTAGAACCAACTCATTGGTCAAGTTTTTCACCCACAATGACGCATTCCATGTGTCATCTGCAGAAACAAACCGTAGTCCAGCGTCAATAATCACATAAGCCCCCTGCATAGTGCGCGCACTATTAGTTTCCTCGAAGAAATGCTCTCCTTTGTAGGAAACATCACCACTAAGCGTGAATGCGCCCTTATCTTCCAGAATTGGCAGGTCATACTCAGCATGGAAAGTTCCGGCCCATTCAGGTGTCCGTCTTGGACGATTGCCACCAAAGTTTGTCAAAGCAACGGACAATGGATCAATTTGACCTTGTGGATCAAGATTATCAGCAGACAAGAATGTACTTAATGTCGCATCTGTCCAACTAACACTACCGCGAACACGGAAATTATCCGTAACAACACCAGCGACCTCAAGCTCAATACCATGCGCCTTTTGGTCGGCAATATTACCAAAGTTAGAGGAGAAGCCTCCACGTGCCTGTGGAATATTCAACAAGAACTGTATGTCTTTAGCTTTACAATAATATGCCGCAAGATTAACAGTCAGACGATTATCAAACCAATCACTTTTTAAGCCAAACTCATGGTTGTTAATATGTTCTGGCAACACAAAATCAGTATCTGTTGTACCACTTGGTCCAACACCAGCCTTAAAGCCCTGTGAGAAGGTATAATAAACCAGCATATTATCTTGCGCACGCCAATCTAGACCAATTTCATGATTATATTCACTGATAGATTGTGAATCTGCGAAATCTCTATTAACCCATGCGCCTGCGCCGGAACGAACAAACAATCTGTTTTTATTATCCACAGATCTCTCGTCATGCGTAAAACGCCCACCAAGTTTCAATGAAATATTAGGAACGACTTCATACATCGTATGCCAGAAGAAGGCTACGGACTTGGTTGTCGCATCCCCTGTCAAATTCAACCGTGGCTCAAGCAATGTTACACCGTCACGAATACGCTCTCTTGGTCCTTCTGCGAAGGTCGTTACAACAGTTCCCGTGAAACGTTTTTCATTAAAATAATAAAAACCAGCGATCGCTTCAAACGGCTTATCCATCAAAGTTCCGTCATAAAGAACCTGAAACTCTTCACTGAATTCCTGCGCCCGTGTCAATAATGCATTCACTGTCGCTGGCTTGCCTGTAACGTCAGCCCGGTTCAATGTTGGTGCAAAGTCGAAATCCTGTTGAATGAACAGGTCAGTATCACGGTAATTAATAATATTCTTTATTTTGAAATCATCATTAATTGCCCAGTTAAAGGTTCCGATAACGCCCCAGATTTCACGTTCATTGCGAGGATCAAAAGTACCCGCAATATTGCGGGTTCCTTCCAGATGCTCGATTTCACCAATTCCTGTAGGATCTAGAAGGCCAGGAAGATCGGGAAATAATGGACCAGCATAAAGGAAAGCACCGGATTGATCGTCTTGACGCATATAGTCAGCTGTCAAAAGGAAGTCCATGTCTTCGTTAATATCGAACTGGAAATGAGCCCGCATATTCTTACGGTTAACATTATCAATGTCATTACCCGTATATGTGTTTTGACCAAATCCATTACGGTTTGTTGTACGCCAAGCCAAACGTGCAGAAAGTCCACTTGTCAAAGGACCACTAATAGCCCCTTCAGTTTCCATCATTTGATATTTACCAACGGTCAAGCGAGCATAACCTTCAAGCTCTCTTGTTGGCTTACGGGTAATAACGCTAATCGCGCCACCCATAGTATTCCGGCCAAACAACGTTCCCTGCGGGCCGCGCAATACTTCCAAACGCTCCACATCAAATAATGACGTCAACTGCGCTGCTGGCGTATTAATAACGGCACCATCAATGTAAAATCCAACACCTGGCTCTACGTTACCAAAATTCGTGGCCAAACCTAGACCGCGCATATATGTAAAAGCAACACCCAAACCTGCACCAATGGTAATGCTCGGCGCATAATATTGAATTTCCTGCAAACTCAACGCATGTGAGTTATCTAATTCCATCCCACTAATGGCCAAAACTGCCACGGAAACATCCTGCACACTACGCGCACGTTTCGTTGCCGTTACCATAATTTCTTCTAGAGTAACTGCACTTTCGTCACCAGCATATGCGTAATTGGAATTTATACATGTTGTCATTAACAATGCCGCAGCACTAATAACTTTGGTTACTTTAAACATATTTTTTTCTTTCCTCTTAAACATTTTTTCTCCCATCTTTAACATCTTTTAGTCTCCTATTTTATGTATCATTGTAATTTCTACTTAAATTTTTATTTGTATTCACATACCTTTCTTTTGCCTGTTTTTTATCAAAATTTACAAAGTATACTGAGTATTAAAACAACATTTTATCAAATAGTTATCTGCCAATAATGTCTATTATTTAAAAAATAAGATGTATGCTTCTTATTTTCTAGCGAACCTACCCCTTCTTGTCAATATGGCATAGGCTATTTCTATATAATGCGGCCCCATATTCCATGAGAACAACGCACGTCTTTAAGCATCTTTTACATCCTCATCCTTATGATGATCTGGCAATTCAGGGTATCGCCCCAATGTCGCGATAACGATTATGCCCACCAACGCAACGGCAGATGCCATAAGCAGAGCAGTTTGATAAGATGATGTCAGGTCATAGCTACGCCCCGCAAAGAAACTACCCAAGCCTCCGCCTAATCCAAAGCCTACGAATAAAAAGCTATACATACGCCCCAGAACCGGACGACCAAAATATTGCACACAAAAGAATCCGATTACATCAAATTCCAAACCAAGCCCGGCCCCTAATCCAACCGTTGCCATAAAGGCTGTAATATTATTCGGCATTAATGCCACACTTGCGAAGCCTATTACGGGTAGTAACAAGAAACCTGCCGAAACAAACGGAGCGTGGTAACGGTCCAAAAGATATCCAGCAAGAATGCGAGAACTGATCAGGGATATGCCGAGGAAAGAGGCCATTTTAACCGCCTCCCCCCGTGTTAATCCCACATCGACAAGGAGGGGAATAAGCTGAGTTACGGCACCGGTCAAAATCGCGCCAAATAATGTCGTCCCCACGAGCAATTTCCAGAAATACGATGTTCGAAGAGCTTCTTGAACAGTATATCCCCTTTGATATATCTCCCTGACAGAAGAGGCAGCTTCATCCGTTTCTACAATATCCCGTCCATCGGGCAATTGCCCCTTATCTGACGGCTGATTATACATAAAGAAATAAATTATTGGGACAACAACAAGCAAGTTTATAGCACCGAGCGTAACAAATGCCTCACGCCAGCCAGCAGCGTCTATGACTTTATGAACCAAGGAGGGTAAGAACATTGCACTTAATCCCGCCCCTGACAGCCCTAACCCAAGGGCTAGCCCCTTCTTTTGGTCGAACCAGGTCATGATAAGACGGACATAAGATATTGACGCTGTTGCCCCGCCAAAAATAGTCAGAATGGCTATGATGCTGTAAAAATACCAAATATTATCCGTAAGAAAATAAAAGGAACACAGCGCAATACCAAATCCAATTGTCGAGGGCAGAAGAATATTCTTCACCCCCTTTTTATCAATTAATATGCCAACTGTTGGTACAACAACCACCATGATGACATTTGAAATGATTAAACCAAAAGAAATATCACCCCGGCCCCAACCAAATTCATCTGATATTGGCATGATGAACGAGCTGAATACATAAACAACAGAACCCACATAACCAAAACAAATACCAATAGTAGAGGCAACTACTATATACCATCCGTAAAATATCTTTTTATCTTGAAAAGTCATCGTAGCCGCCCTTAACTATTTAGTTAACACACTTTTTCATTATAGTTTTTATATAACATCTGGCCTAAACTGGCACCACATCAAGTATCCGTGGTGTACTGATCAGCTTCTCTGCACCAGTAGCCGTAACCACGACAGGATCGCCTAACACATGATAGCCCGCAAGCGGTGTAAATGTATTAGGATGAACCACAAGAACACTATTTTCTTCCAGTATGGTATCAATCCCTTCGAGAACAGGTACCTCATCCAGATGAAGGCCCAGACCATGACCGCGCACCCGCGTATATTCAGACGTACAATATTGACCAAATCCCCGTTCCCGGAAAACATCATTCTCTGCCATGGCCACATCATGCATCGTTGCGCCCGGCTTAACAGCTGCAATACCGGCCGCCGTCGCCGCATCAAACAATTCGAATGATTCCCGTTGTCCCGCACTTGGTTCCCCAATCACTGCCGTACGACATATCTGCATCCAATAACCGCGACATTGAGGCGTAAGCTCCGTACGCACCATATCGCCGATTTGCAATTTCCGGTCAGAGGGCGGCGTCATGCCCATAACCTCATCGCCACCGGATGCAATTAACATAAAGTTATCTTCAGCACCCATACCCCTTAGGCGAGCTTCAACTTCGGCGATAATTTCAAATTCAGTAACCCCCGGCTGACATGCCTCCAAAAAGGCGGCCCAAGCAGCGTCGCAAATAGTGCCCGTATGGCGCATCTGTGCTACTTCCCATTCACTTTTAACCCAGCGTATGCTGGTGATCATAGGTGTTGCATTTTTGAATTTGAACCCTGGCAGTTGGCTTTCCAAATGCTTCCATGTTGCATGAGGTAAAAATTCTGCCCCGGCAATACCAATACGCCCTTTAGCCATATCAGATTTGATACGGTCAGCAACCCCTTCAAGGCCCAAAAGGCTGGTTAAACGGATATCATCCACAAACCCTGCATTACGAACTGCAACGACATCTTCCAGCGACCCGACAAAAGCGGCGGGCTCACCAGATATTGGCAAATATGCTAAGGCAAAACTGGACTCCAGTGCCGCAGCCGTAAGGTAACACACGTCTTCACGCCGCCATGCTGGTACAAAGGCAAGGATGCCGTCCAGATCTTCTTTTGCCATTGCCTTACGTATTCTATTGTAACGCCAATCGCGCTCTTTCAGGTCAACCTGATTTTTTTTCACAGTCATTGTCAAAATTTCCTTTACCGCACCTTATTGTGGGCTATTGCAGGGAACCAGCACCATTTCAGATACTGACGCTACATTATTGTTATCTGAAAGCCCCAGTGACACCGAAACAGTCTCCCCTTCTTTCAAGAGGCGCGCCCCGTCACCCGGCAGACGGAATTTCCCCCGGCTTTCGAGATCAGATAGAGGCATGCACGAGAATGAGAATTGGTATTTGTCACCAATCTGCGCCTTAACAAGAGCCGTTAAATCCGCCTCACAAATTCCTGTAGAGAGCTTACTTTTCACTTCTGCAATCACGCTATTCAAAAGGTCTGCCATTGCACCACCCTCTGCCCGTGCCACACGCAACCAGACATATCGATACTGACCAACAGCATCAATATATACGGTTCCGTCTTCTAAGCTTTTGCAAAAGACAACAACATCAAGGAAGCCAGCACTCCGCGTTTCCTTCACCGCAATTTCAATTCTTTGCGCGTCATTCTTACCCTGTGCCCATGCCTGGTCCAGACATGCATTCAGCATATTCTTTGCTTCATTTAACAGGCCTGCTTCACTATTCGAAAGCGCATATCGTTGCGACCGAATGGCATTAGGCAGGTCTTTTAAGTCTGCATCAGGCAAGTTTTCGCTCAGGTCATTCACAAGAAAATTCGGCCATAAGTCCAAATCAACCAAACTTACTTGACCATCGATACTTCCCACGACTTCTTTAATGAACTGTGTAACATTCTTAGCCAACTGAGGCCCGCTACGCACATCATCCAAGACCGACGTTCTTTTCATCCACGGCTGCACTCTTTTGGATAATTTAGTAATAAGAGCAGGTTTTCCGTCGACAGGAACGACCAAAACGGCTTCATTCCAATAAAGACAAAGGTTCGTCAGATACTGAATATCGTTTGATCTGGCCACATCACCAAAGACCAAGCCTACAGTAGAACCTTCGGCTCTTAATTTATCCCGAAGTGCCTCCAGTCGCGCTTCATATTCAGACGGCGCTGTTTCCGCCGGGTCCATTATTACGAGGCCACGTTTCATGTTGTTCTCCCTACCAGCTTCGGCGCCATTGCGATCACGCCACCAGCCTCAATCATCTCAATTAAAAACGGGTCAATCGGTTTGCCTTCAAGCTTCTCACCGGTACGTTCATTGCAAAATACACCCCCCAAAACATCCACGGAAATCCGATCTCCCTCTTCCACAGCGTCATGAACACCGGAAACTTCCAAAATAGGGAGGCCGATCTCAAAAGCATTCCGATAAAATGTCCGGGAGAAGCTTTCTGCCACGATGCAGGATACACCTGTCGCGATCAATGCTTTCACCGCAACCGCCCGGCCCGATGATTGACCAAAATGCTTGCCAGCCACAAGAATGTCGCCCTTTTGCACTTCTTGACCAAAACGAGGATTAATATCCTCAAACACATATTTCGCAGCCTTATCAATAGACTGATAAACCCGGCGGGATTTAATGATCTGGTCCGTTGGAATGAAATCCCCTACTTTCCAGCTTTTACCTTCAAAAACATACTTACTCATAAAACCTCCCGAATATCTGTAATACAGCCCGCAATGGCAGAAGCGGAAACCGTATGGGATGACGCAAGATACATCGCGGCATCAATGCTGCCATTTCTGCTAGGGAAATTACGGGAATGCGTGGAAATCATTGCATCCCCCGCGGCCATAGCCCCCATATTCACTGCTTGGTTTGACCCGGTACTTGGGGGGAACCACATGGCCCCTGCTTCATGCAATTGCGCAACGATACCCTCTTCCAAAGCCTGAGCAAAAGCGACACGACTTGATGGTACGATATTGAGACATACCTCTGGATGAACGCGCTTACCTTTAAAGACTTCCGCAGCCACTCTCAGGTCTTCGATACGACCACCGGCATGACCGCCAAGTTCTGCATATTGAATAGTCGTGCCAGCGACTTTATCGACGGTCTTCACATTACCTACAGTTGGCGAACAAGCAACCTGTGGCGCGAGGTCCGAGACATCAAACTCAAGACGTTTTTCATATTTTCTTTCGCTGACCGGACTGACTTCCATTTCATCCCAAGCCTGCATGGCATTATGCTCTCTGGCAAATTTAAAGACCTTCTCATCGGGGTCCACATAACCACATTTTGCGCCCAGATCGACCGTAATAAGAGTCAATAACCAACGGTCAAACAGGCTCATTTCTTCGACCAGCGGACCACCAAGTTCAATGGCCTTATAAATGGCCCCACCTTCACCAATTTGGCTGACCAGCCATAGGGCTACATCCCGCGGCGTTGTGCCCGGCTGTAATGTCCCATGCAGATCAATACGAATTGTTTCCGGCACTTTAAACCACGCTTTACTATAGGGGAGAACTGTCCCGGCGTGGGAATCATTGCCCAATGCCACAGCAAAAGCGCCCATCGCCCCATGAACCGGCGTATGACTATCAGAACCGACCACAACCATGCCCGGTCCGATAAATCCATTATGCACAACGGCATTATGAATATTACCATTGCCACAATCCAGCAGGTTAATGCCATGCTTCCGCGCCCATGCCCGGTCGGCCTGTAAGACTTCGGCTTCCGTTTCGCTGGGCGGGGAGAAAAGATGATCAAAAACCATCACAATCCGGTCTGGATTCGCAATAGGAAGGCCAACTTTCTCATCAAAAACTTTTGACGTCACATAACCACTTAGGTCATGCATGATCATCCGGTCCACATTGGCCACAACAACATCACCGGGTTTAACCGTCTCACGACCACTTGCCCGTGCAAGAATAGCTTCAATTAATGTCATTTAGACTCTCCCTCTGGATTGGTAATCACACCTGCAATAGCCGATACCGCCGCAGTCGCTGGACTCGCCAAATAGATGTCAGATTTATAACTTCCCATACGTCCACTGAAATTACGATTGGCCGTGGACAAGGTCACTTCCCCGTCATCCATCGCGCCACCATCTCCGGCACAGGCGCCGCAGCCCGGATTGGTAATCAAGGCACCAGCCTCTATCAGCGTGCTAAGCACACCATTGTCGGCGACCTTCTTCATGACTTCCCGGGAACCCGGTGTAATCAACAAACGTACGCCATCAGCAACTTTTTTGCCCTTCAGATAGCCTGCTGCAATCACAAGGTCATCATATTTACCATTGGCACATGAGCCAATGAACACCTGATCAATGGGCGTTCCAGCAATATCAGAGATGGACTTTACGTTATCCACCAGAGGAGGACAGGAAACCTGCGGCTCCAGGTCAGATACTTCCACATCGACGATGCGCATATATTCCGCGCCCTCATCAGGAAACAAAGCATCTTCTTCGGGAAAATCTACGCCAGCTTCTGACAGATAATCGAACGTCTTCTTATCCGGACGCACGTAGGCATTCTTTGCCCCCATTTCCATCGCCAGATTACATAAAGTCATCCGCTCGGAAATAGAAAGGTCAGCCGTCAACTCACCGTCAAATTCAATGGCACAATATGTCGCGCCATCCGCTGTCAAATCACCGATAATTTTAAGCATGATGTCTTTGACAAAAACACCGGGACGAAGCTTCCCCGTCAAATTAATTTTAATAGAAGGTGGCACCCGCATCCAGATCACTCCGGTGACCCAGGCGGCGGTGATTTCACTAAAACCAACACCAGTACCCAACGCGCCCAAGGCCCCATAAATCGTCGAATGAGAATCCGTGCCGATAATAATTTCACCCGGACGAACAAGACCATTTTCCATCAATACCAAATGGCAAATCCCCGCATTCACATCAAAGAAATTCTCAATCCCTTGTTCCTTGGCGAACCCCCGACACAGCCGATGATAAGCCGCGATGACACTTGTCCGTGCCGGCGCGATATGATCCATGACCATGGCAACCCGTTCAGGATGCAGGATCTTAGCCCCTTCCAGCTTTTCAAATGTTCTGATGCAGCGCCAACTGGCAGTATGGCTCATATACACATCCGGCGTCACATCAACGATATCTCCAGGCACTAGCCCAGTCTTGCCAGAAGCACGCTCGATGGCCTTTTCAACAAAAGTTCTTGGTCGTAAAGTCATTTACTCTGCTCCTGCTTGATCTTTTCAGCAACGTAGGGAATTAAGCCGCCCGCACGTAAAATATGCTGCAAACTTTCCGGATAAGGCGGGAAAGAGTATGTTTTACCACCCGTTTCTAATGTTCCGGCTTGGGTATCAACATATAATTCGTCGCCATCTTTAACGGCCTTAACCGCCTCAGGAGATTCCACAATCGTTAACCCTGTATTGATGGCATTCCGATAGAACACCCGCGCAAAAGATTCTGCAACGACGACTTGGACACCGCCCCCAATCAAGCAACTTGCCGCCTGTTCACGCGCACTGCCGCAGCCAAAATTCCGACCTGCAACGATAACTTTTGTTGTTTTCAATTTTTTCTGAAATTCTTCGCCCAAGGGTTCAAAAGCATGCTTTGCAAGCTCTACCGGGTCGATACTGATAAGATACCTTCCCGGAATGATGACATCCGAATTGATATCATCACCAACCTTCAGGCAAGAACCACCTAACTTATTTTCGCTCTTGCTCACGGTGTTGTCTCCTCAAGGAACCAATCCGTTGGCACATCATGACCCAAACCCATTTCCTTGGCGGAATCATAAGCTGCCTTACCCACTGCTGCGAACTGCAAGCCCATACCAGTATTATTGGCAAAAACCGTAATATCGTCATCATTACGAGGACCAACAACATCCCCAATCAGAATTTCTCCAATAGAAGAAATGTCATCAAATGTTATTAAGCCGCGCGTTACAGGACCCAGAATATCAAACTGACTATCGTGATGAACTTGTTCTTTCGAAGTCACAACGATCTTGCTCGCTCTGTCAAATGTCACATCATCCAGTTCACGACGTTTGGCTGTACCATCGGGTGATGTAATTGATGTTACATGGGCGCCAGGCTTCAACCATTCCCCATTAAAACAAGGGTCCATTGCAGCCGTTGCACATGTTACAATGTCGCAATCTTCCACAAGAGCGCGCGGGCTATCAACGGCAATGATCTTACGTCCCGTCGCCTTGGCATGAAAATCTGCAAATTTCTTTCTATTTTCCGGTGTCGGGCTATAGATACGAACTTCTTCGAGATCTGGCCGCACCTGCAACAAAGCCTGTATATGTGATTCCGCCTGCCAACCTGATCCAAACAATCCGGCAATTTTTGAATCTTCTCTTGAAAGTGCACGAATACCAAGCGCAGATGTTGCCCCTACCCGCCATTTCTGAAGCACGCTATCATGAATGATGCATAGTGGCTCTAACGTGGTCATGCTATATAACGTCACCAAACCGACATAGCGTCCACCGGGAGCCGCAGGAATAAGGCGACGACGCTCTACACCATTTGCGAGCTTTTCCACGCCAACGATATCAGAAGTAATCCGAAGCGCCCATACGCCGCCAGAAACACTACCGCCCTCTTGAGACTTAAATCTGAAACGGAAACCAGGATGCCGCGGATCTTCAACAGGGAAATAAGTATGGGAGCGTGAGCGGTTTTCCGCTTGCCCTTGTGCATATTCTTTATAAGCCTGCTCCAGAGGTGCCAAACAACCCTCCAGCGTCAATGCGCGTTCCACATCTGCGTTTGATAATACCAGCATAGTCTAATGTCCTTATTTTTTTACTTTTTGGAGTCCTTCAAACCTTGATTTCATCAATCAAACCTTAAAAACTCAGGAATTTGCGTCATCACATCAACGATTATTATATCGGTTATTGAAGATTACGATGTATACTGAGTAATATCTACTCCGCAGCCCCTAATGAGTCAAATAAAAAATGATGTACACTTCCTATTTTTTACGTATGATTGCCCAATAAAATAGTATTTCAATAGAAAGTTGTTTTATATATATGGCTTTATTACTGAAACTCATTTACAAGAATGGTGATTTGACAACCGTTGAATAGGCCCTGTAAAATACTTCTGTGATTAATAAATTAAAGTAGGAAATCTGAATGAGAGCGAAAAATACAATATGGAAAACGCCAGGATTTCTTATCCGTCGACTACAACAAATTCAAGTGGCGGTTTTCTTAAGTGAGTGTCAGGAAGAAAAAATCACGCCAATTCAATGGGGCATACTGACAATCGTTACAGATTTTCCAAATTCCGGACATATCGAAATTTCCGAAGAACTAGGATTGGACCGCTCAAACGTAGCCAATGTTGTTACGCGCCTTGTGGATAGAGGATTGCTCAGCAGAATCACAAATAAGGAAGATCGGCGCAGAAAGTCCATCAATGTGACCGAAGAAGGGCTTGAGATAATGAAAAAAGTCCGGGCCAAAGCGCGGCGAGCTCAAGATAAAGTATTAGGTCCTTTAGAAGAGTCCGAAAGAGAAATCTTTATGGAATTGCTCGGACGTCTCGTGCGGGAAAATAATCACCTTGGACGCACTGTACTCCAGCTCTGACTTACCTCCCGCCCGTTAATTAACAATCCAATATTAATTAACCATCATATATCAATACGCCGAAATCCCTAAATATGAGAAAATTGGGGCGAAGCATCGTTATGTACGCCACCCCAATTGCTCTAAAAATTACTTTGGCAAACTTATTTGTCAAATGATGTCATGCCCGCCTGAGCCCGTACCAGTTAGAAACTTCTTCTACGGACTTCAGGTGGACAGTCACATCGACACCATGCCTATTTTTTTGATACCGGCTCATGAGAAAGCAACATCGTCCCTGCCCCGGTATTTGAAATTGGGATAACATAATTACGGTGTAGTTCAGTCACTTTTCCCGACAGAGCGCCGCGCATTCCCATCCACATATTTAACTCAACACCTTGCGATCCTGCTATTTCCGTAATATCCCGGATGGAATATTTAAACAGTTCTTCCGGGTCATTCACGAGCTTATCCATACACATTGTGTCAAACTCTCTGTTAATCAAACCCGCGCGCTGACCATCGAGTTGATGTGACAATCCGCCTGTGCCCAAAACAACGACTTTCAGATCTTTATCGTAGGATTCAACGGCCTTACCAATGGAACGTCCCAAATCGAAACAACGCTTTAACGAAGGCATTGGATGCTGTTCGCAGTTGATCACAACGGGAATGACTTTCATATGACTATATGCATTGCCCGGCCACATCAGTTGCATTGGTACAGTTAAGCCGTGATCAATGCCCAATTCCTGACAAATCGTAATATCAAATTCATCTTCAACCAATTCGTTACAAATGTGCCATGACAGGTCTTCATCACCGATGACCGGCGGAATTGTATCAATGCCCCAACCTTCATCGTAACTGATATATTCTTTCGCAGCTCCAATAGAAAACGTCGGCTTTTTATCCAAGAAAAATTCCAGCCCATGGTCATTGTAAAAAACAATAGCTACATCTGGTTTTTCTTTGGCAAGCCAATCATGAACAGGCGCAAAACCATCAAAAAAGTTTTTCCAATAGGGTGTTTCTTGTATTTTCTTGGCAATTGCCACACCAATAGCAGGGATATGGGATGACCCAATAGCACCGATAATTTTAGCCATGATTATTCTCCTGCCTTTACAAGTTTTGCTCTAAATTCTTCAACTGTCATACCGGTTTGAATCGCGCCGATATCCTGCATATTCAATCCCAGACCTCCGGTAAATTTGGCAAGGAAATAAATACTTCCTCCCTGCTCCAGCAAGCCAATAACATCACGGTTTTTAATCGCTTCTTTCTGCCCTTCGGTTAGGCCGAATTTCTCACAATATGCCATTTCATCACTGGCAAATTCATCTCGCGCCGACTGGTCATTAAGCGAATAACACATTTTATTCAGACCATAGCCCTTCCGCGCTTTGCTTCCATCGAACATAATTGTTCCCGGAATAGGGGTTTTATTATCAAGATATGACATCTCTCGTCTCCTTTAAGACCAATATAAACGCATAGGATTATCCACCAGCAACTTTTGTTGTGCCTGTTCTGTCGGTGCGATCCTCGGGATCACATCCACCAAAACGCCATCATCGGGCGTATGGGATTTCATATTCGGGTGCGGCCAGTCTGTTCCCCACAAAACCCGGTCTGGAAATTTCTCGACCAACAGCTTTCCAAACGGAATGACGTCACTATAATCCGGCCCCATAACCGTTAATCTTTCCGGGCATGTCACTTTGGTCCAGATATTTTCATTCTCTTCCATAAAACGTATGAAATTCTGAAAATCTGAATGATCAACCCCTTTGCTGACATCAGGACGGCCCATATGATCCACAACAACGATGGTGGGCAATTGCTTCAGGAAAGGAATTAATTCCTCAAAATCCGGTGCTTCAAAATAGACCACAATATGCCAGCCTAATTTAGCAATTCTTTCGGCAATATCTAAAAAAACTTGCTTAGGTGTACTGTCCACCAAACGTTTGACAAAGTTAAACCGCACGGCCCGGACACCGGCCTCATGCATTTCTTTTAATTCTTCATCACTGATATCAAGATTGATGATCGCCACTCCTCGCGCAAGTTCACCAGAGTCTTTCAAAGCATCAATCATTGCGGCATTATCCTGCCCATGACAGGATGCCTGCACGATCACATTACGTTCGAAACCCAAGAAGTCACGCAGGGCAAATAATTTCTCTTTAGGAGCATCCCCCGGCGTATATTTACGGTTCGGCGCATAAGGAAATTTATCTGCTGGCCCGAAAACATGGCAATGGGCATCAACAGCCCCTTTTGGCGCAACAAAGCGCGGCTTTGAGGGGTTAGAGTGAAAAGTTTGTACCATATTCCATATCCATATTTCTTTAAAATTAAGCCCGTATTATTTAAGCCAACCTTATTTAAGCTATTCTTATTTAAGCCAGTCTATTTCTTTAAAATTACGCCCAACTAGGCGAAAACTTCGCCATCAAATAACTTTCTCGCCGTGCGTAATATCGCCGCACTCTCCACAGTTCCGCTATTATCTATTTTCAAAATAATGGCGGTTTCCCCGATGGGATGTTCAATATTAATCTCTTTAACCGATCCATCCGGGATATTCGATAAGGAAAATGCCGGAGAACCTGGCAACATACAAGCCGTCGCAACGCTCACCGCGCCCAAAACCCCGATAGAAGCGTGACACCGGTGAGGAATGAAGGTGCGACTGGAAACTGTCCCGCCTGCCTTGGCCCCACTGACCATGGACATTTTTGGCACCGTTTTATCCGTCACATCCCCAAGGTTCATCATATATCCGGCTTTTAACCGTATGGCCTCCAAACGTGCTTTAAGCCCCTCATCAGCATCAAGCTGTTCACGACTTTCATTACCTGTTATCCCCATATCTTCCGCACGCATCACTACGGTAGGCATACCGTTATCAATGCATGTCACCTCCACACCTTCAATGACATCAACCACATTCCCTGTGGGCAGCAAGGCACCACAACTGGACCCGGCCGTATCTCGGAAAGTCAGTGCAATCGGGCTGGAGGTTCCGGGTACGCCATCAATTGAGGCCGATCCAGAATACACAACCTCGCCACCGGGCGTCTGGACAAGCGCATCAGCAACCTGCCCTGTATTTTCCATATGGATTGCAACGGAAGTTTCCCCATCCTGTGCCGCCACAAGACCACGTTCAAGGGCAAAAGGACCAATAGCGGCAAGTATATTACCACAATTCTGAGCGTCGGTCACAATAGCCTTATCCACAAAGACCTGAAGAAATAAATAATCAACGTCAACGCCTTCGCGCTCTGATTTCTTTACGATAGCAACCTTCGACGTCAAGGGGTCAGCCCCACCCATACCGTCAATTTGCCGAGGGTCCGGCGACCCCATTACCCCAAGAAGAAAACTGTCTCGTTCTGCAATATCCGCAGGCAGGTCAGCGGCCAGAAAAACTCCCCCTTGGAGGTTCCTCCCCGCATCCACATACATCTCGCCGCCCGCAGAGATTTCTCAGACATATTTCAAGCCTCTTTCCGCTAACCGTTCGCGCATACTATACATATCAAGGCCCAGCTCACCGGAGGCTAAACGCACTCTTTTTTCTTCCTCGTGAGCTTCCCGTGCCAAGGCCTTCTTCAAAACATCTTCGGCTTCTTCACGGCGAACAACACATACACCGTCATCATCAGCGACAATCACGTCACCGGCATTAATCAAAGCACCGGCACATACGATGGGTATATTCACCGATCCTAATGTTTCCTTCACGGTTCCTTCGGCACATACAGCCTTTGACCAAACCGGAAAGTTCATTTCCGTAAGATCACGCACATCACGCACACCGGCGTCAATGATCAGGCCAACACCACCACGCGCCTGCATTGACGTGGCCAGCAAGTCACCAAAATAGCCAGCATCTGACGGCGATGTCGGTGCCAAGACCAGAATGTCGCCCTTTTGAACCTGCTCAATCGCCACATGAACCATCCAGTTATCACAAGGGGCAGCGGAAATAGTCACCGCCGACGCACCAACGCGCATACCAGAATATATAGGATTCATATAGGAGGCTAACAAGCCCTTGCGACCTTGCGCCTCATGAACGGTCGCAACACCGCATTTACCCAGACCATCAATAACGTCTTGCGCAGCTCTTTCAATATTTTGAACAACAACAGGCATCATAATTCTTCCACTGTACGAGGATAGATTGACTGGAACCCTTCGGCATAGCGCGCTGTTTTCCCGCCCGCTTGGCCACCTGAATTCCGGCGGAAATGATTGCCTCTATTTTCCGCAACATTGGTATAAAAGTCCCAAAGATGTTCCTGACCCTGCATACATTCAATGGCTGCGCGTTTTTTGTCCCATACTTCTGTGATATCCAGAAATACATCCGGCTTCCAGCCCATCTGCTCTGTTTGATGCGGCTCGAACAAATAGAGTTGCGGCGCTCCCAGAACTTTCTCCCCAGGCTTATGCCCCCATGCCTGTGCAATCATACGACATTCCATCGCTACTTTCGTCGTGTAGGAATGATCCGTATTATAAGGGTCATACTGAGAATGGCTCATCATGAATTTGGGTTGTACTTTACGTATAACATCGACGAGTTTGAATTTTGCGTCACGGTCCACTTCCAAAGGATAATCACCCAAGTCAAAGAATTGAATGTCATGAACATCAAGTGCCTGCGCCGCTGCTTCAGCTTCCTTACGCCGTGCAACCTTAACCTGATCCAGCGTACAGCCTTCATTTTTCCATAGCTTGGCGGATTCCCCGCGCTCACCATAAGACAGACAAACAACTGTAACGTCAAAACCCCGTTTTTGATGAAGGGCGATGGCCCCTCCTGCGCGCCATACAAAGTCAGCTGCGTGGGCACTGATCACCAGGGCTGTTTTTTTATTTGCCATTCTAAATATCCTCATGTGTAATTTGATAGGATTATTATCCACAATTCAGAACACACAGACAATTTCATTTTAACTCGACGGGTATAAGTTTTTGCTATAGCATATTATCACATAGCATATCAGGATGACAATTCAATGGATCGCAAAATCCCAAATATCCGGCATCTAAGAGCTTTTTGTGAGGTGTCGCACTGCAAAAGTATCAGTAAGGCATCTGACCGGGTATATCTGTCGCAACCCGCCATTACGCAAGCCATTGCAAAGCTTGAAAATATGCTCAATCTATCCCTTTTTGACCGCCGGCCCGAAGGTATGCTCACCACGGAACCCGGACTTTTGTTTCTTGACCGTATTGAACGGCTGCTTGCACATTTGAATAAAGCCACGACCGAGGCCATTCGTATTGGTACTAAGAAGAAACCCAAATCCAACATATATTTTGACCGCATGTTAACCACTGTACAGTTAAAAGCCCTGATCGCCGTATCAGAAGCCGGAAATTTCAGCCTTGCCGCCAGAAACATTGGCACTACCCAACCCTCTCTTCATAGAGCCGCGCGGGAATTGGAAAAGCTATTGGGAATCCCTCTATTCACCAAAAGCAAAGAAGGCATCAAGCTCACCAAAGCAGCCCATCCCCTCGTCCAACATGCAAAACTGGCCTTTGCCGAATTGGAACAGGGTTTTGTGGAGATAGAGGCATGGCACGGCAGGGATTCGGGTACTATTATTATCGGCAGCATGCCGCTTGCCAGAACAAATCTTTTACCAAAGACCATAAATAAATTTACCCAAACACACCCCACTATTCAAATCCGTATAGTTGACGGCCCCTATTCTGATCTATTGCACGGCCTGCGTCATGGCGATATTGATTTCCTGATTGGCGCTTTAAGATACCCCTTACCCATTGATGACATCACTCAGGAACCTTTGTTCGACGATATGCTGTCCATTGTGGTTGGCGCTGAACATCCTCTCATTCAAAGTCAGACCCCCAAGCTGAAAGATCTGGCCCGTTTCCCCTGGATTGTCCCACGGCAAGGCACCCCCTCAAGGGATTGTTTTAATGCAATGTTTCAGAATGCAGACACCCCAAAACCGGATAAATTAATTGAAACAAGTTCGCTGGCCCTCATTCGCAGCCTCCTGCATGAAAGTGACCGTATTGCCCTTCTGTCAAAACATCAAATTCAATTGGAGGAACAATTAGGAATATTAGCGTCCTTACCGTTCGTTATGCCCGAAACAAAGAGACCTATTGGTTTGACCCTACGCCAGGGATGGAAGCCAACGGCCAGTCAAAATCTATTTTTGGATTTATTAAGAAAGATCGGAAAAGATAAATTTTCTCAGAACTTTAAATAATCAATTATTCAAAAATTGAATAGGCAAATACATTATTCAATTTCCAACTCCCCCTTAAGACATTTATATTGCAAACCATGAAAAATACTGAAAAACAAAATATTGCGTTAATTGGTTTTGGTGAAGCGGCGATGACCTTTGTGAAAGGCTGGGGCAGCCAATGGCACCCTTATATTAAAGCCTTTGACATTAAAACACTTAGCCCTTCCAATGCTGTCCAGCAAGAAAAACGCGAAGACTATGACCGTTCCTCTGTTCAAGGCGGCCAAAGCCTCCCAGAAACACTGACCAAATCCTCCGTTGTTTTTTCACTAGTCACTGCCGACCAAGCGCTCATTGCGGCAAAAGAAGCGGCAAATCACATTGGAAATGACGCCTTATATCTTGATTGCAATTCCTGCGCACCGGATACCAAACGCCAATCTGCACAAATAATATCCGATGCGGGAGGCCGTTATGTGGATGTTGCGGTTATGGCTCCTGTACAAGCTGATCTCCGCAAGATCCCCCTCCTTCTGAGCGGCCCTCATGCCAGCGTCGCCTTGGACGTACTCCAAGACCTTAATATGTCCGCCAGCCTGCTATCGGATAGCGTGGGCGATGCCTCATCCGTTAAAATGATGCGGAGCATTATGGTTAAGGGGATGGAGGCATTGATGATGGAATGCGTATTATCCGCGAGCAAAGCCGGTGTGGACGAGATTGTCCTCAATTCCCTTCATGACAGCTTTCCCGGCTTTAACTTTAAAGAAAGAGCCGCCTACATGATGGAACGCGTCATGACGCATGGGGTCAGACGGGCTGCGGAGATGCGTGAGGTCACTCTCTCTATCTCACAATTAGGTCTGGACGGCAGAATGGCCAAAGCCACGACGGAATGGCAACAACAAATTGGGGAACTGGCGTTGCAAACCAGTGACCTGGATAAAGGTAATTATCAGAAACTGGCGAATATCATCCTCAAGTCAGTTGGAAATTAAATAGATACGGCTTAGCCACAGTAAGGAAAAAATAATGAAAATATGTCTCGCAGGAACCGGTGCCTTTGGCAAAAAACATTTAAGTGCAATTAGCGCCATTCAGGGCGTAGAAGTTGTCTCTGTCGTCGGACACAAAACCGAATCCACTGAAGAATTCGCGAAAGAAAACAGCATTCCACATTGGACAACCGATCTTTCCGAAAGTCTAGCTCTACCTGATATTGACGCGGTTATCCTGACCACGCCAACACAAATGCATGCCGAACAGGCTATTCAATGTATGCGCGCTGGCAAAAATGTCATGGTAGAAATTCCTATGGCTGATACGTTGGAAGATTCTGAGAACATAGTCGCTGTCCAAAAAGAAACCGGCCTTGTGGCAATGGCCGGACATACCCGCCGCTTTAACCCGTCCCACCAATGGGTACATAACAAAATTCAGGCTGGTGAGTTTAATATTCAACAGATGGACGTGCAGACTTTCTTTTTCCGCAGAACCAACATGAATGCCGAAGGAAAAGCCCGGAGCTGGACCGATCACCTTCTCTGGCATCATGCCTGTCATACTGTTGACCTGTTCCAATATCAGACCGGAGAATTAATTTCGGAAGTTCATGGCATGGAAGGCCCTGCGCATCCTGATCTTGGCATTGCAATGGATATGAATATTATCATGAAAGTTCCGTCAGGCGCGATTTGCACCCTTTCATTATCTTTCAACAACAATGGCCCACTGGGAACTTTCTTCCGCTATATCGGCGATACGGGGACTTATTTGGCCCGTTATGACGATCTTCTTGATGGCTATGAAAAGCCTATTGATCTTACAGGTGTTGCTATTTCCAACAATGGCATTGAACTTCAGGATAGAGAATTTTTCTCTGCTATCCGTGAGGGCCGCGAGCCAAATGCGAGTGTCGCCCAATGTTTGCCTGCTATGAAAGTACTGGATCTGGTTGAACGAGGTTTTAAGTGATCAAAAGAAAACTAGGACAATTTTCATCTTCCGCGTTGGGGCTAGGCTGCATGAGCCTGTCCCACGCTTATGGCACGCCACCGGATGCCCAAACAGCCAGCCGTCTTTTACAAGAAGCCCTTGATCTGGGCTATACTATGCTTGATACGGCTGCATTATACGGGTTTGGGGCTAATGAAACATTGATCGGTAATAGTCTCAGCCACAGAAGAGATGACTACATACTGGCCAGCAAGTGTGGCATGTTCAAAAATGATCAGGGTGTTCGGGAAATAAACGGCAGGCCCGAGATGATCAAGAAGACCTGTGAAGATAGCCTGAAACGTCTCAAGACAGATGTGATTGACCTCTATTATCTTCACCGTTGGGATAAGAACGTCCCCATCGAGGATAGCGTTGGCGCTCTATCCGAACTGGTCGCGGAGGGAAAGATAAAAGCCATTGGTTTATCCGAAGTATCCGCAGATACTTTGCGAAAAGCCCATGACACACACCCGATTACTGCGGTACAAACAGAATATTCATTATGGACCCGCAATGCCGAAATCAAAATCTTAAAGGCTTGCCAAGAACTTGATGTAACTTTTGTCGCTTTCAGCCCCTTGGCACGCGCTTTCCTCTCTGGAAAAATCACCGACCCTTCTACTCTAGAAGCCAAAGATCTCCGTAGAGGCATGCCAAGGTTTCAGCCAGATAATTTCCCAGAGAACCTTAAACTACTTAAGGATTTTTCCGCCATTGCCAATAAAAATGATTACACAATGGCGCAGCTGTCTTTGGCGTGGGTTTTGGCCCAAGGGGATAATATTATCCCCATTCCGGGAACCACAAACATCGATCATTTAAGGGAGAATGCGCGCGCTACTGAGATCAGCCTTACCTCTGAAACGATGAATGAAATGAATATTCTGATCAACGAAAATACTGTTCACGGATCAAGGTATAATGCTGCAACACAAAAAGAAATAGATACCGAAGAATTTTAAATTTCTTGATTGCTCTCCATAAAAAATCTGTGGATCATAAGGGACCGCAACAGTAGATTACGATGATATTATATGAAGTTTATAGTTTAATATCACAAACAAGGCCGCCTCTATATGGGATTTCCGCTTCCAGATATTTTTAACCATTTCCAATTGGAAACTCTTCTTCTGGGAATGCTTATAATTTTTATTGCTGCTGTTATAAAAGGCTCCACCGGCTTTGGCTTTGGCATGGTCGCCGCACCGGCCATGATGATCATTGACCCCATACTTGTCCCTGGGCCTCTTCTGGTATTGGCCATGCTGACCTCGTTTCTGATTGCCCTGCGTGAATGGAGAAACGTTGACGTAAAAGGATTATTCGTTGCATTTTCTGGCCGGGTGCCGGGAACGGTCTTGGCCGTACTCACGGTATCCGCTATCCCTCTGACCTTATATGGGATAATTTTTGGCGTTCTAATTTTCACGTCCGTCCTGCTTAGCATGACGAGGTGGCGTTTCACATCATCAAACCGGAACCTGTTCATTGCCGGGTTATCTTCTGGTTTCATGGGTACAATTACGTCCATTGGTGCCCCGCCAATTGCGCTCGTCTATCAACATAAAACGGCCTCTGTCATAAGGTCAACTCTCGCCGTATTTTTTCTATTAGGGACAATATTTTCAATCATTATGCTCTTCATATTTGATCGTTTCTCAATGGATCACATATATATCAGCACATTATTCATTCCCCCTTTATTATTGGGTTTCAAACTTTCAAACGTCATAATATCCAGACTGAACGCCAAAATAGTCCGCTTTACCATTCTGGCAATGTGCGGCCTTTCCTCCCTGGCTCTTATCTTCAGATCCATAATGGAATTACAATTATAGAAACTGTTGTTTAAAACCAGCTCAGAAAAATATTCAAGAATCTATTTTAAATTTGTTTCAGAAAATTCTTGCGAAAATCGGAGGGTTTATCTGTTGTTTTATTATGAAAAAAATTGGAAAAATGCGCGGGGTCACAAAAGCCCAATTCATATGAAATTTCCGCAATCGTGACAGACGTATAGATCAGCAGCCTCTTGGCCTCCAGAAGAGAGCGTTGATTAATTAACTCTGAGGCAGAAATATTGAGGATCGTTCGGCAAATCCGATTTAAATGTGTGGGCGTAATATGAAGTTCCATCGCATATTCAGCCACCAATAATCGCTTCTTGAATTTCATATTAATTAAACGTCGAAAGCGTTGCAGAAGGATTTGTTTTTGGGACGTCGCCACCTTTGGCACGTTATCGACGGCGGGCTGACATCTTACTATTTTAGTCATTAAGAGCGTCGCCAGACAGCGCAATGTCAGACCATAGGCCACTGCCATATCTTCATGTTCTTTTTCAATTGAACCAAAAATATCCTGAAATTCTCTTTGTTCAAGGGAATCTTCGCATTGGAACATTATTTTCTGACCGATATGTTCCAAAAGCAAAAGATCGTCTTTTAGGATAGTCTGAAGATATTGGTCCGGAATAGTCAAAACCCAGCCCTTCGTCTCAGGCACAAAAACAAATCCGTGAACGGTTAAAGACGGGATGCCAATCAACAGGTTGTCATTTATAGGATATTTCTCTCCTTCAATAATCGCATAGCCCCCCCCGCCTTTTTCTATATAGAAAAACTGATGCAAATTTTGATGCTGATGCGCACGGAATTTCCAATCATGATACCGGCTGCGGGCTTTGATAGATTCAATATGAAGATAACTGGTAAAAAGCTCAGTCTCCTTTTCACCATAGAGAACATAATTTGGTATTTGTGTCATACATTAAACCTTAATAGCCATATAATGTTCCAAACATACAATTTATAATCAATTCTGTACATTCCTCTTTCTGTTGCTATCGCCTAAATATTACTTAGCAAGTAATTTGACATAACAGAGAGGAATAATGAAATGCGCACCCAAGTAGCAATTATCGGAGCCGGACCTTCTGGACTCTTGTTAGGTCAATTATTGCACAAACAAGGAATTGACAATGTCATCTTGGAACGGGTGGCCCCAGACTATGTTTTAGGCCGAATTCGGGCTGGCGTTCTGGAAAAAGGTTTTGCTGATTTAATGCGCGAAGCTGGTGTCGCCGATCGCATGGATACGGAAGGTGAGGTTCATGACGGGTTTGAGATTGTATTGAATGGTCAGCGCAAGCGGATTGACATGAAAGAACTAACCGGTGGTGACGCCGTTATTATCTATGGCCAAACAGAACTTACAAGAGATCTAATGGAAGCCCGGGCCAAGAGCAATCAGATTACCTATTATGAAGCCACTAACGTCCAGCCTCATGACATGCTGGAGGAACAGCCCTATGTCACATATATGAAGGATGGCAAGGAATATAGACTTGATTGTGACTATATTGCCGGCTGTGATGGCTTTCACGGCGTTTCAAGAAAAAGCATCCCCAATGACTGTATCACCGAATATGAACGCCTCTATCCCGGCGGATGGTTAGGCGTCTTATCCGATACTCCCCCCGTCAACCCAGAACTGGTTTACGTGCGTCATGAACGTGGTTTTGCCCTGTGTAGCCTCCGGTCCCAAACCCGCAGCCGATATTACATTCAGGTTGGCATAGAGGACAAAGTCGAGGATTGGAGTGATGAAAGATTCTGGCAAGAACTGAAACGTCGCCTACCAGAAGATTTAGCCGAAAAGCTTATTACCGGGCCTTCCATCGAGAAAAGCATCGCCCCCATGAGAAGTTTTGTTGTCGAACCCATGCAATATGGCCGGTTATTCCTGCTCGGAGACGCCGCCCATATTGTACCACCAACCGGGGCCAAAGGATTGAATACTGCGGCCAGTGATGTCTACACGTTATATACGATACTGACTAAGGTTTACGGCGAAGGAAAGACAGAGCTAACTGAAAAATATTCTGAAATCTGCCTACGCCGTGTGTGGAACGGAGAGAGATTTTCCTGGTGGATGACCAATATGCTGCATAATTTTGATGATACTTCGGACTTTGATAAGAAAATGTATACGTCCGAAATAGCCTATTATCTCGACTCAGACGCCGGGATGAGAGTAATCGCGGAACAATATGTCGGCCTGCCATTCGACAAAATCGAATAACGCTATAGGTGTGAGCAAAAGCTTCAGATGAAAAAAGGGCGATTTCCTTCACTCTCAAATATAATGTGGTCAAGTACACCGCGTATATTTCCAGCACGTATCGTCCGCACTACCAAGTACGACTTTTATGTTCCACTATTATCTATAGTGGAACATGGCAAGGGAAACGCCTTGTCGTAAAGCCTATCTGGTTGAACATATAGCGCCTATAAATTTTCTCAAAGAACACCCTTTTTACGCGATCCTTGATTAATTACACTCCATAGATTAACTTTATTGAGCGGCGGCTTCCGACCCCAATCGGTCATTAGCAATCATGCAAATAGGGACGACAACTATTACAAAATTCTAACAATTGGTCCATAAACTAATGAAACATTACATGATAAGAGTTTTAGCCGGCATATGGTTACTAGGGTTCTTCACCTATCAATGGATGTTTTGGACCGACCAATTGCAGGGAGGGTGGGATACACGAGTAGGTGGAACGTTCTTTTTGACGTCAGTAATAATAATTTTCTTGGAAAAAAAATGGCGTAGAAAGTCTAATTCAAGAGAACAGAAGATCGATTGAATTCAAATAAACGTTATAGAAGTAAGAGGCTACTTCCGACCCGAAGCGGACACGGAGGGCTTTTTCTTCCCGTTGGGCGAGATAAATTTCTGGTTACAATCGAAAAGTATTTACAGGATTATCGTCTAGGAAATAGATAGTTAGTGCGGGGAATTATGAATGTGGTTAATACAATGAGGAAATATTTAAAGGAATTGCCGCTAGCAATAGTAGCTTTTGCTATATTTAATCATGGTTTTTTGCCAATAAGTCTTCCATATCAATTAAGATTTACGATGGACAGTTTTAATGCTGGCTTTGGTATTCTTATCATTGTGGCTTTGCCCATAGCTATATTTGTCCGATCCTCCTTGTTTAAGAATATATATTTGAAAATACTGGGCTTTCTTTCATTCATAGGCGTCCTCGGCTTGTATTATGTTGGTTTCTTAGCATTAATTTTCATTTTTTTTGATTTCTTTGAAACAATTGAAAATGGCAGAGATATATCCTTCAAACTAGAAAAAGATATTGAAATTAGTGGTTATCATTACCGCCTTTATCATACCGTGTGTGGCGCAGGATGCTTTGAAAGAAAAATTCTGAGAAAAGAAATGAATTTATTGCCGGGATTCAAAATAGTAAAACAACTGTATAATACAGATATCTTCAACCCAGTAACCCTAACCGTTATTGATTCCAATAAGATACAATTAATTGTTGGGAATTATGAAGATGAGACTGATGTTAAAATAATCATTTATGAGCCTTGAGAAAACCTAAAATCACAGTAAATGCCCACTCTTGGCGGTGATCTCAACCGAAAGCAGCCACTCGTTTCTTTCTAAAACGACTCTTTTGAAACGACCCGGCAAATGTTCCACTATTACCAATAGTGGAACATTGATTTATCTTACCCTCCCAAGCCAATACATTAAAAAGGATTCTTCCCCCTAATTGAAACCTTTTTGTCTTGATTTATTAATCCATGTATATGAATGCCTACGACACCCATTCCTTTATCCCAAAATTTCACAATTTCATGGTTGATCCATTTCCGATCAGCCGTATTACTACCAACTAATACAACCGTACAACATCGCCCTTTCATTTGGGTTGCAATCCATCTTTCAATTGCTGGATCGCTCCCATTAGTAACTGCTTCCCAGTCATTATCGGTAGCAGGCCGATTACCTTCTACAGCACCAATGTTTCGAACCATAGATATGCGCCAGCTGGCGGGCGCATAATTGAAACTATAAAAACACTGCCTTTTCATCTTATTTCCTTCCGGCTTATAATAATATTACAAAAGTTATGGATAGTCCTAAAACACAATAAAAAGCTATCCTGCCAATCTAAGCCTTCTTTTTTAACCTCTGAAACATCCATAAAAAAATCAATATCAACTTCGCTTTTCTGACGTACAACATCATATAACGCGCGAAACCCCCTTTCCTTCGAAAGGAAATAAGCATCAAGCCTCCCCCAAAAAATAACAGGAAAAAAGCCAAGAAAATATAGGCTAATCATTCATAATTTATACCCTATTTAAAATGAAAAACATGGAAAACGGCAGTGTCTCTGCTAGACATAGATGGATTATGTTCGTATATTAAACAAATACAATAATTACGAACAAATATCCTAAATATGCAAAAAAAACCCACACCGGCAACCGAATTAATGTCTGGCCTAACCAAGGGCCTTGCCGTCATCGAAGCCTTGAGTGCAAAAGGGCAGCAAATGACAATAGCGGAAGTCGCTCGAGCGACAAATTTAACGCGGGCTACGGCACGCAGATGCCTCTTAACCCTTTCAGACTGCGGATATCTTGTCTTTGATGGGAAATATTTTCAACCCGCCCCCAAAATCATGCGACTTGGAATGGCGTATTTAAACGTTGCAACTTTACCGCAAATCGCCCAACCTTTTCTGGTTTCTGCCTGCGAGCAGCTTAATGAAACAATTTCCATAACTATTTTAGAGGGCCAGAATTCCGTTTTCATCGCCCGTGCGGAAGCCGAACATATTGTTAAAATAGGTCTTCGAGTTGGCGCGCGCCTTCCCGCATATAGCTGCGCGACGGGCCGGGTTCTTCTATCCACTTACTCTGATACGGCTCTTACTGAATATCTGGATAATTGTGATCTGGTGGTAAACACCCCCAAAACAATAGTTGAAAAGTCTACGATCAGGCAAGCGATAGAAGACGTGAAAAAAATCGGCTATGCCGTTACAAACGAAGAATTGGCATTAGGTATGCGCTCTATCGCAACACCGGTACGCAATCCATCAGGTGAGATCATTGCCGCCATGAGTGCCAGCGCATTTGTTAACCGGGTATCCCAAAAGGAAATGATCAAAAAATTCCTGCCCGTCCTATTGCAGCAATCCCAAGCCCTCACCAACGCCCTTTAGACTTCATAAAATCATCAGGAAAACCATATGTCAGAGAATGAGCTTCATGCGCACGATCAGAGCCGTCCTAAAGTAGCCTTTCCCGTTGGCGACCCTGGCGGCATTGGTCCTGAATTATGCCTGAAGGCTGCTCTTTCAAAAGACGTCCGCGAGCTATGCCGTCCTCTCATCTTCGGCGACCTCAAAGTTTTACAGGAACATGCCAGATTATGTGAAATTCCTTGGGATGTTGAGGTTTATACCGATCTTTCCGAAGTGGACTGGACATCAGATAAAATTCTCATTCTGGCCCGTGATCAATTTTCTGAAAGCGACTTCACAATTGGTGAAATCAAAGCATCACATGGAACCTCGATCCTTGATTCCGCGCAGGCTGCTATTACCGCAGCAGTCAGCGGAGAGGTGGATGCCGTTGTCGCTTGCCCCCACACACAAAGTGCCATAGCGAAATCTGGCGTCCAGTTTGACGGCTACCCCTCCTATGTGGCTAAAATAACCAATAAGTCGGCCGAAGAAGTCTTTCTGATGTTATGCGTTGATGATATCCGCATTGCCCATTGTACGTTACATGTTGGACTACGAGATGCTTTAGATATGATCGATGTCAAACGTGTTAAATCCTGCATTCAGGCAACATATGACACACTTAAGAAAATTGGCATTCCTCAGCCCAAAATTCTAATTAGCGGCATAAATCCTCATGCCAGCGAAAATGGCCTTTTTGGAGATGAAGAAGCGAATATCATTATACCCGCTGTGGAAGAGGCCCGATCAAAAGGCATTCATGTGGAAGGTCCCGTAGGCGCCGACAATATGTTACATCGGCAAGACATTGATGCCTTTATCGTGATGTTTCATGATCAAGGTCATATCCCGGCAAAACTCTTGGCCCGCCACCGGACTGCCGCTGTCACCATTGGCAGCCCTATATTATTCTCATCCGTGGCTCATGGTAGCGCGTTAGACATTGCCGGACAGGGAAAAGCCGATATTTCCGCACTTGTTCAGGCTCTCACCACAGTTATACCCTCTTAGAACCTCCCAATATTTCACAGCCATAAAAAAAACTTATGCCCGGAATTTCTCCCAGGCATAAGCCGTCATATTTTTTATTCTGTCCTGTTACGTCTTAGAATGTGAACTTCACAGTTGCCCCATAGGTTCTAGGCGCCAGAAAAGTTCGAGCAATGATCAGCCCGGTTCCAAGAGAGAAATTGCCGGTCTCGACCATTTCATCCGTGAGATTCTTCGCCCAAAGCTCTGCACTCCAGCGATCATCAGCCGGAACGAACTTTAAACTAACATCTAAGATTGTATAAGCATCCTGCTTCAGTCGTTCATTATTGAATTCACTGAAGAAATGCTCTCCCTTAAACGATAGATTAGACCCCACCGTCAGCTGGCCTCCCCCCGGATGGAAAGGCAGATCATATGCAGCGTGCACACTACCGCTCCATTTCGGAGACTGTACAGCGGAATTTCCACTAAGATTTTGCTGGGCCGCCGCCGCATCAGAGAACTGCAAAGGATTAATAGGATCAACAGAGACAAAACCTTCCTGAAACGCTGTTTCCAGCCAAGCAAAGGAACCGCTCAACCTAAAGCTCTCCGTAGGACGCCACACGACAGAAGCTTCTGCCCCATGCGCTTTTAAATCCGCCGCATTCGCAAGCGTCAATGTAAAACCGCCAGCTCCAGTAGGTAAAGACCGCTGCAGCTGAAGATCTTTTGCCGTATAAAAGAACCCGCTGACATTCAGTGTTAATTCACCGTCAATCCATGTGCTTTTTATACCGAATTCATTATTCTTAACTGTTTCCGGGTCCACAAATCCTTGACCAGACGTTGACCCAATAGGCACTGTTCCGGCTTTGAACCCTTCACTGTAAGTATAATAAAGCATCATATCATCTGTGGGACGCCATTCTATGCCAAATTCAGACGTATATTTTGCAAATTTCTTACTGTCATCAAAGGGCGCAATACTTTTTTGTGGGCCTAAGCCATTGGCCACAAAGATAAGGTTTTCTTTCAGGACTGAGATTTTATCTTCGGTATAACGCCCACCAAGTTTCAGGGTTACTTCTGGCATCACATCATAACGCACGCTCCAAAATGCAGCCCAACTGTCTGTATTTTTAGTGCCCGATAGCTGTACACGTTTATCAAAAGTCGTTCCCCCACCCGGAAGAGCCCGAGGGCGACCATTCTTAGGTTGAAAACCAATCGTATTCGTCGTGCTGTTTTCTTCGTTAAAGTAAAAGAAGCCTCCAACAAAATCGAGCGGCAGGCCAGCAAAGTCCGCAGCATAATTTATTTGCAATTCCGCACTGAACTGTTCGGAATTTATCGGCCTTTCCTGATTGGTTCCGCCAACACCATTCACATCTTCCCTTTGGACAACGGAGGATAAATCAAGGTCTTGGATCAAATTCACATCCACGTCGCGGTAATTCACAATCCCTTTAAAGGCCAATTCCTCACTCGCGGCCCAATTCAATGTCCCCGTTACGGATAATGTCTCCCTATCATTTTGTGGGTCGAACTCCGTTGAAATATCCCGAGGGTTTCCGACAGGGAAGCCGCCCAATCCTGGTGCCGCTTTTGAGGGCAAATTAGCAAAAGTGACTTCTTTGAATTTGAACACCAACCCTCTATCATCTTGTTTTGCATATTCAACAGACAGCAATAAATCAACGTCCTCACTAGGAATAAGCTTAATTTGCCCTCTTAACATTTGTTGATTTTGATTATCCACGTCAGCACCCGTAAACTGGTTTTCTCCAAAACCACTACGGTTCACTGTACGCCATGCAAGACGTGCAAGAACACCATCAAAAAGCGTCCCGCCAATCGCGCCATCGGTTTCTACCGCCGCATAATTCCCGATGGTAAGTCTTCCATAGGCCTCGAACTCTTCTGAAGGCTTTGATGTAATCAAATTAATAGCACCCGCCATCGTATTACGACCAAATAATGACCCCTGTGGCCCGCTCAGAACTTCAACGCGCTCCAGATCGAATAATGAAAATAACTGCGCAACAGGCGTATTAATAACCGCCCCGTCCACATAAAAACCAACCGCAGGATCAATACCCGCTGACACGGAATTCAACCCCAAACCACGGCTGCTGATTTGCGGCGTACCAAAGCTGTCATTAATGGTTATAGACGGTATATATAGCTGTAAGTCTTTAATATCGACCACATGCCTATCTTCTAACTGCTGCCGATCAAGGACCGCGACAGAAACGGAGACATCCTGCAAGGATTGCGTCCGTTTAAGCGCCGTTACAACGATCTCATCAAGGGTACTGCTGTCCGCTAATGCAGCAGAACTTCCCATTAAGATACTGGCACAACCGAACATAACTGCTGTTGTTTGCAATAAGCCACGACGCCATTCTTTATTCCCTGACGTAAATATACTCTCTTTAATTTTTCCTGATTGATTTAAAGTGGTCATTTATAGTCTCCCTGCCCCACGGGTGTGAGGATGTAAGTTATCGAATTTATTATTCATTGAAGCGTAAGCTATCTTCTGATCAATTTGTAATTAGAATTATCACCCTGGTTATAAGTTTTATGATCCTTTTAAAATGCATCCCTCATGCTGTTAAATTATTGAATATATATTTATTTACAGGCACTTACCTGATGTAAAATTTCGACAAACCGTTCTTGAGGACGGGTTGGGTTCCATTCTTCTCTTGTTGTGATGGCGATCTTTCGGAAAATGTCTTTTACCGGAAAAGGAAGTATGCTTATCAACTTCTCTCCCATACCGTATTGAAGCTGATGGGTCGACATTAAGGCCAGACTATCACTCTCCAAAAGAAGGCCGCGCATGGCAATAAATGAGCTACATTCGACGATACGTTTGGGGGACTTCTGACCCAAATCTTCAAATAAATCTTCAAAACGAGCCCGGAGAGGACGCCCTTCACTGGGGGTAATCCATGAATAAGCCGCCAGCGTATTTATCGTCAGCTTCTTTGTCTTAAAAATCGGATGATCGGTACGGGCAACAATTGCCAAGGGATCATCGAGCAAAAATTCCTGTTCAACACCTCCAACCAGAAGCGGATCACGTAAAGCCCCGAGCAAAAGATCAATATCACCACTCCGCAATCCATTCATGAGATACTCATAAGGACCATCTAAAATTTTAACGTTATGGTCCGGATATTCTGACAAGAAAACTGTTACAGCCTTAGGTAAGATGTAAGTCCGGGCAAGCGGCATTCCTCCGATAACAATCCGTCCGGTATCATTTCCAACAAGCGCATTAATCTCCGCCTGAGCATTCTCAATTTCGGTAAAGGCTAATTTTGCATAACGAATAAGAATCTGAGAGGCGCTTGTGAAAGTGACGCCAATCCGAGACTTTTCAAAGATAGGAATACCCGCCAGCCTTTCCAGAGCCTTGGTATGCCTGTGAATTGATGATTTGGATATTCCGCTAAAACGAGCGGCAAGATTAAAATCCCCTGTTTCAAAAATAGCTATCAATGCTCTTAATTGATGGGCCGTAACCATACGGTAAAACCCTTTGGTCCCCTCAGAACATTCTATATTCGTGTGGCTCTGTGCCTCTTTTGCCCCTTTTTCTATGAGATCAAGAGCATGCTGAACCCTGCCATAATATATTTCTCCGGCCTCTGTTGGGTACATACCCGAACTGCTGCGTAAGAAAAGCTGTGCTCCCAAATTCATTTCAAGCTTACTCAAAGCTTGCGTAATGGCGGACTGAGAAAGATAAACATAATGGGAGGCGGCGTTTATGCTCCGCCGCCGAAAGACTTCACAAAAACAATTAAGATGGCGAAGATTTATGCAATTCATTTCTCAATCCTCCCCTTATTGAATATTTTTTGAAACGTAAGCCGCATTTCTGCGATCAACAACTTTTCCGAGAAAGAAAATACCGCAGCTTAAAAACAACATTGGAAAGGCCATTAAGCTAAATATCGTCGTAGGAGGCCAGCTGGGATCCATATACGTCCCAACAATTAGCGGCCCCGCAATCGCTCCGATACGACCGATCCCCAGCGCCCACCCCACACCAGCGGCTCGAATTTCATGGGGGTAAAATATAGCGGAAAGTGCCACGACGCTTTTCTGGCCACCACTAACGCAAAAACCCACAAAAAAGCTTGATAGCAACATCACCCAAGGCGCAGACTGGAATGAATAACCAAAGATTAGCAAACAAAAAAAACCCAGAAGATATAACATAGCGAGCACATTATAAGGATTCAGCCGATCCATAGACGGACCAATAATAAAGGCGGCCACTATTCCCCCGACCGTTGTGATCGAAGTGCCTTTCACCATCATATCCATCACAAACCCCTGCTTCTCTATGATGATCGGCAACCAACTTTGCAGGGCATAAAATTCACCAAGGTTAACGGAGAAAACCACCCATAATAGTAATGTCCCAACAAGTAATGACGGCTTAAAAAGCCCCATCACAGGCATCTGTTTTTTCTCGCCTGCATCTATATTCGGCATCTCAAGGGTTGGGATGAAATCATCGGTTAGTGTCGGGTCAATACGGCAAAGTATATTCTTCACGCCTCTAATATTTTTTCCTTTTCTAATTTGCAAAGCAATAGAATCCGGCAAAAAGAAAAAGGTAATAGGCACTGCCGCCAATGTCATGACGCCCCCAATTAGGAATATTGAGGCCCAACCGTATGTGGGGATCAACCAGCCAGAAACCAAACCAGCAACCACAAATCCCAGTGAGTAACCAACAAAAATAGCCAAAACAATCGTTGCACGCAGTCGCTTTGGACTGTATTCACTAGCCAAAGTGATCGCACTGGGGATCACGCCCCCAAGGCCAATACCTGTAATGAAACGCGCTATCATCAATTCATTCACATTCGTCGCGAAAGAGGCAAGAAGCACAAAGATAGATGTCCCAAGTACCGTTGCAACAATCATACGTTTGTGACCAATGCGGTCAGCAAACGGAGCAACGGCCAAATAACCAATCATCAATCCTAGCAGGGATGCCGAAAACAACGACCCCAGAGCTTCATTATCCAAGCCCCATTCCCGACCGACAAAAGGAGCAACATAAGCGATCATTTGCGTATCAAAACCGTCTAAAAACATGACAATTCCACAAATCAGCGCAGTACGAATTTGAAACCACCCCATTGTACGGTTATCAATAAAGTCCGGTAATATAAGTATCTTTTCAGAGGTATCACTCATTTTACACCCCCTCCTCTACGGCTGAAACAAAGGGATCGCAAAAGAAGTTACCCAGACTTAAGCCAGCCTCTTTCACCAATATCTCCCGAGCGGAAGAAATCATATCTGGATTGCCGCAGGCATAAACTTCCCGGCCACTTAAATCGGAATGGTCTGCCAAAATGGCGTCCTGCACCCACCCACTTCGCCCTTTCCAATCTGTATCAGGTCGAGATAATACCGGCTTGAAATGAAACCAAGGCTGACGTTGTGCCCATTTTTCTATTAAATCAAAAAGATATAAATCATTCCGTGTGCGTTGCCCCCAATAAAATTCAACAGACCTTTTACTGCCCTTGGCTATTTGATCCTCTATCATGGACTTAACAGGTGCAAATCCGGTTCCTGTCGCCATCAAAATTACTGGCGCATCAGAATCCTCTTTTATGCTAAATTGACCATAAGGAACTTCAATATCCAGTTCGCTACCCTTTTCAAGCTTCGAAAGAATAGCATCTGAAAACCGCCCCCCTGGAACATGTCGAATATGAAGCTCGATCATATCGCTCTTTTGAGGCGCATTAGCAAAAGAATAGTTACGGCTTGTTTGGTCATCCAGATAAACCATAAGATATTGCCCGGCCGTGAATTTACACCGCTTCCCAATGGGTAATCTCAACCCTAAAATAGAGACGTTATCTGCCGGCTGTTCTATACTATGAATGGTCGCTACCATACGTTTAGGCGTGATAACTGATAAATTACGGATATATTGTGGTTTGACCTCAATATCGGAACAAGGCCGCGTCACACAAAGTCGAACGGCCTTACCCAATCCCGCCGCAACATCTTCTTGTTTTTCAATAACGCTTCCTGAAACAAGGGTTCCTTCACAAGTGGAACAGACTCCCTTACGACAAGAGTATGGTAAAGAATAGCCCGACCGCTCAGCAGCCTCCAATATGGTTTCATTTTCTCCACAAAGGAACTCAAGCTTATTTTCCTCACCTAACATACTAACTTTGAAAGGCATTTTTTTCCCTGACTTAAATATACACCCTGTTAAATCTTGGGGCCTTTGACCCCAAGATCATTCTTATATCCTCATATTTTTTTGTAAAATTTTTATAGAGGAATGACTAATAACGTATCAAAATGCGAGCTATCACAAACCACGATACGCTCCTTAATTTTTATATTTCCATCACTGACTTGATAATGATCTAGATAACGACCCACAGCAAAAACATCCATCGGCCCATCCCGGGTAATACGCACAACCATAAAGGATGTTTCGCTTCGCACTTCACCATCCTCATCACTTAAAATATAAGGATGAGAAATGATATGACGGTACTTGTGAAATTCATAAATATTTGCCTGTCGTAACGCTGTAATCCGGTCAATAAGCATTGCCTGTGAATCAGCCCAAATAATACCAGCTTCTAACCCTTCCCTATGGTTCCGATCAGACGTAACCACATATTTGCAATCTTCCACGAAGAAATATGGCCAGTCTTCATAGTCACCGTTATCAATGCAGCGCGCATAAACAACATGTTGTTTCGCGATTAAAAGAGACATATCTTGTGTCATACTTATTCCTTACAATTCTGTTATTTCACGATAGGCCTTCCAGAAACCCCGAACGGCGGCCTCCGTAACGCGACTGGAAGATGACCAACGCTATCCCCCCCCATTTCTAAAACGGCAAACTCTTGTGAAGCCCCTTTGATGCCCCGTTGAACAAAATTCCCGACACAACCATCTTCCATCGAAATAAAACCGGCTGGACCAACAAGGTTTGCCTGCTTTAGTCGAATTTTAGTTTGTTCCGGCGTATCCCCTTCAAAGCCTAGATATGTCCAATGCAATTCCATTTTATCTACACCGCATGGTACAATTTGACGTACGACCACAGAGTTAAAGATCTGCTGCAAGACAAATCCCGGAAATACGGTTAGAATTTGCAGCGTTATATCGTCACCAAATTCATCAAAACTCTCAAGCATAGAAGGGTCTTTTAGCTTAAAGTCACTCTGAGAACGGATTTCCTGATCTGAATAAGTGGTATCTTCTACCGCGTCCTTTTCCGTAATTGAATAACTGACATGATTGGCACCTGTATCATTAATGATCAGCCCGCCTTTTTGGGTCAGACGATTAATTTCAAAGGTTGTAAAGAAAAGTGCAAAATGCTGGCGTGGTAAGAATCCTTGGTATTTTCAGCATAAAGCTTCCAGTTATTTGGTATGTTTTGAGTGTACCGTCCAATGACAACCATTTTCCGTCCGGCTAGAACTCTGGCAATACGCTCTAATATTTCTTCCCCAAGATATTCTTCGATACTTGGGACATCATTGGAAAAACTGCCAAATACCAAACCATGGACCACTGCCACACGCATTTTTTTCGGTCCAAATTTATGTTTGCAAAAACTTGGCCGCATACCCCCGCTACCATTCAAGCCATCCATAAACGCCACACTGTCAAGATCCCCTTGAAGGCTATGGCCCCAGCCATGATAAACACAGGAGAAATTTTTCGTCTTACCAGAAACTTCATATGTCAACAACGCACCACGGTGAGCACAGCGGTTTTCAAAGGCATATATCTCCCCATCCATATCCCGCGTAATGATGACGTGTGTTTCCCCCACATAACTCGTCCTAAAATCTCCGGCCTCTGCCAGCTCCGTTTCCAGGCACAAGTAATTCCAGCTTTCCCCCCGGAATAAACGTTGCTGTTCCATTTGGTATACAGCCTCATCCTGAAACACCCAATAAGGGACCCGCGTAACACCCGGCGGCCAGTTTCGTTGCCCCACCTTTGATGTCTCAGCTGTCTGATTAGTCATTTTTCCTCCTCAACTCATTCCGCACTTTAATTGTATAAAAATATAAAATGTTCGAATACTGAACAATTACTTAATTCTCGAACATTATTGCAAACGTTCCCTACTGATGTCAACAGCAGTCCAGACTATCTAACTATGACGGATAAAAATATGGAGCATATTTAATACCTCATGAGAAATGAGCACCTCATGGTATTAATATTTATAATCAGAGAGTTATGTATATTTTTATAATGGATATTTGGGGTAATTAAACGAGAAGTTCTCATGATAAATTAGCATAAAATTGTGGAAGGAAAGACAATTCTACCCTTGTGAGCTTCACTCCGAGTTTCCTATTTATGCGCTTTTATCGCTAAGAACCCACCTACAATGCGGGTGGCATACATTTCTTTTCCGGTCTTTTCCGGTCTTTTCCGGTTAGACCAAAGAAACTATATTAATGAGAAATTGCTGTTTTTTGTACAGCTCAAGTATATTCTTGTAGATTCACCGTTATCTAGCGCTCTACATTCGTCACGCGGCCCTCACCTATAGGACGGCGGAACAGCCCCTCAGTGGCAAAGCATGAGCCACTATGGAATAAGCTACATAATATGAAACAGGAAATTCCAAACCTGTCGAAGCAGAGCCGTTAAGCTGTCCAAGGGACCGCGCGCACCCCACACTTACGGGCCTGATATGCCGTAAAGTTAACGGCCCGTAATATAATGCTATAAAGTCTAAACTTTAATCTGCCTTCTTATAGGTCACGCGATAAATAACATCGGCGCCATTATCGGCAACAAGGAGGCTACCATCCGGCATCACTAACGTAGCCGTGGGCCGGCCCCAGCCTTTATTCTTTTTCTTATCCAACCATCCGGTTATGAACGGCTCGTATTTCACCGCCTTATTACCTTCCAGTGTGACAAGAGTCAGGCGGTACCCCACATGACCTGATTTTCTTGAGCGGTTCCAGGACCCTCTTTCCGGAATGATAATCTGATTATGAAACCGTTCTGGAAACATCGTTCCTGTATAAAAAGTCATCCCCAGTGCCGCCACATGCGCACCAAGTTTCTGAACTGGTGGAATGTAATCTTCGGCTTTCTTGCCCTCACTAAGTTTACGGTCCTTAATGTCGCCTTGGTGATAGAAAGGATAACCAAAATTCTGGCCTGCTTTTGTCGCACGGTTTAATTCATCCGCGGGAATGTTATCCCCAAGCCCATCGCCGCCATTATCAGTAAACCAAAGTTCTTTGGTACCGGGGTGCCAGTCGAAACCAACCGAATTTCTTATGCCTCGAGCAAAAATTTCAATTTTTCTATCTGCAGAGTTCACGTCCATCCGCGTGATCGTGCCAAATATTTCATTCTCGCTTAGGCAAATATTACACGGCGCTCCCACAGGAATATAAAGCAATCCATCAGGGCCAAAGTTGATAAATTTCCATCCATGATGGGTCTTGTCCGGGAATTTATCTGTTAAAACTTCGGGTTCTGGGTTCTGATCAAAAGTCTTATCAATATTCTTATAACGATAAACATGTTTAATGGCCCCCACATACAGATCACCGTCACGATAAGCCACACCAGAAGGCATGTTTAATCCACTATCTATGGTGATGACTTGTTCCGCTGCCAATTTATTATCGGGATTTAACAACGCATATATTTTGCCCTCACCCCGGCGGCGGCTCCCCACATAAACCGTGCCGTTTTTGCCAAGTGACATTTGACGGGCATCCTTTATCTCTGCATAGACAGAGATAGAGAACCCCGGCGGTAAAATAAGCTTATCAAGCGGCAGTTCTTCAGCATGAAGTTCTACCATATGAAAACAGGCCATTATAAAAGATATATTGAGTAATATTTTTTTCATCATCATTCTACTATAGTGTTTATGCCTCTGATAACGCCTTTGTTTTTGCAAGGTCAGCATGAAGCGTGCGCGCTCCGAGGAAATAATGCACAGCGGCCCATATATTCACCAGACCGACAATTACAAGTCCGTAACCAAGAGAATCCTCTCCTGCCGTCTCCTTCAAGTAATCACTAATGAACCCAACACACAGCGGCCCTAGACCCAATCCAATTAACGTCTGCATGAACAACAAGATCGACACCGCGATCGCCCGACTTCGTAACGTCGCAAGGGCCTGTGTCATGGCAAAGGATGGCCCAAAAAACATCGTTGCCAACACAACCATAATGGCAAAACAAGGCACCATCACCCACATGTCCGAACTCATATAAGCAAAGAACTGGAAAGGAAGCATAAGAATTGTTGCATATCCTGCCACCCACATATACCAGCGCTTATCCCCGGTTTTAGAACTCAGCCGATCGCCAAGGTAACCTCCGAGGAATGTACCGATAGCTCCAATTGCAGCAAAAAGAGCCAACCAACTTCCCGCCTCACTACTGCTCATGCTGTGAGACCGGATAAGAAACGTCGCATTCCAGATACTGCCACCATACCATACAAACGAATGCAGGCCAGCCGCAAAACACAAATGACGGAAAGAAACATTTCCCCATAGTGTTTTTAATACAACAGGAATAGGAAGGGCCTTTGTCGCTTGCACGGCTGTGCTTGAAATTTTATCGGCCATTCCTCTTTGTGGTTCTTTAATGGTAAAACGAACCAATAACGCCACAGCTATCCCAGGAAGACCAATCAAAATAAATGTAGTACGCCAACCGACAAGGTCGTTCCCCCAACCCGCTGCTAGGCTTCCGACCATCGTACCAATTGGAACGCCCAAAGCATAAAGTGACAGGGCTGTTCCCCGGATATTAAGAGGGAAATAATCAGAAATAATCGAATGTGATGGCGGACTACCGCCCGCTTCTCCGACGGCGGTCCCGACCCGTGCCATAAGCAACGTCCCAAAACTACCCGCCATACCGCACAATGCTGTCATCCCACTCCACAATGCTATGGCCAATGAAAGTACTTTTGTCCGACTTGAGCGATCCGCCCAGGCCGCGATCGGTATTCCCATCACAGCATAGAAAAATGCGAACGCCATTCCCCCTAGTAGTCCCAACTGCGTATCCGTTAAGTCAAATTCTAACTTTATAGGCTCCAGCAGAATTCCCAAAACTGCCCGGTCCATGACATTAACTACATAACCAATAAAAAGGACCAGAAGGACATAATGTCGATAGCCGGGGTTGGTAAAGAAATTGGTTTTCTCTTCTGCGGCTTCCATGTCTTCCTTGTTACTTTTATCGGTAGTTTGTATTTTATTTATGTCCAAAAAAACCTCCCTTTATTCTTTACGATCCAGATTATCGCAAAGACGTTCTTGTAATTCTTTTATATTTATGTCCGAGACCTTACCGCTGCCTGCCATATCCAAGGCATGTGCTGCGGCCATTCCCATGCTCATACAAGGCCCCATAACCCTGATTGCCGACAATGCATGACTGTCTCCATCCACACACCGTCCTGCGGCGACGATATTATCTACACCCTTTGGCAACATGCAGCTAAGGGGAATATAATAAACATGACCATATGGGAATTCTTCCCAGTGAACGAGCTCTTCCGTGTCATGCAATTCTACCCACCATGCACATCGCGCAACGGCATCTTCCGGTCGTGCCCCTTCTTTAATTTCATCCAATGTCAATTGATGTTCACCAACGATCCAGCGCGTCTGGCGCAAGCCCGGATTACCATAGGCACGAATTTGAGAACCTTTAAAAATGTTCGAAAATTCTCCTTGCAGGAATCTCAGCACTTTATCAGCCTGACGGCGGCCTTCTAAAACCATATCAGCCGCGGCCATCGGATCCATAGGTGTTTCAAAATGGCCAATATTCGCCAACATAAAGCCTTTGCCCGAGAAATGCATCAAAAACCCATCATGACGACGAACACCATATTTATGGCCTGCTGTAACCAGTCGTGCATGCACTTCATTTATATCAAGCTGGTCGACAACATCCGTATCATATCCTTCGATCAGAAAGTTCATCGTGCCATATATGGGCGCGGTAGGCTCACGTAGATCAAGTCCCGCTTCCCAACAAAGACTGGCATCGCCCGAGGCATCTACATAGCCATTTGCCTTTACCTTAACCGCCCCATAACGCGTGATCAGGTCAATATGCTGCACCCGCTTATCTTTAAATTCCACATGAGAGAGCGTTGCTCCCAATAAAATTTTAACCCCAGCGTCCTCTAATTTTTGCTCGAACCAGCGGCCCATACGGATTTCATCATACTGAAAGGTAATGGTTCCTGTGCGCGCACTATTTCTGGTCAGGAAAGAACCTTCTTCCTTAAGCTCATTAACCAAATCTTCTGCAATTCCATAGGTAATTTGATAGGCATCCGGCCCATGGGTATAAAGCCCGATCAATGTCCCCACTTGCGAACCAATCGCCTGCCCGCCAATGGCAGGGGCGCCGTCGACCAATACGACCGTACGACCAAGTTTCGCCGCCTCAAGCGCCGCCGTCAATCCAGATATTCCGGCACCTAATATACAAATATCAGCTTCGATATCTTCTATAGCCTGCACATCTGTGCGACGCACTGTTTTTGTATGAATGACGTCTGACATAGTTTCTTTATCCTTGAAATCTAAGAGTATTCTTTTACTTTTGAAATGTGACAGGCCGTGTTAGGCCTTTGTTATGATTTCCACATAACCTTCGTCCGCATTCAAGCGAACCCAGTCACCGGTTTTGATGACAACCAAGGGGTCTTGGTCGAAACCGGTCATGGCCGGAATACGCATAACCACCGCGCCCAAGGCAATTTTGGTCGTCATTTCATTAAAAATCAAACCTTTGGGAGCAACGCCTGCAAGTCGGGCCAGATGAAAGGCAACGGACCAACCGGACGATCCCTTTGCCCCGCGACAAATTAAAATTTTGTCTTTAAAGCTCTGACCACATAACTCATGTCGGGTTTCCGTAATGATGCCCTTCATCGGATTAACACCACCCCACCCGGAGATGGTCTGGCTGGTGACAAGGGCCTCTCCTTCGATCACGCCGCCGACAACCTTTCGTCCTGTTAATTTAATCATGGTGCTTTTCCGTTCCAACGTCCGGTAAGGGCCGCATCAATACAATCTTCCATTGAACCGAACCATGCTTCAATTCCCATAATTGCCGGCAAATAATGCGTTTGTTTGGCAGAATCCAGCGCAACCACTTTGGTCCCCTCTGGTATCGCCTGCCCTATGGCAGAACAGCTATCTGTCAATATAACACCGCCTGCTTGACGAATGATTTCGCTATAGCCCTTCTGGTCACTAATCTGTTTGACAAAACGAGACGTAAATATCCACAAGTTACAATTTACGCTGATCTTCTTTCCTTCAAGAAGCCGACAAACATCCCGGATCTGTTCCAAGGAATAATGCGGACAACCCAGCATGATGTAATCCACCTGAGGGTCACGCGCTCTTGCATTCAGGTCTTCATAGGTCTGACGCCGTTCTGTCTCGCCATATTTGATAATTTCAACGGGTTTTTTAGGCCCAAACGCCATCTCCAGCGTCTCTGCCTCTGGGGTTGCGCCCACGACATGATACATTTCCACACCACCTGAAGAGGCCGCCGCCGCACCAAAATGCTTATGACACAGCAAATCCGGCATGGAATAGTTCCCATTCAGAACGGGAATTTTTTCTTGCACGATCTTACCTGAGAAATATCCCAGCATTCCCCAATCCATGACATTTTTAACAGACACCTCAACGTCAATACGGTGACTGCCATATCGATTTTCAGTCTTATGAAGGCCCCAGTCCGGAATCTTACCTGTAATCATCGCCGCGCTAGTACTTTCACGGCCTTCTGTATTGGTATAGGCCCCTAATACTGCGTTACAATAAATCACTGCGGACGATTCCATCCATGCACAATGCTCTCCTCGAACAGGAACATTGCCAGCAAGATAGGGCGTACAAGTCTTTAATATCTTAATACCGTGATCAGCGGCATAATTTTCACTATTCTGGTATAATTCGGCTGTTTCAGCACTAACACCAAAAAGTTCCGGGTGTGCCTGATCAACACCGCCCTGAAGGTGGCAGGATGACACAAGCGTATTAGGGACATCGACCACGACATCACTATCCAAGTCGAAATGAGAAAAGATAACATCCTTCCCCCCCGGGTAATCTTTATAATAATTATGAAGAAAAGGGCTGGACTGCCCGGGAACACCAGCAACATTGCTGGTGTCCACCAAGCGTTCCGCCCCTAATGCTTCGCCGTATTTGACCAGAAGTTCCATTGCTTTTTGTATCGCAAGTCCCTTCTGGCCATCTAACATGGCTAACTCATTACGGGTTAATTCCATTGTTATCTCTTATAATCAAAAATTATAACCAACCGTCAGACCAAAGGTCCGAGGAGGTAACAATGTCCGACCAATGCTGGCACTGGTAGAGATAGCAAAAGCACCGGCAACAACGAACTCATCCGTCAGGTTTTTAGCCCAAGCGGTCGCTGTCCACTGCTCATCCGCAGAGGTATAACGCACACTGGCATCAATAAGCGTATAGCCGCCCTGTCCCAGTCTGCTATCCATGAACTCTGTGAAATATTGCTGTGCTTTATAGGAAATATCCGCAGAAATAGTCACAAGAGCATCATTATCCAACGGCACTTCATAGGTTCCGTGAAGGTTATAAGACCACTTTGGAGAATATCGTGTGGAATTTCCTTCAATTTGGATAATACCGCCACTTGGGTTAAGAGGATTTTTCGTTTCAAAATTACCGAAGGTAGATTTAAGGTAAGCAGCCGCGCCATCCAGTCTAAAGTTTTCTGTAACCTGCCAGTTAACTTCAACTTCAACACCTTCGCCGTGGGTCGTTGTCGCATTTTCAAATACAACAGAGAAACCCGCACCGCCAGCTTGTGGTTTTGTTTTACTAATCTGAAGACCATCAAGATCATTCACAAAGGCCGCAATATTCACAACCAACTGATTATCAAACCAAGACGTCTTAATACCAGCTTCATGGTTTTTGGCGATTTCAGGATTAATAATCGGCGCTGCTGTAATCGTAGCTTGTCCGGTACCACTTTTGAAACCTTCGGAATATGTGTAATAAGCCATGATGTCATCAGTTGGACGCCATTCGAAACCCAATTCCGGCGTGAAATCATTAAATGTTCTTTCACGATCGATTTCAGCAGTTTCTACATTAATCGGGAATTGACCAGGTGATCCAGCCGCACCAAGAATGATACCAGCATTATCCTGATAACGTCTTTCATGACTGAAACGGCCACCAATTTTTAAGTTGACCGTATCTGTAAGCACATAGCTAACTTGTCCAAAAAGAGCCAAAGCATCGGCTTCATGAATGGATCGTGTCGCCCGGTAACGCTGAAGATTTCCATTTTGCCCACCCGTCGGCGTCAAGCCAATTGTGTTTGGAAATGATCTGAAGTTTTCCTTAAAGAGGAAAAAGCCCATTACCGCTTTAACCCGGTCTGTTGAATAATGAAGCTGCAATTCTTCACTGAAGGATTCACTGGAAACATTCCGGTTTTGGATCGTTGTCCGGTTGCCTGTATTCGCGTAGCTATTCACAACAGAAGACAGATCCAAATCATTGATTAACTGATTGGCATATTCACGGTAGTTAAGGATATTTTTAACAGAAAAATCATCATTTATATCCCAATCCAAAGTCGCATTAATTGCCCATGTTTTCTGGGTATTAACCGGATCCATCTCTGATGAAATATTCCGTTGACCTTCAGCAAAGCCACCTAAACCGATAGGCAACGCCCCATTCGGGAAATTCGGTCCAGCAAATTTCAAACCTGCGGAACGGTCATTCTGTGTAAAATATTCACCCGTAACAAGAAGGTTAACATCTTCAGAAATATCAAAATTCAAATGCAAACGTCCCATGCTCTTCGCAAGGTTATCTACTTGAGATGTTGTATGCTCGTTGATACCGTAACCACCGCGGTTAATAACCCGGTAAGCAACACGTGCTGTGACCGAATCCATAAGAGGGCCACTGACAGCCCCTTCACTGGAAAGAAGGGAATAATCACCAATCGTGAAACGGCCATAACCTTCTAATTCTTCTGTTGGCTTGGCTGTGATCAAGTTAACAGCACCACCCACGGAGTTACGTCCAAACAAGCTGCCCTGTGGTCCACGAAGAACTTCAACGCGCTCAAGGTCATACATTGACGCGAATTGCGCGCCGGGACGTGAAAGAACCGCACCATCAACATACATCGCTACGCCTGAATCCGCGCCCGGTGTTGAAGTATTGGTACCAACGCCACGAACAAAAAGTTTTGCAACATTAAAATCACTACCAAAACTAATATTCGGAACGATAGCTTGCAGGTCTTCGAGGTTATCAATTCTTGCTTCCATTAGTCTTGCGGCACTAACAACAGCAACGGCAACACTTGTATCCTGCAACGACTGTGAACGCTTTTGCGCTGTCACAATAATTTCGTCCAGTGCTAAAGAATTTTCTTCCGCTTGCACATTGGCTGCAAAAGAAGATAGTGAAATCGCGACACTAGAAACACCTAGCATAGCTTTACGCAGATTTGGCATAGCCCGCCCAAATCCAGAAATTCGATTAATCATATTAAATAGACTCCCTTAAAATATGTGATTTATATTTTCATAGTAGACATACGGCTACTACTTTCTTTGAATCAAGTTTCAGCACATTAGCAAGCTGACAAGACCAACAGAAGGCTACAAGATGCGTGATCAGTTTTTCCATTTAGGAAAAGGTGACAACGACAAGATCAGCATTTTAGACAAAATTCTACGATGCAAATAAAATCCCGTTATTTAACAAAGTATAAGGCCGCTTTTATTCATTCCAAAATAGCAAAACAGTTCGTTCAATAAGGGGTCTTCATTTCATATTTAACCAATGTTAGCTTTGCCTGTAATTATTATTTAGATGGGAATAAAAGAATGAAAAAGGTGCTGAGAAGCAATTTTGAGTATGGTACATCACGCTGGGCCGTACGTAGAGCGCAATGGATAGCTCTGGGTTTGAATGACGAAGACATGAAAAAACCCAAAATTGCCGTCGTAAATTCATCATCTGAACTTGCTATTTGTTTTAGTCATCTAGACGATATCGCAAAAACAGTAAAAGACGCGATAAAAGAAGCCGGCGGATTACCTTTTGAAATACGCACCACAGCTCCCAGTGATTTTATTATCAGTCCCGGCCAAAATGGAGGCTATATCCTTCCGAGCCGTGACTTGATTGTAAATGACATTGAAAGCGTCGTAGAGGGCGCTCAACTCGATGGTATGATTTGCCTGACCTCATGCGACAAAACAGTTCCCGGCCACCTTATGGCGGCAATTCGTCTTAACATTCCGACCATTCTTGTTATATGTGGCTATCAGCCAAGTGGAGAATACAAAGGCAAGCATGTAGATATCGAAGATGTCTTTCTCGGAGCTGGCCATGTTCTTTCCGGCAACCTTTCCAAAGATGAACTCTCCAATATGGCCGACCATGCTGTAAAAGGCCCCGGCGTTTGTTCCGGCATGGGAACAGCCAACTCCATGCATATCGTATGTGAGGCCCTCGGCATGTGCCTACCGGGTAGTGCTCCGGTTCTGGCTAACAGTGAAAAAATGACTGAATTTGCCAAGCTGTCTTCCAAACGTATTGTGGATATGATTTGGGAAGACCTAAAACCCCGGGATATCTTAACGAAGGGTGCTTTTGAAAATGCCACATCGGCAATCCTCGCCGTAAGCGGCTCAATCAATGCGGTAAAACATCTTCAGGCGATCGCTGTTGAAGGGGATGTCGATCTTGATATTTTCTCTATTTTTGATGAATTATCCAGAAAAACGCCTCTGTTAAGTGCCGTATTGCCCGTAGGTAAAGATACAATCGAATCCTTCGAAAAAGCTGGTGGCGCACAAGCAATCATGAAACGGTTGGAAGCATCTCTAGATGGCTCCGTTTTAACCGTGACAGGTAAAACCGTAAAAGAAAACCTCGCATCGGCAGAAGTCCATAATGATGACGTGATCCGGCCTTTGGATAATGTTTATTCAGATGGCCCTGCTATTGCCATATTACGCGGCAATCTCGCCCCTGAAAGCTCCATTATTAAACTTGGTTTGAGCAGTAGAAAAAAAGGACTCAAATTTACGGGAACTGCCGTCGTATTTGATGATCAACTTAAAGCGGCTGCCGCCATTAAAAGTGGTGACATTAAACCCGGTCATGTCATCGTTCTACGTGGCCTTGGCCCCAAAGGAACACCCGGCATGGGCGGCGCATCCTTTGCCGTTTTTGCTGTTGATGGCGCAGGACTCGGAACGACGGTTGCCGTTGTTACCGACGGTCAGCTTTCTGGCCTGGTTAATAAAGGTTTGGTGGTTGGAGAAGTTTCACCAGAAGCCGCCATGGGAGGACCAATCGCCCTTATTAACGATGGTGATCAAATCTCCATTGATATTGAAAAGCGTAGCCTCACTCTAGATGTTGAAGAACAAATCCTTACAGAACGACGTGAAAACCTTGAACTCCCCACTCCCAAAAAGACAACAGGATGGTTGGCCATATATCGTGATAACGTGCAGCCCATGTCAAAAGGCGCCGTTATTATCAAAAAATAGATAAAGGAGAATATTATGTTAAAAATTCAAAAATTGCATCCTTTGTTTGGAGGACGCGTTCAAACTAAAGTCAATCTACATGAAGGTTTGAGCGCCGAAATGGTAGAAGATATAGAGCAAGCTATGGCCCAATATGCCGTACTGGTCCTGCCTGAACAAAATATCAATGATATGGAGCAGATACGGTTCAGCCGTTCATTTGGGCCTCTTGAATTGCCGCCTCATATGGGTATGAAAGTCGCAGCAGAACAACGTATTGATCCCAAATTATACGATGTAACCAACCTTGGCTTAGACGGTGAAATATTGCCGCCTGAGGCCTTAAAACATGCATCAAACAAAGCCAATCAGGACTTCCATTCTGATAGTTCTTTTAACGGTCTGCCAACCAAATGGTCTCTTCTATCTGCTCGTGTCATTCCCCCGGAAGGTGCCGATACCCATTATATCGATACCAGAGCGGTTTATGACGCTTTACCTGACACGATGAAGGCGAAAGTCATAGATGCCGTTGCCGAACATAGTTTCTGGAAAACACGTACAAAAAGTGGCTATAAACCAGATCAAAAAATGCTGGATTCAATGCCACCAACGCGGCAGAAAATCGAAACCATTTGCCCCAGAACAGGGCGAAAAGGGCTTCTTATCGGCGAACATATTACTCACATTGTTGGTTGGGATGCGCAGGAAAGTAACGCATTCATTGAAGAGCTCTATGATTTTGCCGCACAGCCTGATTTTATCTATACCCATAAATGGCAACAGGGCGACCTCATAATATGGAATAACCCTTGCACCCTACATCGCGCAACAAGTTTTGAAGTTTTCAAATATAAGCGTGATATGCGTCGGGCAACCATTAATAAATTCGGACCTGAAATATCTTCAACAGATTTTCTAAAGATATCCGCGCCAAAATAGGCTTCTAAATTATTATTCTATACCTCTACAGAGGGGATCGTCATCATACGGGTTTTCAAATATGAAATAAGCATATTGATAATCGGTTTTTGCAGGGTCACGCGTGGAACAAGGACTTTAATCCATAAATCCACGACTGGGAAATCCTCAAGCAATTGAACCAAGCGCCCCTTCTGTAGGTCTATTTCAGCCAGGTAAAAAGGCAAAACGCCAATTCCTAGTCCCTCACGGGCGGCCTTTAGAACAACGCTGGCATCATTGGTTTTGGTCCGTGAACGCACTTCAATACTGATTTCACCCCGTGGGCTTTCAAAACGCCAAACCATCCCAAAAAGCGCGGAGTTCAAGCAATCATAATTAATCAACTCACGGGGATGTTCGGGTATTTTTACATTTTTCAAATATTCCGGCGAACAACATAAAACTTGTGGGTAGGAACAAAGCGGCACATCAACAACATTGGGATAGGACGCAGGATTGGCTGCAACTACCATATCATAGCCATCCTCCAACGGATTGACCGAACGGTTCATCAGCATAATTTCAAGTGTAACATCCTTATGCAGAGCCTGAAACTGGCTAAATACCCCCCCAAGATATATGGACGTGATTGTAATCGGGGCCATAATACGGACATGCCCCTTTAGGCCATTATTTTTTGTGCCATCCCCTTTTATGATCTCATCAAGCTCTGTGGTTAAGCGGAGATAATGCGGCAGACTATCTTCACCCTCTGTCGTTAAGCTGAGACCGCGTGTAGAACGATGGAATAATTTGGCCCCCATCTGATCCTCAAGACGCGTCACACGCTTCGTCATTACAGACGGTGCAACCCCCAAATCACGCGCAGCGCTGGAAAAACTTCCTTTCCGCGCCACAAGTAAAAATGCCTTTATATTCAATAACGTACCCATTGCACGATTCTACAGTTAAAACGCCATTCATTCAATAGATTTAAGAAATCAAATTATGTCAAAACACTCAATGCATCCGGTCGCTACCCCTCCTCTCTCACCTTTAAAAAGAAGCATCATGATACGCCTGCCTTCTATTCTGTATTTTGAAGAAAATATTAAATCAATTTCACCTGACAACTCCTTCCTTTGCTCCTATTGCCTCACTGTGTTAAACTAGAACTCTAAACGTCTGCTTCCATCCAAAGCGGACATCACATGATAGGATCGCTTCTGTCATTGTTAAATTCTTCTTTTATCTCAAAATTAGCAATGCAGGGCATATATATTTAAAACTCAAAATAGGAGAAACTCATGGTAAATCACGTTTATAAAAAAGTCGAGCTGGTGGGAAGCTCTCCGGACTCCATTGAAGCGGCAATCGAAAATGCTATTCAAATGGCCGGAAAATCACTTAAAAACCTTGATTGGTTTGAGGTTATTGACACACGAGGGCAAATCAAGGACGGAAAAGTGGCTCATTATCAGGTTGAGATAAAGGTCGGTTTTCGTATTGAGAACTAAGGCGTGATCTCATAAATAAAGTAAAAATACTGTTTAGACACATTTTTTTTAAGCAGACGACAGAGCAACGCAAAAACGGCCCTTTGAGACGTCGGATCAAGATGCGTTTTTCACCTCACCATAATGGCCATTGGCATACAACAGTGGGGCGATATCCTCTGTATATTCAATGTCAAACACGGTTCCGATGAAAAGACCATGCGTACCAAAACTCCTGGTATTTTCAACGGTTAGAAAAAGATTAGCCTGAGCATCTCTCAGGTAATGCAGATCATTTTTCTGCTCCCATGCACCACAGGAAAACTGTGTCTCTCCGCTACCGGGAGTGCTAAAATGATTGGAAATTTTCTGCTGGTTTTTATGTAACAGATTGATGCAAAAATGGCGGCTATTGGCAATTACTTCGTGAAATTTTGACTTTTTATGCACACATACCAGCATGGAGAGCGGCTCAAAACTGACACAGGTCACAGAGGTCGCGGTCATACCAAGCGGCTCCCTTTCATATGTCGCCGTAATAATGCTGACCGTCGAAACCATACGGCGCATGGCCTGACGAAATTTTTCCTGCAAATCCTGATTATTCTCAGACATTAGTTATCCTTATTCTACAAAAAAAGAGGGCATAACGCCCCCTCTTTAACCCATCAACCCCTCGATTAATTGACGATCTTCTTGAGATATTCCGCTGCCGCCGCCGGTTCCATAAACCACGGAAATAAATCCCGAGGGTCATTGAAAGCATCGGCAATCCTCTGTGCCGTTTCCGGATGGCTGCCGGCGACCCCTAATATCTGCAAGACATGATCGGCTGGCGGCAAAAGGAACCCATTGGTCCATTCCACAACATATTTGGCATAGTCCCAAAATTCGTCAAAAGTTTTCTGCATCCAATCTTCATCAAACGGCAAATCCCCACGTGCAAGAATGCTGTTATAAAATATTTCTGTACATTTGGTCGCATTATTGGAGCCTTGACCCGTGATCGGATCATTGAGACAAATACTATCCGCCAACCCAAGTACGATCTTGCCTGAGGGCAGCCGTCCGACGGGTTTTCGAATTGTCGGCGGGAAACGTCCGGCAAGCTTGCCATTAGGGTCCGTCATCTCAATCTCGGTACAACGTTCAGCCTCCCACGGCAGGAATTTATTCAATATAGTCTGGCTCATTTCCAAATGCTCCTCCGGGCTCGCAATCCCGCCCCAGCAATCCATCTCCCCACCCGGAATACCTTCAAACACCATAATATCGCAAGGCCCCGTGGTCGTCAGCGCCGGAAAACAAAAATATTCGCCCACTCCTGGGATAATATTAAAACAAACCGCGCTATAGTCAGGCCGCGGCTTCATATTTTTTACATAAGTCAATCCAAGAGCCCGCATGGGTTTGTCAAAAGTGCTTTTTTCCGCATCCCGTTCGAACATCTTACCAATATCGCCCTTGCCCGAAGCCACCATTACAAGATCACAATCACGGGCAATATCTTCAAGGCTTTCAAGACTGACATCATCAATCACCAACTTACCGCCTAATTTTTCAAATTCTGCCATCCAAACCGGCATTTTAACCCGTTGATCAACGGAATTTGCGGAACCTGTTGTCAGCCGGGCCGCCCAGTCTATGGGGCGGCTACCATCCGGCGCCACAACCGTCAGTGAAATACCTTCGATCTCCGGGCATTCATCTTCCCAGAAATTAACACCGAAATCCCGCTCAATATCCAACGCGGCATTGAACATGGCCTGTGAGGACAGCACGCCACCGTTATATATTTCCGAGCCGGTTCTATTGGTGATAATCGTGACATCATAGCCTTTTTTCTTCAAACCGATCCCCATGAGAAGGCCAGATTGCCCCGCACCAATTATTGTAATTTTACGCATTGAAATTTCCTAATCTGTTAATCTGCTAATTGACCAAGGGCGTCTGTTTTTTGTTCCGGGCCAAGGGCCGAATAGCCCCCGTCAACCGGAAGGTCCGTTCCGGTAATGAAGCTCGCATGGTCGGAACAGAGGAAAAGCACAGCATCGGCGATTTCCCGTTGGTCCCCTACTCTGCCTGTCATATGAAATGGTTCTGCAACCCGGTCTGTTTTTGGTCGGTCACCGCCGGAGACTTCATCCATGATGGTACACCACGTCCATCCGGGGGAAACCGTATTGACACGAATACCATCTTCGGCAAGCAATAGAGCCTCGTTCCGGGTCAGTTGGTGAATTGCGCCTTTTGTCATGGGATAGAGGCACCTTCCCGGTTGCGCGATCTTGGCACTGATACTGCCAAAGTTAACAACCGCTCCCTTGGCGGCCTTCAAGTGCGGACGCGCATATTGCACCAGCATGAAACCGCCTGCGGCATTGACATTCAAAGCCTCAAGAAATTGTTCCCGGGTGGAGTCCATACCGTTATCAACGTAGGTACAGGCCGTATTAACCACAAAATCGAGTTGGCCCCATGTGGAAATCGCGGCATCGACAGCCGCTTTCAGGTCCGCATCACATGTGACATCGGTCCGAACGAATTTAGCATTTCCGCCTCCGTCCCCAGCTAGTTCCTCGGCCAATGCACCGCCTGCTTCTTCGGCGATATCGGCAATGATTACATGGGTTCCTGCTTCCACGAATGCCCGGGCGACGGACGCCCCGATACTTGTGGCGCTACCGGTGACGATAGCAACCTTGTCTCTTAGTCCCTTCATAAATATTCCCTATATGTTGTTTGTTATAGGAATATTGAAACAGGTCTGGAGCCCAGCCGCTATTCAGTAACTGCAGGCATTATACCATCAAGGCAGTAATGTGATTTTTTGTATACCCACCCGTTAGGGGATATGCGCATTCAACGCTTCATCAATAAATGCGCGCAAATTTTCAATATGGATCTAGATCAGGGAATTTGGCAAAATGGTATAATCTCAGAAATTGAGGCCTGAATTCTGGACTTTAACTTTAATCTTTAACACGGCTGATATCATAGATTACAACAGGCTGCGCAATCATTTGGCCACTGGTATATTCCAGCTCTTTACCCACTGGCGGTACTGTCTTCTCATTCTGAATTTTACGAACGATGTCCATTCCTTTAACAACCTTACCAAAGGCTGCGAAGCCTTGACCATCTGGATTTCTTTTGCCGCCATAATCAAGGTGAGGTTGATCGTTAACACATATGAAAAA